>NZ_JAJONE010000001.1:1640000-1948333 GCF_024700075.1 Hymenobacter sp. J193
AGAGATGCCCTGCCGCGTTCCGGTTTGGGAGTGCAAAAGTGCCGCTTCTCCTTCGCTTTTCCAAATGTAGTTTTATAATTTCCTAGATAGACTATCTGCTTTGGTACTCAACACGAGATAGCACGGTTGCAGTAAACCGTTCTTTCTCAGCAGGAACTACTGTGTAAATCAACGTACATCCTCTTTCAAAAAAAATTGCGCTGCCTGTAATCTGAACAGATAGGGCCTTTTCTCTTCGTATTTCTGAATAGCCCGTCCTAGCTCAGCAAGAAAGGGCAGGCCAATACTCTCGTATTCGTAGGTGCCATCGTTGAGAATATCATCCTTGTTTACATAGAGTACAGCGCTAAGTAAAAACTCCGTTTGTCGGGTTGCATTGGTGATATAGGCGACATCGGCCAAGTAACCGTGAGACATACCTACTATATTATAGATGCGTAAATCGGATTGTGCTGGCTGGGCGGGTTGCCTACCATATACCAAGTACTTCTTAAAGGCATCGAAGTAGCGTGGACTCTTATATAATGAGAAACCCGAACCATGGGGCGTGCTGCGCAGGTAATAGCGCAGGAAGGCGTAATCATCGGGAGTAAGCTGCAGGCGGGCTGTAGGCAGAGCTTCCTCAGGAAATAGAACGGCTTGCAGCAGATCGTGAACATTCTGCAGGGGCAAGTAATTAGCCGTAGTGAAGTCATAGGGTTGTTGGATGAACTTGCCGCCGACGTAGTAGCCTTTCCCTTTGCGAACCTTCCCTAGCGGAAAAGTGAACGGCTGGGAATTGAAAGCTGCCGGTTGCTGATATACGACGGCATCTGAAATGGCATCCAGGAACGTGATGGGGTTGGTGTGACGGTTGGCAGCAGTATCGCAAGGAGCAAAGCGCCGGGTGATACGGGCCTCGGGGTAGCCCAGTGCGGCTAGTCGCTCGTTGAGGGGGCGCTGCCCCAGGAACTCATAGAGGCGGTTGTACGCCACATTGTCGCTGACGAGCAACATGCGCTTTATATAGTTACCGACGGTATTGACGCGGTCGGAATCAGCTGCGGGGACATATGGGGCAGGAGTCTGGCAACGGTAGGCGGTACCAGTAGCCATAGGGGTACGACGCGTGAGACCGGGTTTGTTGAGTTGGTTAAGCTTCTCGAGGGCCAGCGCGGCTACCGGCAACTTAACCAAGCTAGCAGGGTTGAAATACTGGCGGGCGTTCAGGCGGTAGTTATGCTGCACGAAATGCGGCTTTCCCTGCACATCACGGTTGATCTGGGTATAAATAATCTGCAGCTCGTATTGCTCTGCCTGCTCAGCAACCGGCCGTAGGCGCGGGTTGCTACGAAGCAGGCTATCCAGCAGTGGACTATTCGTAAGTGCTGTCGGCAGTGGAGCCACAGTAAGGCGTGGCTTCTTTTCTGCTCCAGCTGCTAACACCCAGCCCGGCAATAGCCCGCAACTCAGCCAAACTATGCGCAAGGTTGTCGTCATCTGTAATCAACAGTAGATTGTTGCCTAAATCTACGTTGAAGCCTCTGTATTCGATCGTACTTAAGATGAATACAGCTCCCAGTATAGTTTGCTGAGCCTGCTCACCCCCGACCTGCAGCCAAAACGGTACCTAGACTGAAGGATGAGCTTTATGAATCAGGGGGATGGTATAACGGGAAGTGATGCACACAAAAACGCGTGATTGCAAAAGCCGCTTCTCAGAGGTCTTAAAGCAGCCACTGTCCGGAAAACCCTAATCATCTCCCTTTATACCACCGCCTAAATCAGTTAGTCTAGGCTCACAAGCACCCTGAAACAAATAGTGTGACGTAGTGCTTACTAAACCCCGTAATTTACAGGATCAAACTACTATGCGTTTAATAGATAGAATTGGTATTAACTTCACTGAAGCTAGTTTAATGGCAGTATCTTATACTGACTACGTTTTTTTTCGAATTCCGGGCTATTCACCTGCCTGGAAAAGTTCTTGAAATTCTTTATCAAATTTATTTTTTGAGGCAGACCCCACATTTTGGTATAATACGTCTTGCCAACCCCTAACTCCTTCTGTGGTATAGAAGGGCATGTCTCTTTATTTTCTATAGCTCTTAGAATAGACCTGACATAAAGATCATGCGCATGATCCATCACTTTAACATGAACTTCGCTTAATGTTTCATTACCGGTGAAATCAACATAATCGGTAGCAATGATACTTCCAGTATCTATTCCTTCATCAATCCACATTGTAGTATTACCAATAAGATGTGGCTCATTGTTAGCAATACACCAGTTCGTGCAGTTCGGCCCTCCTTTGACGTAGGGTGAAAGACCGGTGTGCAAATTGACAACACCAATAGAAGCCTTAATATCAAACATATGTTTTTTCACCAGGCGGGTTCCTGACACTACAATAATATCAGGCTTATGGCTACGGGTAAATTCCAAGCATTCTTCGCTGTTGATATTCTCAACTTCTAGTATATCACAATCAGGAAGGCTAGGATATTTATTTTTATATGCAGCCTGCATACTGTTCCATGATTCACCGACTTCTCGCAAAAATATTCTTTGATAAATTTTCTCGTAAAGCTTGGATGCCGTCATTTTCTCCGTTGACTTGCGCTTTTCGACTACGATAGCCTTAACCCGGTACGCTTCATTGACTTTATTGGCAAGGGCAACCTGATTGCCTTGCCCATTAATCCAGAGTACGATGTTTTTCATGAGCTTATCTTAGCATTTTAGTAAGGGTTTTCACCAACTCCAGGCTGCCATTAATACGGCTAAGGGTTTTCAACCAGCTTTCGTTGTAGAGTTCGGTTCTTGGAATAGCAAATATATCATCATTGCTAGTCTCATAAAATTTCTGATGAACTGCCAAACCCAACTTGTAGCCGGCTTTTTTGCTTAGCTCAATTGTTTCCTGCGTGTAGCTGCCGATAGGATAGCTAATGGCAAGTGGAGATTCACCTAGCGCCTTATGAATTTTGCTAGCAGATATCTCCAGCTCATTTGCTACAATTGAACGATCTGCAATGGTGCCCAACATAGGGTGCGTATGAGAATGCGAACCTATTACGAAGCCAGCCGCCCGTAACTGCCGGACATCATCCCAATTCATCATAAGCTGAGGAACTTCTACATCATCGAAATTGCCCTCAATAACTGAGAGTATTTCCTCGCGTTGTACATGAGTTAATTTCTTCAGAAATGGCTTCAGCTTTTTTACATAGCTTATGCGCTCTGCTTTATTAGCCCACTTAGATACTCTCATGCCCTGCGGCAACGCAGCGTGCTGCAGGCTTATTGTAAGCTTGTTAGTGTGCTGAAACAAGTATTCCAGAACATAAGTCCAAGTAGGATAATTATTGTCGATAGATGATGTTACTACATAGAAGGAAGCCGGGCAGTTATATTTTGTTAGTATAGGTGCTGCATATTCGATATTATCTTTATATCCGTCATCAAATGATATAGTTGCAATGGGCCTCTTACTTTTTTGCTCATAGCCATTCAGAACTATATCTTCGATAGTGCGAACTAAATATTTATCCGTTATATATTTAATTGTTTTATCAAACAACGCTACGTCCATAGGGTCCCACAGCGCATCACGTACCGGGTTAACCCGATGAAAGAGAAAATTTTTTATTTTCATTGCAAAAAACACACAAAATTTAAACCAAAACCTTACTAAATACTTGTACAGCTATATTTTCAGCTTCTAGCTTACCATAGCTTGTACACAGCATCAGAAGATTGGTTAAGCAATATTCCCGCCAGAACGCCTGAATGTATACGTACATACTATACCTAGTATATACCCCATAATCAATAAGTGGTGGCCTGAGCAATTTCAGGCCACCACTTATTACGGCAGTACCAGTTTAGTAACGGTACAGATCTGACTTGAACGGTCCCTGAACATCAACTCCAATATAGCTGGCCTGCTTGGGTTTCAGTTCATCCAGTTCTACACCGATTTTGGCGAGGTGCAAGCGGGCTACTTTCTCATCGAGGTGCTTGGGCAGCGTGTACACCTTGTTCTCGTAGGCGGCGGCGTTTTGCCACAATTCCAGTTGCGCCAGCGTCTGGTTGGTGAAGGAGTTTGACATCACGAACGATGGGTGGCCGGTAGCACAGCCCAAGTTCACGAGGCGACCTTCGGCAAGGATAATCACCTCTTTGCCATCGATAGTATACAGGTCAACCTGCGGCTTTACTGTGTCCTTGGTGTGGCCATAGTTTTTGTTGAGCCATGCCATGTCGATTTCATCGTCGAAGTGGCCGATGTTGCAGACAATAGCTTTATCCTTGAGGGCACGGAAGTGCTGCTCGGTGATGATGTCGCAGTTGCCGGTGGCAGTCACCACGATATCGGCTTCCTTGATGGCGTTTTCCATCTTCTTCACCGCGTAGCCGTCCATAGCAGCCTGCAGGGCGCAGATGGGGTCGATTTCCGTGACAATGACGCGGGCACCGGCACCGCGCAGCGAAGCCGCCGTGCCTTTTCCTACGTCGCCGTAGCCGGCTACCACGGCAATTTTGCCGGCCATCATCACGTCGGTAGCCCGACGGATGGCATCCACGGCCGACTCTTTGCAGCCGTATTTGTTATCGAACTTCGACTTGGTTACCGAGTCGTTGATGTTGAAGGCAGGCATGGGCAGTGTACCGGCTTTCACGCGGTCCATCAGGCGCAGCACACCCGTGGTAGTTTCCTCCGAAATGCCTTTGATGCCAGCAGCCAGTTCGGGATACTGATTCAACACCATATTGGTCAGGTCGCCACCATCATCCAGAATCATATTCAGGGGTTGACGCTCCTGGCCAAACCACAGCGTCTGCTCGATGCACCAGTTGAACTCTTCCTCATTCATACCCTTCCAGGCATAAACCGGGATGCCAGCAGCGGCAATAGCGGCAGCGGCGTGGTCCTGGGTAGAGAAGATATTGCAGGACGACCAGGTAACCTCGGCGCCCAACTCTTTAAGAGTTTCGATGAGCACTGCCGTCTGGATGGTCATGTGCAGGCAGCCGGCAACGCGGGCCCCGGCCAGCGGCTTGCTGGCGCCATACTCGGTGCGCAACGCCATCAGACCCGGCATCTCGGCTTCGGCCAAACGAATTTCCTTGCGGCCCCACTCGGCCAGTGACATGTCTTTTACTTTGTACGGAACGTAAGCCGTGGTCTTGGTATCCACCATGATGCAGAAAGAATTTGCGAATCAACAGCAAAGGTAGCCAATTTGTTAGGTAGTTAAACCCTTTATTGACGGTTGATACGGTCAAAACCCGTTTCTTTGCTCCGTTTGTAAAAGCCATTGCCGCAACATTATACCAACCGGTGAATAGTGAGCGTTAAGTAGCTCTATTTCATAGCTGTGTTCGGGTCATTTTGGCAGCAAAATAGCATTTGAAGATTAAGTCCAAACCATACTCAAATATGTTTAATTACATATAATTGTTTTATATACTATTGAGTGAACGTTCGTTAGGGTAGTTCTGTTGGCCCCGTAACAAAGATTTTTAGGCCGTTACTGTATACATAGTAACGCGCTTATTCTTAAATTTGTACTATGCACACCACGACCAAAATCACCTTGCGCTTTTTTACGGCTCTTCTGCTCCTGCTGGCACTGTCAGTTTCCGGGCTGCGGGCGCAATCGGGCACCACTATTCAGTTGAGCCCCGAAGATCAGGAACGCAGCTATAATGGCTCACAGAAGAATTTCTTCTTCCAGGCCGATGGCGAAAAAGACTATCTGAATGCTGGCTTCTTTGGGCAGCACCTGCGCCCCTACGTGGCCGGCAATGCCCAGGCCATAGAGCACCTGAATGACTACCGCCGACAGAAGTGGATGCACTTAGGCGAGCGGGCGGTGTTTCTGGGGGCGCTGGGTTTCTACGGCCAGCAGGTGCTGGCCCGGGACGAGCGGCAGTACTTCAACAACGCGCAGAAGGGCGCTCTTGGCGTGGCAGCCGTGAGCCTGCTGGCTAATATCCTTATCAACCGCAATACCAACTGGCATTTTCGCCAAGCAGTAGAGGCGCAGAATGCTACGCTGCCGGCCGCTCGTGCCGGGGCCTGGCAGCGCATGCAGCCCACCAACGTAGGCGTGGCAACTTTCAGCGGAAAACCACAGCTGCTGCTGACTTGGTCGCTCCGCTAACGTAACTTGCGGCTGGGTTTTCCGTCTTAGCGGAAAGCCTGGTCTGGTGCCCACCCCAGCCGGGTGGGCTTTTTCTTTGCCTGTGGATATTCAACCCGATTTCGCGGGCCTGTCGGACGCGGCCCGCACCTATATTGCGCAGCACCTGCACGACGACCCGGCCAAGCTGGCGCTGCAGGCCCGGCGCCACCCGGGCCTGCCGGTGCCGGAACTGGTACGCCAGATTCAGGCCCGCCAGAAAGCCCGCACTAAATTGCCTGCCTGGGCCGATGACACCAAGCTGATTTTCCCCCCAGCCTTATCGGTAGAACAGGCTTCCTCCGACCGCACGGCCGCGTTCAAGGCCTCGTTGGTACGCGGTGCGCGGCTGGCTGACCTGACGGGCGGCTTTGGAGTGGATGCCAGTCATTTTGCCCGGCAGGTAGCCGATGTGCACTACGTGGAGCGCAATGCTTCGCTGGCCGCCGTAGTGGAGTATAATCTGCGCCAATTGGGTATTGGGAACGTGCACGTGCACGCCGCCGACGCGGTGAGCTTCCTGAAAAGCACCGAACTCGCCTTCGACTGGCTGTACCTCGACCCGGCCCGGCGCGATACCGCCGCGCGCAAGATCTACCGGCTGCAGGACTGTGAGCCTGACGTAGTGAAGCTGCTGCCCCTGCTGCTGCACAAAAGTCAGCGAGTGCTACTAAAGACTTCACCGATGCTCGATATTGAGCTGGCAGTGCAGGAGTTGGGCCACGTGCGGCGCCTGTGGGTGGTGGCTGTAGACAATGAGTGCAAGGAAGTGCTGTATGAGCTGGGTCAGGAAGCCGCCATCGACCCGGAGCGGCTGACAGTGAACCTGCGGCGGGACGGCACCCAGCAGGAATTCCGGCTGAACCGGGCACGCGAAGCCCGAGCCATTCCGCGCTACGCCGAGCCGCAGCAGTACCTTTATGAGCCCAACAGCGCTATTCTTAAAGCTGGTGGCTTCCGCAGTATCGGCACGGCTTTCGAGCTGCTGAAGCTGCACCAACATAGCCACCTGTACACGTCGGATACACTACGCGCCGAGTTCCCAGGTCGCGTTTTCCGCATCCGGGCCGTGGAGAAATACGACGGCGGGGCGCTGAAAGCCTACCTTGGCCCCGAGGCCCGTGCCCACGTCACGACCCGCAACTTCCCCGATTCGGTGGCTGATTTCCGCTACCGCACTGGCATCCGCGAAGGCGGGGACCTGTACCTGTTCGCTACCACCAACCTGGAAGGCCGGCTGGTGGTGTTGGTATGTGAGAAGCTGTGAAATAGTGCGACTGACGGTCTGATCGGACTTCTTGCGCAGACCGCACCAGCGGAACGTCAAACTCACCATTTCACAGCTTTACTACTTTGCCGGGCTAGTCCAGGGGCTGCCATGCAGGCGAAAACGCCAGGGAAGGGCGGCATCATCCCCGGCATAGTCGATACCAACGCGGGGCGATGCTAGAACTTGGTCGGCCGCCACGGGCTCATTGCGGTCTTCGAGCCAGATTTCGGGCCCGGTGAGTGGCGTGCTGTAGCTCCGGGTGCTGATGCCTAGGGCCTGAGTGAGCAAGCCAGGGCCGCCGGTGAGGTTACGCTGCACCTGCGTGAGGCCCCGGCGCAGCTGCATTTCCGCTATACCGTGCGTTGGTTCTAGGCCCCGAATAAGAACGGCATCGGCCTTGCCGGCTTCGTTGGTAATGATATTAAACAAGGTGTAGCGACCGTAAATCAGGTAGGCATATGTCACGCCGCCGGCCTCGTACATGATGCGCGTACGCGCGGTGAACCGCCCCAGGTGCGAGTGACAGGCTTGGTCGCCGATGTGCGCGTAGGCTTCCGTTTCCACAATGCGCCCGCCGGTGAGTTGTCCGTCGAAACGAGTAAACAGATACTTGCCGAGCATATCCCGGGCAAGGGCTACTACATCGGGCTGCTGGTAGTATGATAAAGGCAGAATCATGCCTTGGTATACGCATAGCCAGCACTGGGGCTGCTATCATTCGGGCAGGACGCGTATCTTTGTCCCGTAACGGTGGCCGGACTCCAATTGCGGAGCGAGGCTGAAAAGGGAATCCGGTTCAATTCCGGAGCTGTCCCCGCAACTGTACGCTTCATGAGTTTGGCGCGCCCCGGCTGCCACTGTTTCGATAACCGCTACTTACAGCGGCCAGAGAAATGGGAAGGCGGCGCGCCGGAAGCAAGCCAGGAGACCTGCCGCTACAGTACCATGTTCAGCGCCCGCGGAGGACGGACGGAGAATGAATGCAGTGGCCGCTTCGGCGGCCGGTTTCCCTGTTTTCGGCCTCGGCTTCGGAGGTTTGCAGCTTTGGCTGCCAGCTACCGGAGTTTTGAACTGAATTTTCCTATGGAAATTTAGTTCGGATGGATTGTGCGCGTAGCGGCCGGGCCGGTGGTCTGGTTGAAAAACCTTGGTTGAAATTCCTGGCGCTAAGCCTGCTCTGGCCCGCTCAGCCGGCGCAGGCGCAGCAGGCACCCTCCGTCGATTCGGTGCGGGTGCTGCCGGCGGTGCGGGTGGAGGTGGAGCGGCCCCGCCGCTTTGCCGTAGGCACCCGCGTCCTGACCCTGGATTCAGCAGCACTGGTCCCCTACCGTACCGCCACCCTGGCCGATGCCTTGGCGGCCCGCACTCCACTGTATCTGAAGAATTACGGCCCCGGTCAGCTCAGCTCCATTACCATGCGGGGCACCTCGGCCCAGCATACGGCCGTGCTCTGGAATGGCTTTAACGTGATGCTGCCCACGCTGGGCCAGAACGACTTTGCGCTGCTGCCGGTGAGCGGGGCTACGCAGGTGGAAGTGCAGCCCGGCCCGGCCAGCGCCCTCTACGGCTCCGGCGCCATTGGCGGCACCGTGCTGCTCTCGTCGCCGGTGCGGTGGGCGCAGGGGCTGCGGGGTGCGGCGCAGGCCGAGGCGGGCAGCTTTGGACTGCGGGCGGGCAGCGTGGAAGCCGGGTTCAGCAACACGCGCCTTGCTCTGCGCACCAGCGCTACGTACCGCACCGCTACCAACGATTTTTCGTACGACGAGCCCGGTGGAAGACGCCTACGCCAAACCAACGCCGCCTTCTGGCAGGGCAGCCTGGCTCAGGATATTGCCTGGCGCGTGGGCAAAGCCGGGCAAATACAGGCCGCCGCGTGGCTCACCAAGGCCGACCGCCACATCCAGCCGGCCATCGGCACCCAGAACAACAACGCCCGCCAGCTCGACCAGAGCAGCCGCCTGCTGCTGGGCTACGAGCATACCACTGCCCGCCACGAGTCGAGCGTGCGGGTGGCGTGGTTTGAGGATATTCTGAACTACCGCACCGACGCGTTCCAAAGCAACTCCCGGGTGCAAACCACCCAGGCCCAGGTTAGCCACACGGTACGCTTCAGTCAGGCCACCAGCTTGCGCGTGGGAGCAGAAGCCCAGCATTTTGCCGTGCGCATGACGGATTACGGCGCCTTTGTGAGTGAAAACCGCTTTGCCGGCTTTGCCCTGCTCCGCTACGACCCCACGGCCCGTTTGCGCCTGTCGGCCACGCTACGGCAGGCGGTGCTGCCGGGGCGCCGGCCTCCCCTCACGCCGGTGCTGGGCGCAGAGTGGCAGGCCCTGGCCTCTACTGAGCATGAATTACTGCTGAAAGCCAGCGCGGCCCGCGGCTACCGCGCCCCCACCCTCAACGAGCGGTACTATCAGCCCGGCGGCGACCCAAACCTCCAGCCCGAAACCAGCCAAGGCTACGAGGCTGGCCTCACGCATAACTGGCACAGCCCGGCGCACCCCGCGCTGAAGCTTCAGACGGAACTGACGGGCTATCAGCAGTGGGTGGATAACTGGGTGATGTGGTGGCCGAAGCCGGGCCAGAGCTTTGTGAGCCCGCGAAACCTGCGGCGGGTGCGTACCCAGGGGCTGGAAGCATCTTCGGGCCTGCGCTGGCACAGTAAAGTAAGCTCCATGCAGGTGCGGGCTGCCTATGCCTATACCAGGGCCTTTAAAACCCGCGACGCGGTAGAAAGCGCCGTGGTTACCCGGCGGCAACTGGTGTACGTGCCGCTTCATACCGCTGCCCTAACCCTGGATGGCACGCACAGCGCCTGGCAGGCCGGGAGCACGCTCACGTTTACAGGCTACCGCTACACGGAAGATGCCGGCCCTAACTTTCTGCCTTCCTACCTGCTGCTGGATGCCTACGTGGGCTATACGTGGCGGCCGAAAGCCCCGGCTGGCGCGGCGCTTACGCTGCTAGCCCAAGGCCGCAACCTCACCAATCAGTCCTACCAGAGCTACCTCTACCGGGCTCAGCCCCTGCGCTCCGCGCAACTGAGTTTGCGCGTGGCGTGGCGCTAGGGTTACTCTTTATCTGTCACTCATCTTTCATTCTTCTTTTTCACCATGCATTTGCCCTCTCTCCTACAACGCGGCGCCTCTGCCCTGGCCTTCGGCAGCCTGCTGCTTTTCACGGCTTGCGACCCTGACAACGAACCCGACCCCGTATCCGAAGGTCGTTTTACCAATGTGTACGTGGTGAACGAAGGCGCCTACGGCACGCCCAACGGCAGCGTGAGTTTGTACGACAAAGTCAGTGGCGAAATAACCTCGCTCAACGTGTTCAAGGCCGCCAACGGCCGCGAGATGCTGGCCGATGTGGCGCAGTCGATGACAATTGCGGGCGACCGGGGCTACATCGTGGCCAACAACAACAGTAAGATTGTTGTCGTCTCCCTGCCCGATTTCAAGAGCGTGGACACCATTAAATCCACACTTTCCCAGCCCCGCTACCTCGTGGCCGCTTCCGCCGACAAAGCCTACGTGAGCGAGTGGATCCAGGTACCGTTCCCTTCGGCGGTAGCTGGCCGCGTAGCAGTGGTTGATCTGAAAACGAATAAGGTAACAAAAACCGTGGCCGTGGGCCGGCTCCCGGAAGAAATGTTGCTCGTGAACGGCCGCTTGTTCGTGGCCAACTCTGGCGATAATACGGTTACGGTCATCAATACCAGCACCGACGCCGTAGAAACCACCCTGACGGTAGGTGCCAACCCCGCCAGTCTGGTGCAGGGCTCCGATGGCCACGTGTGGGTGCTGGGCAATGGCGATACTGACTACAACAATCCGGCTAACTCCACTAAGGGGAGCGTAAGTGATTTTGCGCCCTCGGCTCCTTACACCGTGCGCCGCCGCGACCTGAATATTACGCCAGGCTACGGCAGCCGCATCCGGCGCAACGCCAAGGGCACTGTGTTCTATCTGAAAACAGCCGAGGGTGTGTTCCGCATGTCTCCTACCGATGCCAGCTTGCCTACTACTCCATTCCTGAAGCGTAACTTCTACGGCCTTGATGTAGACCCAGATAGTGACGTTATTTACACCGGTGTGGCGCTTTCCTACAACGGCCCGGGCCGTATGGTCACGTACCAGACGGGCGGCCTCCCGCTCGACTCGGCTGAAGTAGGTATTCTACCTAACGGCTTCGCGTTTTATTAACAGATCCTTTTTCTATAAACACAGCAACGGCTGCCCGAAGAGTTCGGGCAGCCGTTGCTGCTTTAAAAACGAACGGGGAGCTTAGTCGGCAATACCATCGTTGTTGCGGTCTTTGTTTTCGCCGGCCTGCTCGTACAGGTCGCGGCCCGTGGGCTGGCGGGCCGTGTCGGCCTGCATACCAGCCGCGGCCGAGTCGCTGTTGTTCGGGGAAAGCGCGGCCGGGTCGGTGTCCTTGTGGGCGTCGCGCTCCACGTTGGTTTCGCCGGCATCGTTCCCGGTGTTGCAGGCCGCCAGAGCAGCCGTGAGGGTGAAAGCAAAGAGGGCCGAGCGAAAAAAACGGGCAGTAGTCATGGCAGGTAGCAAGGCTTGGAGTGGAAAAAGGAAGAGAGCAGCAGGCTGCTGTCCAATCCTACGGGCGGCAGGCCGCGAGGTTGGTTTCGGGGGCCGGATTTGAGCCCGCTCCACCCTAACCTTCTCCGGCCGGGCACGTAACAGAGCGCAGTCGAATCCGGTATATTTGCTGGCATGGCTGTTCGTCGTTCCGCTTCTCTTCGCTCCTCTCCGCTTCTTCGCCGTACGGGCACCGTGGCCGGCATCAGCCTGCTGCTGGCTCTGTTACTTATCAGCTATCTGTACGGATTTTCCAACGAGTTCTTTGCCAGATTATTCGGCGCTTTTTTCGTACTTTTCTGCCTACTAGCCGTCACCTTTCTTGGTGTGGTGCCCTTTGTGAGTTGGGCTGCTACGCACTGGTTTGGCCCCGGCTGGGAGGACTCCGCTCTGAACACCACCCCACCCCGGAAAAAGGCCTCTCCTGCTGCTTCCGGGAAACCATTGCGACAACGCGTGCGGTCCAATCCTTAACCTCTCATTTCAGTAACCATCGTGAAAACAACCCGCTTGCACATCAAGAATATGGTTTGCCCACGTTGCGTGTCGGCAGTTCGCAATCTGCTCGAACAGGCTGGCTACCGGCCGGCGCAGGTAACGCTGGGTGAAGCCGTGCTGGCCAAAGACACCCCTGCTGACCCCAAAGACGTGGCTCCCCTGCTGCGCGAAGCCGGCTTCGACGTGCTGATGGACCGGGCCGAGCAGCTTACCGAACAAATCAAAGGCGCCCTGAGCGACTACCTGGAGCATCTGCGCACGGCACGTATGCCGCTCACCACCTCCGCCTTCCTCTCCGACCGTTTTGCGGCCACTTACTCGCACCTGAGCAAAGTATTTTCGCGTACGGCCAACCTCACCATCGAGAAGTACCTGATTCGCATGAAAATTGAGCGCGTGAAAGAGCTGCTCAGCTACGGCGAAATGACCCTGGGCGAAATTGCCGACCTGATGCGCTACAGTAGTGGCCAGCACCTAAGCAACCAGTTCCGCCAAGTGACCGGCCGCTCCGTAAGCGAGTTTCGCCGCGACCTGATGCCCCGTCGTATAGCCATGGATCAGCTGGCATAATTTCTACGCATTCCCACGAGGGCCGGAAAAGCAGTGCGAAACTCCCGCTGCTTTTCCGGCCCTTTTGTGTGTACTCCTCAGTTGGCCTGGTCAAAGCGCTGTGGCGCCACGGAGAGAAAGTGACCAAGCGCACTTTGTCCAGGCGGAACCGGGAAACAGTTGGGGCGGTTAGAGGCGCGGCGCAGCCGTATCTTTGCAGCTCGCCGATCTGCTGCCCGTGTCTGTTCCTTCGCCCCGCATCCTGCTCATTACCCCGCCGCTCACGCAGCTGAACACGCCCTATCCGGCCACGGCCTACCTGAAGGGCTTTCTGGGCGGGCGCGGCTACCACCTAGCGCAGGCCGACCTGGGATTGGAGTTGGTGTTGAAGATTTTCTCGCCGGAAGGCTTGGGGCGGGTATTCGATGCCATTGAAGCCGGCGGATTCCAGCTCAGCGACAACGCCCGGCGCATGATGCGACTTCGGCGCAGCTACCAAAGCACCATTGGCCCGGTGATGCGGTTTTTGCAGAACAAGGACAATACCCTGGCCCCGCGCATCTGCCACTCGCGCTTTCTGCCCGAGGCCGGCCGCTTCGATAACGTGGCTGATCTGGAAACGGCCTTTGGCACGATGGGCCTCACGGATCAGGCCCGCCACCTGGCTACGCTCTACCTCGAAGATCTGGCCGACTTGCTCAAGGAAACCGTAGGGCCGCAGTTCGGCTTTTCGCGCTACGCTGAGAAGCTAGGTTTATCGGCTACCACGTTTGACGAGCTCCACGCCGCCCTGCAGGCCCCCCCAACCTGCTCGATGAAATGCTGCTGGAGCTGCTGGACGGGCTGCTGGCCCGCACCCAGCCCGATGTAGTGGGGTTTACGGTGCCCTTCCCCGGCAACCTCTACGGGGCCCTCCGACTGGCCGGCCGCATCAAAGAAATCAGCCCGAGTACCTACACCTGCATGGGCGGCGGCTACCCCAACACCGAGCTGCGCACCATCCGGGAGCCGCGCTTCTTCGATTACATCAATTTCCTGACGCTGGATGATGGTGAAGGCCCCTGGCTACGGCTGCTGGAGCATTTGGGTGATGAAAAAGAACGTCATGCTGAGCGCAGTCGAAGTATCTCTACTGCTTCGTTGAATGATGCAGGCGAAGCGGTAGAGATGCTTCGACAAGCTCAGCATGACGTTCTACTTGAACATTACCTGCTTCAGCGCACCTTCCTGCGCAACGCAGCCGGGGAGGTAGAGTACATCAACCAGCCCTTTGCCGATGTACCGCACGCGGAAGTAGGCACCCCCGATTACTCGGATTTACCTCTGACGGAGTATCTGTCGGTGATTGAGGTGCTGAATCCTATGCACCGGCTCTGGAGCGACGGGCGCTGGAACAAGCTCACCGTGGCCCACGGCTGCTACTGGAAGCGGTGCTCCTTCTGCGACGTCACGCTCGACTACATTGCCCGCTACGAAACCGCGCCCAGCACCCTGCTGGTCGACCGCATCGAGCAGATTGTGCGCCAAACCGGGCAAACGGGTTTTCACTTCGTGGATGAGGCTGCTCCGCCCCTGGCCCTGCGCGACTTGGCCATCGAGCTGCTGCGGCGGCAGGTGCGGATTACTTGGTGGGGCAACATCCGCTTCGAGAAAACCTTCACCCCTGATTTGTGCCGACTGCTGGCCGCTTCGGGCTGCATTGCCGTGAGTGGAGGGCTGGAAGTGGCTTCTGATAGATTGCTGGCTTTGATGGAAAAAGGCGTGACCATTGCGCAGGTAGCCCGCGTGACGGATGGCTTCACCCAGGCCGGTATTATGGTACACGCCTACCTGATGTACGGCTTCCCCACCGAAACCGCCCAGGAAACGGTAGACTCGCTGGAAGTGGTGCGGCAGCTGTTTGCCGCGGGTATTGTACAGAGCGGCTACTGGCACCGCTTCGCCATGACGGCGCACTCGCCCGTGGGCCGCAACCCGGCCAAGTACCAGGTGCAGCAGATTGGCCCCGAGCCCGGCCCCTTCGCCTGGAACGACCTTTGGCACGACGACCCCACCGGCGCCGACCATGAGTTGTTTGGTCCGGGCCTGGCCAAGGCGCTTTACAACTACCTGCACGGCGTGGCCCTGCACGAGCCGCTGGGTTTCTGGTTTGATTTCAAAGTCCCCAAAACCACGGTACCGCGCCAGCTGGTAGCCCAGGCCCTGCAGGAACATGCCAAACCCGACGCCGCCCGCCCCAACAACCGCCTGTTCTGGCTGGGTAATGCCCCCGAACTGCGCCAGGAACCCGGGCCGAAAGCTGCCCGCGCCATCCTCACCTTCTACGAGCAGGCCGAGGATTTTGAAATAGCCGTACCCGCTGCCGTTGGCTCCTGGCTGCACCAGCTACTCACCCGTCTCACCTCCGACTACGATACCAAAGTTTTACTGAAAGACGCAGCTAGCTCCTACCCTTCCGGTGCCCAGCCCTGGGAGCAGTTTCTGCAGAGCGCAGCCTGGCGGCAGCTGCGGGAAAAAGGCCTGCTGGTGTTGTAGCCGGTGGCGCTAGTTTAGCTGCCGGAGCCACTGCTCCAATCCTTCCCACAAACCGGGTGTGGGCTGCGGCCACTGCCAACGCCCATCGGCGGCCGGGCGACCAGGCAGGTAAAAGCTAGGTCGGGCCAAATCATACACACGCACCTGCACGCCCCGCCGCTGACCTAGGGCCTGCCGCAGCCGGCGGCTGCTTTCGCGCACGCTCAGGGTAGTATCGCGCCCCGCGTAGAAGCCAAAAACTGGAATCCGGGCCCGCCCCAGTGCCCGAAACGGCTGGCTGCCGGCTTCATCCATGACTTCCACGCTTTCGAGCACCACGAAGTTGGCCGAAGCCCGGCGGGCAGCCATTGCCACCTCCGATGCCGTCGGCCCGCGTCCCCAAACCCCTAGTCGGGTGGTATCAGCTTCAGGCCGGCGCCGCAGCCACTGTAGCGCCGCCCCGGTAGCATGGGCTACTACCGAGTCGGTAGGTGCGGCCGGGGGAGGCAGCAGCAGCGTAGCTATGCCCGCCTGGCCCAGGCGCAGCACCTGGTCGAGGTGGGCGGGCGCAGCCGAAGCCCAGGCAACGATTACTGGGTGGCGAGTCAGGGTATCATCCGGCACGTAGAAAGTAGCGGGCTGAGGCTTACTGAGGCCCGGCAGGCGCACCGAATATTCCCGCCACGGGCGTGGCGCTGCGTCGCCGCGGCGCACCAGCACAAACTCGCCGCGCAGACTATCCAGCTGAAGGGTGCCGCGCAGGAAGTCTCCCTCCCGCAGGGCACTGATGGTGAGGTGGCCCGGGAAGCCACCCGCTTGCTCCAGCTGAAGCTGAGGGGCCCGGTAACGCACCGTCCCCAGGGGAACCATGGTGGTCTTTTCGCCCAGGAGCGTCAGTTCAGCCTGCAGCTGCCCGGAAGCCATTTTGCGTAACTCCAGGCCTATGCGTGCACCTGTACCGGGCATATTCACGGCCCCTTCGTAGTGGCCCAAAGGCGGCGGTATGGTATCGGTAGCGGGTTGGTCGGGTGCGGAACAGGCGGCCAGCAATGTCAGGCTGCCAATGACCATCCATCTACGGCCAGCAAGCCACAGACCACGCATACAAACAAAGAATACAGAAGCCACCGGCGGCAAAAGTACGAGGGCGCGGCCGTACCCGTTCACAGGCCCTTGCGCAAAATCAGGTCCTGCTGGATATCGGTGCCTAGCGCAAAGGTGTGCTGCCCGATGGTTTTGAAGCCGAAGCGGCCGTAGAAAGCCAGGGCCCGCGTGTTTTTTTCCCACACTCCCAGCACCACGGCCCGACAGCTCTGCAGGCGGGCTTCCTCAATAGCCCGGCGCATCAGCGAAGCACCCAGGCCGGTGCCAATCCAGTCTTCGCGCACATAAAGCCGCTCGATTTCCAGCTGCTGCACACCCATTTTTTCGGGAGGCAGCCCCAGATCGGAGCCGATGTGCAGTTTGGCATAGCCTACGAGTTCCTGCTCAAAGTATGCCAGCAGGAACGTTATTTCGGGCTGCTGTAGCTCGGCAAGCTGAATATCGGGGCTGAAGCTGGCAGCCAGATAGGTGGCCATATCTTCGGGTTGGTTGTCGGCCGCAAAGGTGTCGTGGAAGGTCTGGCGGCCCAGATCAGCCAGCTGTGCTGCTACGGCGGCGGTACGTTTGGCCACCTGAATGCGGAGGGGAGAAGACATGGGGAACGAGCGTCAGGAAATGGAATGGTCGCCGGGCTCATCGGAAATGCGGGCGTCGCGGCGCATGCGGCGGCCAAAGCGCGTGATGAGCACAAAAGCTGCCAGCAAAGCCACCGTGGTGAGCAGGTCGGTGGTGGGTAGCAGGGCAGCCGGCTGATCGGGCAGCACCCCGGCTCCGGGCAGATAGCCGCTCACGTAAAGCAGCAGCGCCGCACGCAGCAGCATCAGCGCAATGCCAATCCAGCCCATACTCAGGAGCAACATACCAAACGCGCGACGCCCCGCCGGACTAGCCATAATAAAGAAACTTCCAGGAAAACCATGACCGGCTGCCGGGCCGGCAACGCCAAATATACTCGGCTAAGAATACGCAGGGGCGTTGTAAATTGGTTTCGGCTCTGTATTTTTGCTCGCCCTGCGGGAGTAGCTCAGTTGGTAGAGCATCAGCTTCCCAAGCTGAGGGTCGCGAGTTCGAGCCTCGTTTCCCGCTCATTGTAAATCAGCCACTTAACAACAATGTTAAGTGGCTGATTTGTTTTTGGTTTACACAATGGTTTACACAGTGGACTAATTGGTTTGAAAATCACTTTAAGCCTAGTTGCCTCTAAAGGAAGGATGGACTATCGAATATTATTTACAGATTGCACTTACCGCTTCATTAGTCTGATATCATGTTTCCTCATTTTACCTCACAGGGTATAGTTCCGCCTTATTTTGGCGCAACCCCAGTTGACTCAGCACAGATGTCGCCTTACCGAATATCCATGACTCAATTCGTGGCTTGGTTCGGCTATACCCCAGCTCGTTTAAGCATTATTAACGGCTTATTAGATTATAGAGCACAGCTACTAGGATTAGGCATAACTGGCTTTCAATGGCTCAGTGGCAGCTTTGTCGAAAAGATAGAAGATACACAGCGAAGGGATCCCGTTGATGTAGATGTAGTCACCATCTTCACCAGACCTGTTGGGATAGATGATGCAGGGTGGCAGACCTTTCTTGATGGCCCAAATGGATATTTAATCAATGACTCTCAGGCTGTTAAAGCTAGATTTCGTTGTGATGCCTATTCCATAAATTTGAACGAGGAGCCTATAGATGTTGTTGATCAAACGAGATACTGGTTCGGACTTTTCTCTCACCAACGGTTTACCTCCTTTTGGAAAGGAATGCTAGCTGTAGAACTTGATGCACAACAAGACGCTGCTGCTAGAGGTATGATAAGCACTACTCATCCCTGATTATGTTCCGAAAAACAGATATCCCGCTCCTTAGGGCTGAGCTTGTTGAGCTAGATAGAATGATTGCTCAACTTAGCCCTCGTTCTATTACAGCCCGTTCTAATCTTCAGAATAGACGACGGATTGTTGAATCTACTATAAGCCAATCTAGCGAAGAGCTTGATACGTCTGCGGTAGTTGAATTGCTTTTTGAGGGTGGTCCAGTAATAGACACACGTGCGATTGATGCTGCTTTTGCTGCTGAAGCAATACAAACTTATCAAGACATCATCACAAAGGCGACCGCAGTAAAGCGCGGCAGCTTAGGAAGGAGAGGTGTGATTCAAGGTGAAACGATGAACCAATCTCGCTTCTTCTTAACCGGTATAGCTCGTGGTTCATTCGGCTTTGTTTTAGAAGAAAATCCAGAATCATCATCTAATCTTTTTGACACTTCTTTGAAGAATATTGTCAAAGAAGTAACACGGACAATACATAATTTTTGTACACTTACCGACGAAGCGTATGGCGATTTTATTCAAGAATTAGACAAACGTCTTTTTTCTTCTTTCAAGAGTTTTTTTAAATTAATGCATGAATCGGATGCTCAAATTAAAATCGTAGAATCCGGTGAGCGATACAACTTTAACAGCTCGAATTTAGAAAACGCTTTTAGAAGAGTGGAAGCCACCCAAGTTGAAGAAGAAGAAAAAACTATTACAGGTAAGCTTTTTGGAATAACACCTTTAGGTGGAGCATTTGAATTTCTCACTTTTAATCAAATAGCCTATTCCGGTAAAATATCTCCAGCTTTCATGTCAGATTATAAAAATCAAATTGATCAGGGTGAATTTCTAAAATTAGGCAATAATTATAGAGCCAATATACTCAAACGCACTACTTCAAGAGGAACTAACACACCTCATGTAGCTTATTTCTTAATCAATCTTACTCCTCTAGATGCTGATGATACAAATCCAGACTCTGGAGATGGAAATGACGAACCAGATTTTGACTCAATGAGAGATTTTCATCTAGGCAGATAAAAAAAGCCTTCCTATGTAGGAAGGCTTTTTAGTTACTATTATTTTCCCATTACGGCAAAGATGCCGGTCTTATTGACACTTTCAAGATTGTCAGCAAGCGGCGTTATACGCTTAGGTCTACCTGGCCTCCTTTTGGGCTCCTCTACCCCATTGTCGGCAAGGAACTCTGCCAGGGCCCTTCCTAGCTCAGGTAAGTACTGCTGCTGTTTCGGGCTGAAGGTTGACAGGCGGCAACTATTCAGCGCGTAGGCTAATACGGCTACTTGCGGGCGAGTGAGTTTCAGATTAGGCATAAGTGCTGTTAGTTTAGGTGAAACCACATAGCGCGTCCAAATTGGCTACAGATTGGATTGCGACACACCACTATCAGCCTCCGATACTCTACAATCTCGTCGTAGCAGTTGCGACCGATGTCGAAGACTTCTATATCTTCAGTCTCAGCAAATCCAGGATCAGGGCGTTCGTTTAGCATGGCTAATTGGGGTGAAGTTGACAATGGAAACCCTTGCATAGCCCGCCGACAAATAGAAAGCCCATGATCTCACAGTGCAGGCCGCTATAGGTGTAGCCGTGAACCTTAGCTGAGGTGGGCTCTATGTGAGAGCAGACAACTGTATAACCTCGGATGATGTACTGCATCGTTGCTAGACTTCATACTCGTAGTTAGCCTTCCTAGCGGTTTTATGCACCAAGCTGAGTTCGCTCTCCACTACTTCAGCCGGTACATTTTTGAATTTGCCTGAAGCCTGAATTTCAGCAGCAATTGCCTTCACTTGTTCAAAGGGTATATGCTTGCTCCCGATGAATTGCCCAAGCCGTTGCAGACTGAATTGAGCGGCTTTATCAGCTCTGCCAGCGTAATGCACTATGTGAAACGGGAGCATACTGTAGAGAGAGTTTGCAGATTCTACGTAGGCAGTAGGTCGTGCTGTGGAGGTGGCGGTTTGCGTTTTCATGGTTGAAGGGTTAAAAGTGAAAAGTGTTTATATGAGGAATTAGCCGCCGTTTGACCAGGCATCTAGTGCGGGTAGCTCTGGGAGTTCCGTATAGGGAGCGAACGGGGGCAACTGTGTCTCTGTAGTAGCGGGCAACTGCCCTTGTGCTAGCTGAAAGGCTGTAGGTAAGCCCATGCTTAGCAATGTCTGCTGAAGACGAGCCGGGGTAAAGTGTCCCGTTTCTATTTCTTCCAGGTCAAGAGGTAGGCCCTGTTTGAAGTTGATACTCTCCAGCAGACTTGTAATAGCTCCCGGCTTCAGCCACTCCCCTATGCTCTTTGTGTAGTAGTTGACTTGTGCTTGCCACGCTTGTATCTGTTTCAAATCAGCTTCAGTGAGATAAGAGAAGCCCCCTACGCTGGCAATTTTAGACTGAATAAGGTGCGAGTAATACTCTATCATTACAGATGCGGTACGAACTGCTTTTTGGCCGGTAGTGAGGAGCACAAAGGCCACATCTTTGATTTGCCGGGCCAACTGTGAGCTAGGTATCTCCTGACGAATTGGAGCCGCAGAATCTAGTACCCGCTCTAATTCCTCCTGCTGCTTCTGTGTTATTGCTATGGCTTCAAGTTGCTGTTTGAATTTATGCCTCTGAGCTGTTTGGTATATATTCTTTTCGCTTGTCTTAAAATGTATTGCCAGTGCTTTTACTCTTTCCACATAAGGCGTAGTAGCAGGAAAAGAAAGGAATGCTTCTTTAATTACTGATGGGCGTTGCAAACGCGGCACACTAGTTAGTTTAGCGGGCTTTTTTGTCTTCTTCTTTTGATTTTCCTGTTTCATGTCATGCGAGCATTTTAGAGAACAATTTCCTGATTATTCTACTCAGCCATATTAATTGAGAGGACACTTCTACTTTCTGCCTCTTTTCTAGTAGCTAGGATTCTGAGTACATACCTGCATCCATTAGTTACTTTAAAGAGTTTGAATAGATGATTTCGGAGAATTTAAAGAGAGGGTGTCGCGCTGGTAATGACATTTTGCTGACTACATACTCCGTGAACTAGACCTATTCTACCACTTGCTGAATAGCCTCCTGCACCTTCGTCAGTAGTTGGGATTTAATCCCTAGCAATGCTGCCTTTTGTCGCGCTTGCTCTGCCAACTTTCGGCGGCGTGAGCAACGGTCTTTGTTGGCACGGTTGGCTTTGTAAGCCGCAAACACTTCTGCATTGCTAACAAGAGCTACAGCTTCCATCTCGTCTGGTGAAAGTTGAGACCAATCCAACGGCTCACTGAAGCCACAAGCACTAATGGAGTTTACCAGTGAAGTGCCAGCAGCAGTCAAGAACTGAAGACTACATAAGTCGGAAACAGTGCAAGCTCCTAGTTGACGTGTGCGAGCTGGGCGGTTACTTGTCAACTCTACTCGCAGGGTGCTTGGAATATCAGCTAGCCGTTTCCGGACTAGTTCGTACCGTTTGTCGTAGAACTTGACGCTGAAGTGAGTTAGATCACGCCTAGCCGATGTAATAGCGTTGCCACGCTCCCATCTGGTGAAAGGCTTGCCTTTATAGTCGGTAACGGCCCGTAGCAAGCTCTGCACTTCTTTGGGTGTCGAGTACACTACATTAAGCCCAATGTCTACCCGCCGCAGTTCACAAGCAGATACATCGAATCCCAACGTGTCAGAAAGTAGATGAATTGCCGCCTCTATGTCTCGTCGGCCAAATAAGCCGCCGTTGTGACTGTGGTAGAACCGATGTAAGCTATTTTCAAAAATGACTTCACCTAACGCGTTGCGCCGGATATTGATATTTCCGACTGTTAGGGAAACTCGACGTTGGGCAACAGTTGCTCCAAGTAAATGAGAAGCTGACGTATCAAGTTGACTAGCAAACTCCGCCTGTAGCCATTGTGGCAACTGTGATTCAGCTCCGACGAATCGGATGCTATCGACCATGCTGTTGTGCGCTGCATGGTTATTAAGCTGTAGCCCGGTTGCCTTCGCGCACCCATGCCAGCAGTTCAGCGCGGTCAAAATAGAGTCGGCCACCCCGCTTTTTATGAGGTAATATTCTTTCCGATACGAGAGTGTAGATACGGGCTTTACTGAGGCGCGTAATCTCTTGGGCCAACTCAATACCTCCAATTTCGGGAGCTGTTGGCTGGGTGTTGTTGCCTTGTAGCAGCAACCGCTTCAGCAGTTCCTCTATGGTCTCTAGTCTGCCGTTAAGGTGTTCAAAAGGATTGTGCATGATTACTTCCGTTAGATGGTCATTACGGGAGCAATTTCTGCTGACTATAGCAGGGTTTATTGCCAACTTGGCAGGAGTGGCAAGCTTGGCAAAATCAATACTTATTTAGCTGTTACGCATTTAGCTTTCGCCTTCCTCAAAACGGACTCAAAAACAGTCTTAAATGCCGTATTTTTAACCATTTCTGATTGATTGCATTGTAAACTGTCGTGTATAGTTCTACGGCTTGGCATTTTACCCTGAAATCCAGATTCTATAAGCCATAACTCTATTTCCTGAGCATTGCCCACTAAGCAATCTGCAACGCTCAGTGCAACGGCTGCTGCTGACCATTCTCCTTGCTTTGATGCAGCCCCTAATCCAGCCTCACTGAATATTGTGCGCACTTCCATTATAGTTAGACACCTGAGTTTAGCAGGCTCTACGTTTTGCCTATTTGGCGCTGTTAACGATTGCTTTACCCTTGAAGATTCAGCAATCTTTAACACTTGCTTAGCATAGTTAAAGATGGGGAAAGCTATTAAATAATAATTTCGTTCGTCTTCTGGATAATTCGATAATTGAGCAATTTTTTTTGATGCAAAATTCTTCACAGCCTGTTTAGGATAGGGTGCTAGACCTTCCCAAAACTCGGAAGACTCAGCTACTTGCTGGCACAATTCAATTAGCTGATCCTCTGTCAAAATATCGCTATGGCTGAACATGACTAAAATGGTTGAGAGTGGACTAAAGCAGGGCGTCAAAAGCGTTATCCACCACTTCAGCGGCAAACGATTCTAGGTAGATTGCGGTAACAGCTTCGCTGCTGTGGCCCATTGCCTGACTGATTACTGCTGTACTAGCACCACTATTCTTTAAGACAGTTGCCATGCTGTGACGAGCTACGTAGGTCGTCAACGGCGTTGTAATGCCTACCTGCTCACCTAATGTTTTCAGGTCAGTGTTCACCTGTCCAAGCACTTTATGTAGCCGGTTTTTGATTTGGGCCGGGCTTACGTGCTTACTTTGGTCTAGTACCGGAAAAATATAACTGTCGGGCCCGGCATAGGTAAATGGCCGGTAGCTTTCCAGAATAGCTGTGGCCGGTATTAGGAGCTTCAGACTGAATTTGCCCCCGGTTTTTTGGCGCACATAATTGAGCCGTTGCGCATCCGCCGGGCCGCTTATGTTGCGCCAGCGGAGCTGCGCTAGGTCCACGAAATTGATGCCGCCACAGAAGAACGAGAACAAGAACACGTCCTTAGCCAGTTGGGCCCGGTCCGATGTGGTTTGTAGGGCTTCTAGCTTGCGTAGTTCTTCACGAGATACTGCCCGCTTTTGAGTACTGACATCAAACTTGCCGACACTGAACTTGTGCTTGTCGGCTGCGTTGCGGGCAAAGGGGTAATTATCGGGCTTGGCTAGCTCGTTCGCTATGGCTTTGTTAAGCACAGCCCGCAGGGTGCGGAAGCGTAGGGAAAGCGTTATTTCCTCCACACCGGTAGCACGTAACGTTGCTTCCCATTCGTTACAGAAAGCAACAGTAAGATGGGAAAAAGGAATATCGTATTGCTTTACCCATTCAGCTTTTTCGGCCTCTTGCCCCTTTCCTAGTGGCGGCTCAGGCACGTTAGATTCGGCTGCGATGAATTTTGCTAATTGGTTACCTAGATCGCGGTAAACAGTAGAGTTACCAATCTGGCCGGTCTTTACCATGCCAGCAGCAAGTTCTTCGATATACGCTAACAGCTTTACCCTTCTCCCCGCTTTGCGAGCTTCAGTAGCTTTCCGCACGATGGTTTCGGTATCGTGCTGTTCGTCGGCCTCGGCTAAATTTTCAGCCGCCTTCTCATAGGCAAGGGCCTTGTTCTCCAACTTGCGCCAAAGATCCTTTCCATCACCTGGATAGCTGCTGCGGATGCGGGCAGCGTCTGACTTAGCCTTATCATTCCAATACTTCGGCAGCAGGGAATAGCCTGTAGCAATGTACTTTCGGTTCCGGTTTTTTGTAACGCATAGCATGAACGGATGCGAACCATCTGCCAGCGTTTTGCTGGTATAGTACACAACTCGGACAGTAGCTCTCCCTTCTTTATACTCAGTTGTTTTACTCATTGGTGTAAACCGCTTTGGTTTACACAGCGGTTTACACAAATATGGTAAAAATTATTATAACACCAACAATCAATAACAAGCTAAATATCTGTTTTTAGGTACTTTAAAGCCATTTTGATTAAAGACAAGCTCTAACGATTACTAGGCAACCTTAGCTTCCCAAGCTGAGGGTCGCGAGTTCGAGCCTCGTTTCCCGCTCATTGCAAATCAGCACCCGGCTCCTGTGAGTCGGGGGCTGATTTCGTTTCGGGCTGGAATAAGCAGCCCGAATACCAACTTTACAGCGTCTTCGTGAACCCTACCTTGATTTTGAGCTGAAAGTCGCTGATGACTTTGAAGATTTCCTTGAGCGTGACCTGCTCTACCTGGGTGAGCACGCTGGGGTCGAGGTAGTTGGTGGGGGGCGGTGCGGTCGTCCATGAGCTGCTTGGCCTGCTTTTTCAGTCGCATGGCCATCAGGTAGTAGTAGGCCTGCAGCAGCTCCTGATATTCCTTTTCGCTGAACACGCCCTGCTGGCGCAGCAGGGTGAGCCGCTCTCCGGTGTTGGTGCCGGCCACCTGGTGGCGCAGAGCGTACACCCGCACCAGGTCCACTATGGGCGTCATCGTCTTCTTGAGGTCGAACACCTGCTGGGTGCCCTGGGCGAAGGTGCGGAAGTTGCGGAAGAAGGTGAGCGGGGGCTCGTACTGCAGGGCGTTTTTGGCCATGAAGTAGAAAAACCGGTCCTGGGGGCCGCGCAGCTCCTCGTGCAGAAAGGCCTGCAGCTCCTGCATGATGGCCTCCTCGCCGTAGAGGTAGCGGCAGTCGAAGAAGGTGGAGAACTGCATCACCGTTTCGGGGTTCGACTCGGTCATCCACTGCTGGTAGTTGCGCTTCCAGTGCGAGAGGGAGTGCGTCCACTTGGGATTTTTGGCCATGAAGCCGCCCGTGCAGAAGTGCAGCCCGATGTGGTTGAGCTGGTCGGAAACAGCCGTGGCGAAGCGCAGGAAGTAGGCGCGCACCAGCTCCCGCTGCTCGTTGGCCTTGTCTTCATAGATAATGGCGTTGTCTTGGTCCGTAAGCAGAGTTTGCTCCTTGCGACCTTCGCTGCCCAGCACCATAAACACGAACTTGGCCGGGGCGGGGCCGTGCTCGGCCAGCACCCCCTCAATCACCTTCACGGCGATGGTATCGGCCACGGTGGTAATCACCTGGTTCACGATTTCGGCCTTCACACCCCGGCTCAGCAGCTGGTTCACGATGTCGGGCACCATTTCCCAGCGGCGCTTCAGCTCCCGGTTGCTTTCGGCCAGCTTCACGGCCTGAATGAACATAAACGGCGACTGGGCCAGGTCGGAGAGCAGCTTGTTGCGGCTCAGGAACCCCAACACCTCCTCGCCCCGGGTCACGAGCAGGTAGCGGGTTTTGGTCTGAAACATCAGCAGGATGGCCTCATACACGTAGGCCTCGGCGCGGATGGATACCAACGGCGTGGCCATAATATCGGCTACGGGCTGACTGGCCGGCAGCTGGCGGGCCACCACCTGGTCGCGCAGGGTCATGTCGGTCACGTAGCCCTGCACGGTGCCGACTTCATCGGTCACGAACAGGCAGCTCACGCGGCCGGCCTTCATGCGCCGGGCGGCCTCGAAGATGGGCATATCGGCGGGGCAGGCTACAATGGCGCGGGTTTCCAGCGTTTCGATGCGGCGGGAAAACAGCTGGTCGGCGGCAATAAAGTTTTCTTCCGGCGCGGGCGCGGGCTTCACGAAGTGCGCGTACTCATCGTTGAGCATCCGCTCCCCGTAGCGCGCCGTGAAGAAGTGAAAGAACTCCTGGTAGGCCAGGCACAGCCCCCGGAAGTCGCGGCGGGGCAGGGCCAGCACCCGGGTGCCCTTGCGCGCCACCACCGTGCGGATGGAGCGTTTCTTATTGAGCAGGATGGACATGCCCCCGTAGCAGGTGCCCGCCCCATACTCTTCCGGCAGGCGGTGGTTTTGCTCACTGTCATAGAAAAACGTGTCGTAGGCGCCCTCCACGATGATGTCCAGTCCCCGCAGCTTCGACACATCCTGCTGGTAAATCAAGGCCTCTTTGGTATGCGTTACTTCCTGCAACAGGTCCACTACCCCGCTCAGCACGTCCTCGGGCAGCAAGCTAAATGGCGCCACAGTTTTCAGAAAGGCAAGGCGGTTTTCCATGGGACAATTGTCGGTTGATAGTTGTCGGTTGTCAGAGGATCTGGACAGCTAATACATAGGCCGTCATGCTGAGCGAAGTCGAAGCATCTCTACCGCAATGGTAATTACTAAAGCCAGCACAACGGAACGGCAGAGATGCTTCGACTTCGCTCAGCATGACAATACTCAAAAACACTACAAACCAGCCCCACCCCTACGCAAACCAAAACGCGGCTTGCTGCAGGAAGCGGCGCAGCCAGGGCATGGGCGTTTCGGGAATTTCCAGGCGGGGAGCCAGTGCCACCATGTCGTCGGTGAGTAGGCCGCGCTGGCGCAGGGCGAAAAAGCAGCGGGCCGTGGCATCGGCATCCACCCAGGCATCGTGGGCACTTTCCAGGGGCTCCCCGAACAGGCGCTGGTACAGGTCGCCGAGGCGGCGGTTGGCCAGCGCGGTAGCCTCTGGGTTGTCGTTGACGGCCAGCTGCATGGTGCAGAACGTGGGCAGCTCGCGCAGCGGGTTGGGCAGGCCCGCCCGGTGAAACTCAACGCCCAGCATATGAAAATCGAGCCGGATATAGTGGCCCACCACCAGCGGCTGGTAGGTGCGCAGGTCGCCCAGCAGCTCCTCCAGCACCGGGCGCGGCTCGTGCCCCTCGGCGGCCAGAAACGCCGGACTCAGCCCATGAATAGCCTCCGACGACGCCTGCATGCTGCCCACCGGAATCTGCAGGTAGTAATTAGCCGACTTCACCAGCTCCCCTCCCCGCGTGTACACCGCCCAGGCCACCTGGGCCACGTGCGGCCAGTTGCGCTGGGCCGCGTAAGGCCGCGTCCAGCGGCGCGGCAGCCCCGTGGTTTCGGTATCAACAAACAGGAGGTAGTCTCGCACGGCGCAGGCTCCGGAGTTGAATTACTTGGCGCCGTGCAACGACGATTCGCGCACGAATAGTTCGGGCTGCAGCACCACCTGCCGCTGGGTGTAGGCCCCGCCGGCCGAGTCAATCAACTCCAGAAACAGTCGCACGGTGGCCTGGCCCATTTCCTCGCAGCGCTGGTCTACGGAGGTAAGCATGGGCTCGGTGATGGACGTAAAGGCCTCGTTGCTGAAGCCGGCCAGGGCAATATCCTGGGGCACGCGCAGGCCCTGGCGCTTTACTTCCTGCAACGCCCCGAGCACCGAGGAGTCACCGGCCGAGAAGACGGCATCGGGCGGGTTGGGCAAGGCCAGCAGGCGGCGCATGGCCTCCGCGCCTTCCTCCATGGTCATATCCGAGTACACAATCAGTTCCTCATCCTGGGGCAGGCCGGCATCGTGCAGGGCATCGAGGTAGCCTTGCCGACGATTGCGGTAGATGTTGAGGTGCTGCAGACCGGCGAAGTGCGCAATGCGCCGGCAGCCCTGGTCGATGAGGTGCTTGGTGGATTGGTAGCCGCCTTTCCAGTCGTTGAGCACCACGGAGTTCACCGCGTCGCTGTCCATAGTCCGGTCGAAAAACACCAGCGGAATGCCCCGCTTGCGCACCTTCTCGAAGTGGCGGAAGTCGTTGGTAGTGCGGGCAACCGATACCAGAATGCCGGCTACCTGCGCGCTGAGCAGGGTTTCGATATTCTTCCGCTCATGGGCCGCGTCTTCGTTCGACTGGCAGATGATGACGCTGAAGCCGGCTTTGCTGGCCGCGCTTTCGATACCATGCACCACCGACGGGAAAAACCGCCCTTCGATGTAGGGCACTATCACGCCCAGCAGCTTGCTTTTGCCTTTGCGCAGGGCGGCGGCCAGGTGATTGGGCTGGTAGTTAAGCTTTTTGGCCAGCTTTTGCACCTTTTGTTTGGTGGCCGGCCCTATGCTGTGGTGGTCGGAAAGGGCGCGCGAAATCGTGGTCATGGACACGCCCAGCTCCCGGGCCAGGTCGGCCATGGAAACGGGGGTAGTCGGCAGTTGGGGTTGCTCCTGTTTAGCGCGTTGGGCCATAGAACAAGGGGTGCGGGCGGTAAGGCAGAAGTGAAAAGAACCCTCGGAGAGGGAACGTCAGAGCGGCCGATAATCGGCCGCCGGCAAGGTAAAGAAGCTATGCAGACACCAAAAGATACCCGGCAAAGATACATTTCCCGGCAACGTGTCCGCTGATAGATTC
This sequence comes from Hymenobacter sp. J193, assembly GCF_024700075.1. Classification (NCBI taxonomy): domain Bacteria; kingdom Pseudomonadati; phylum Bacteroidota; class Cytophagia; order Cytophagales; family Hymenobacteraceae; genus Hymenobacter; species Hymenobacter sp. J193. The sequence continues at coordinate 1,669,148 of NZ_JAJONE010000001.1, forward strand.
AACAAGGACATTCCAGAAAAAATCAGGGCTGCTTGTGCTTGGTGTGGTGAATTTAGGTAACTAGCAAGACTTACACAATCGTTTATGTAATTCCCGCACTTTTTCATGCAAAAACTCCTGTTTTCCCTCCTGCTGCTTTTGAGCAGCGCCGCCGCGTGGGCTCAGACGCCGCCTCGCATTCCGGCCCACGACCCGGTGATGATCCGGCAAGACAACCGCTACTACCTGTTCTGCACCGGCCGGGGCATTGCCGTGTGGTCGTCCAGTGACATGAAGGCCTGGCAGCCCGAGCCGGCGGTATTTGCTGAGGCGCCGGCCTGGGCCAAGGCAGCCGTGCCCGGCTTCCGCGGCAACCACATCTGGGCTCCCGATATTTCCTTCCACAACGGCCAGTACAGCCTGTTTTACTCGATTTCGGCCTTCGGGAAGAACACCTCCTGCATCGGGCTGGCTACCAATACCACCCTTAATCCCAAGGACCCCAAGTACAAGTGGGTGGACCACGGGCGCGTGCTGCAGTCGGTGCCGGGGCGGGATATGTGGAACGCCATCGACCCCAACCTGATCCGTGATGCGGCCGGTACGCCCTGGCTCACGTTTGGCTCGTTCTGGAACGGCATTAAGCTAGTAAAGCTGCGCCCCGACCTAACGGCCCCCGCCCAGCCCGAGCAGTGGCAGACGCTGGCCAGCCGCCCCCGCTCCGCCCAGCTGGCCGACTCCCTACCCGGCGACGGCGCCATCGAAGCCCCGTTCATCTTCCAGAAAAACGGCTTTTACTACCTGTTTAGCTCGTTCGACTATTGCTGCCGTGGCTTAGAGAGTACCTACAAAATCATGGTAGGCCGCTCCAAAACCCTGACCGGCCCCTACCTCGACCGCGCCAACGTGCCCCTCACCCAGGGCGGCGGCACCCTGGTGCTGGCCGGCGACCAGAACTGGTTTGGGCTGGGCCACAACGCCGTCGTGACCTTCGATAAGACCGATTACCTGGTGTTTCACGCCTATGATGCGGCTGACCAGGGCCACCCCAAGCTGCGCGTGGAAAAGCTGGGTTGGGATGCCGCCGGCTGGCCTGTGGTGAAACCCTAAACAGCATCTTTTGCGGATTTCTATACACAATCGATTGTGTATAGAAGTAAAATTCTTACTTTGCTGACCCGGGTGCCGCTCTCCCGCCATTCGGCTTCCTTCTGTATCTATCACCTTCTGATTTGCCTTATGGCCGCTCCCACTCTCTCGCTTGACGAGCTTAGCGTCACTACCCTGCGTTTGCTGTCCGTAGATGCCGTGCAGCAAGCCAACTCCGGCCACCCTGGCCTGCCGCTGGGCGCGGCGCCCATGGCCTACGTGCTGTTCTCGCGCTTTCTGCGCTTCAACCCCCAGGACCCGAAGTGGCCCAATCGGGACCGGTTCGTGCTGTCGGCGGGGCATGGCTCGGCTTTGCTCTACAGCCTGCTGCACTTGTATGGCTACGATCTGAGTTTGGACGACGTGAAGGCCTTCCGGCAACTGCACTCCCGCACGCCCGGCCACCCCGAGTCGAACATGACGCCCGGCGTGGAGGTAACCACCGGCCCGCTGGGGCAAGGATTTGGGAACGGTGTGGGCATGGCTATGGCCGAGGCGTTTCTGGGTGCTACCTACAATAAGCCGGGGCACGAAGTCGTGGACCATTACACCTACGCCATTGTAAGCGACGGGGACCTGATGGAGGGCATTGCGGCCGAGGCGGCTTCGCTGGCCGGTCACCTCAAGCTGGGCAAACTTATCTACCTCTACGACGACAACGACATCTGCCTCGACGGGCCCACCAACCTGTCCTACACCGAGGATGCCCTGGCCCGCTTCGAGGCCTACGGCTGGCACACCTCCCGCGTGGCCGACGGCAACGACCTCGACGCCATTGAGGCCGCCATCCGGGCCGCCCAGCAGGAAACCGCACGGCCTTCGCTGATTTCTATCAAAACCATCATCGGCTACGGCAGCCCCGGTGAGGGCACCAGCAAAGTACACGGCAGCCCCCTCGGAGCCGAAAACCTGCGCAAGGCCAAGGAGTTTTTCGGTTGGGACCCGGCGCAGTCGTTCGTGGTGCCGGAGGACGTGCGCCGGCACATGCTGGAACCCGGCCAGCGCGGCGCCGAGCTGCAGCAAGCCTGGAATGAGTCGTTCGCTAATTACCAGCAGGAATTTGCGGCTGAAGCGGCACAGTTCCAAACCTCATTTGCGGGTGAGCTGCCGGCGGGCTGGGACGCGGAGCTGCCGGTTTTCACGGCGGCCGATGGGGCGCTGGCTACGCGCCAGGCTTCGGGCAAGGCCCTGAACGCGCTGAAAAAGACCGTTCCCTACCTGTTTGGTGGCTCGGCTGACCTGGCCTCGTCCAACGAAATGCCGACCAGCAGTGACATCAGCTTCCAGCCCGGTCAGTACCACTATAACAACGTGTGGTTTGGGGTGCGCGAGCATGCCATGGGTGCGGCTCTGAACGGCATGTCGCACCACGGCGGGGTGCGCGTGTACGGCGGCACCTTCCTCACCTTCTCCGACTACATGCGCGGCGCCATTCGCCTCGCGGCCCTGGCCGAGTCGGCCGTGACGTTCGTGTTCACCCACGACAGCATCGGGCTGGGCGAGGACGGACCCACGCACCAGCCGGTAGAGCACGTGGCGGCCCTGCGCACCATTCCCAACCTCATTGTGCTTCGCCCCGGCGACGCCAACGAAACTGTGGAAGCCTGGCGCGTGGCCATGACCAAGCCCAAGTCGCCGGTGGTGCTGATTTTGTCGCGCCAGAAGCTGCCGGTACTCGACCAGAGTCATTTCGGCTCGGCCCGCGAAGGCGTGGCGAAGGGTGCTTACATTCTGAAGGACGCCAAATCGGGCCAGCCGGAGCTGATTCTGCTGGCTACCGGCTCGGAAGTATCGTTGGCCCTGGAAGCCCAGAAGGCCCTGGAAGCGGAAGGCCACGCCACCCGCGTGGTGAGCATGCCCAGCTGGGAGCTATTCGAGCAGCAGGACAAAGCCTACCAGCGCCAAGTGCTGCCGCCTACGGTGCGCAAGCGGGTTTCCATCGAAGCCGGCTCGCCCATGGGCTGGCACAAGTACGTCACCGACGAAGGCACCGTCATTGGCATCAACCGCTTCGGTGAGTCGGGGCCGGGCGAGGTGCTGATGGAGCTGTTTGGCTTTTCAGTGGAGAACGTGGTAGCCAAGGCAAAAGGCCTGCTGCATGATGAGCCCGCCGAAACGGAGCCTAAGGAAGTGCTTTCCTAAGCTGTAAGAACAGTGTCATGCTTCGACTTCGCTCAGCATGACACTACTAGTTGGCTGGCTCCTGAGCAGTCTTCATTCCACCCTCCCTCACTGACCATTCCCATGAATCCATTAGTAGCCATCAAACAACACGGCCAAAGCATCTGGCTGGATTATATCCGCCGCAACATCCTTGTGAACGGGGGGCTGCAGCGCCTGCTCACGGAAGACGGCCTGCGCGGAGTCACGTCGAACCCGGCCATCTTCGAGAAGGCCATCGGCGGTAGTACTGACTACGACGCGGCAATCCAGGCCCTGGCTTTGCAGAGCCTCTCGGCCGAGCAGATCTACGAGCAGTTGGCTGTACAGGACGTGCAGCACGCCTGCGACCTGCTGCGCCCGCTCTACGATGCTGCCGACAGCGGCGGCGACGGCTACGTGAGCCTGGAAGTGTCCCCGGCCCTGATCCACGACACGGAAGGCACCGTGCAGGAAGGCCTGCGCTTCTGGCAGCAGGTGAACCGGCCCAACGTGATGATCAAGGTGCCCGCGACCCTGGAAGGGCTGCCCGCCATCCGCCAGCTTATTGCCACCGGGGTGAACGTGAACGTGACCCTGATCTTCGGCCTGGAACGGTATAAAGCTGTGGCCGAAGCCTTCCTGCTGGGCCTGGAAAACCGCGCCGCGGCGGGCCAGCCGCTCTCGCGCATCGACTCGGTGGCCAGCTTCTTTCTCTCCCGCATCGACGTGCTGCTGGACCCGCAGCTCGAGAAGTTGGCTGCCCAGGGCGGGGAAAAGGGCGCACTGGCCCAGTCCTTGGTGGGCGAGGTGGCCCTGGCCAGCGCCAAGCAAGCCTATCAACTCTACAAAGGCATCTTCAGCGGGCCGCGCTGGCAGGCTTTGCAAGCGCAGGGTGCGGTGCCGCAACGGCTCTTGTGGGCCAGCACGGGCAACAAGAACCCCAACTACGACAACCTCAAGTATGTGGAGCAGCTGATCGGGCCGGAGACAGTGAATACGATTCCCGTCGAGACGCTGGACCTGTACCGGGTGGGCGGCCGGCCGCAAAGCCGCCTGGAAGAAGGCACCGAGCAGGCCGCCCAGGTGCTGGCCCGCTTGCCCGAGCTGGGCATTGACCTAAGCCAAGCGACCCAGCAGCTCGAAGACGAAGGTGCCCAGAAGTTCAATGAGCCTTTCGCCAAGCTGCTCACCACGCTGGAAGAGCGGCGCCAGGCGGTGCTGCAAGGGGCCAGCGCCGCGCCGGCCGTTTAAGCCTGTTTCAGCACACGCCACTGCTTCTTAATGCCTCCCACCCATTTTATGATGAAGCCACTTATGTCTACCCAAAACCTGCTGCAGCCGGTGCGCCTTGGGCTGCTGGGACTGCTCGGACTCACACTACCAAACTGCGCGGCCGTGGCCCAGACCAGCCCGGCGGCCACCACACCCGCCAGCGGCGGCAACCCCATCATCAAGCAGAAATACACCGCCGACCCCGCCGCGCTGGTGCACAACGGTACGGTGTACCTGTACGCCGGCCACGACGAAGCCCCCGCGCCCCAGCAAGCGTATGTGATGCACGAGTGGCTGGCGTATTCGTCGAAGGATATGGTGAACTGGCAGGAGCATCCCTCGCCGCTGAACGTGAAGGCCTTTGCCTGGGCGCGGGACGATGCCTGGGCCTCGCAGGTGGTGGAGCGGGACGGTAAGTTCTACTGGTACGCGGCCGTGGAGCATAATTCCATTCCCGGCAAAGCCATTGGCGTGGCCGTAGCCGATAACCCGCTCGGCCCGTTCAAGGACGCCCGCGGCTCGGCCCTGATTACGAACAACATGACCACGGACGTGAAAATCGGGTGGGACGACATTGACCCGACGGTGTTCATCGAGAAAAACGGGCAGGCCTACCTGTACTGGGGCAACAGCCAGTGCTACTACGCCAAGCTGAAAGCCAACATGACCGAGCTGGACGGCCCCATTCAGAAGGTGACGCTGCCGAACTTCACCGAAGCGCCCTGGGTGCACAAGCGCGGCGACTGGTACTACCTGTCCTATGCCTCGGGCTTTCCCGAGAAGATTGTGTACGCCATGAGCCGCAGCATCGAAGGCCCCTGGGAGTACAAGGGCATCCTGAACGAGCTGGCTGGCAACTCCAACACCAACCACCAGGCTATCATCGACTTCAAGGGCAAGTCCTACTTCATCTACCACAACGGCGGTATCAACACCGATGGGGGCTCCTTCCGCCGCTCCGTGTGCATCGACGATTTGTACTATAATAAAGACGGCACGATGAAGCGGGTGGTGATGACCTCGGAAGGCGTGAAGCCGGTGAACTAAAGGTTAATGCTTTATAGAGAAGCCCGCCGGAAGCATTTCCGGCGGGCTTCTCTATTCTCTATATCTTTCCGTGCGAAGTTAGGAAGCTGAGTTAAACGTATGTTAAATAGCTCACTCAGATTCCTCGCTCCGCTCGGAATGACACTTACTTGTCCCGCACCATGCGGCAGCCGTAGACGCCGCCGGCGGTTTTGCCGGGGTGGGCTTGTAGCTTCACGACCACGCTGGTTTTGCCCTTGGTGAAAGCGGCGGGCAAGGCATAGGCTTCCTCAAAGTACTGGCCGGGCTTGTTGTTTTCGAGCACCTGCGTGGCTACTTTCTGGCCGTCCACCAGTACGTCGAAGGCGCGGTTGTAGGCGTCGCTGCCCCAGTATTTGATGAGGAGCTGATGGGTGGCCTTGGGGTCGGTTTTCAGGCGGAAGGCGAAGAAGCCGCCGTCGGTGGCGTGGCGCCACTTGTTGCCGTTGGCATCGCCGGCCACGGAGTTCTGGCTGGTAAGCTCATGGTCGCGCTCCGGCTGCATTTCCCCGATGCGCAGCTCGTCGGTGGTGCGGGCGGCCAACTCCCGCTGGCGCAGCCGCTCCGCCTCAAACTCGGCCTGGCGGGTGGCCCACTGGGCGGGCGTGAACTGGTCCCAGTACACGTTGTAGTGCTCGTCGTAGACCTGATAGAACGGCACCAGCCGAACGGGCTGCGGCTGGCTGAGCTGGCTGACTTCAAACGCCACCGCTTGCCGGTCAACCGGCTGCACAAAGCTGCTGATTGCGGGTTGGGTGGTAACAAGCACCGGGGCGCCTTTTTGCGCATCGGGTGCCTGCTTTCCGAGCTGACCAGCCAGCAGCCAGGGGCCGTAGAGCATAGCCAGGCGCTGCTGGTTGTCGGGCAAGGCTTCGGTGTATAGGCTCTTGGGCAGCACGATTTCCACCTGGTCGCCGGAGCGCCACTTGCGGTTTAGCGTAACGTAGCCATCCGGGCCGGCTTTGGCTTCCACGGCTTTGCCATTGATTCGCAGCTTCAGGCCACCCGTGGCCCAGCCGGGCTGGCGCAGCTTCAAGGGGAATTTGGTGGCTTTGCGGGCCTGTACCGTCAGGCGTACGGTGTCGGCGGCCGGGAAGCGGGCATCCTGGCGCAACGTCACACTTTTCTCCCGCCACTGCAGCTCCGAGGGCACGTACAGGTTCACGTAGAGGCTTTCATCCTGGCCCCGGAAGTAGATGCCTTCCCCGTACTTCACGTGGTTTTCCATGCCCGTGCCGGTGCAGCACCAAAACGACTCGGTGGGCGTGTTGTAGGCTTTCTTGCCCCCGGCTACCAGCGGCACGAAGTAGCACATCATGCCCGTTTCCTGGTTTTGGGAGGCCAGAATGTGGTTGTAGAGCCCCCGCTCGTAGTAGTCGGCGAGGGCGGCGGTGGGCTGCCAGGCAAACAGGTGCCGGGTCAGCTTAAGCATGTTGTAGGTGTTGCAGGTTTCGGTGGTTTCCATATTCAGCCGGTCCGCGAGCTTGTCGGGCGCGCCTAGGTGCTCATGGTCGCTGTTGCCGCCGTTGGCGTAGGAGCGGTGCCGCACAATGGCGTCCCAGAAGAATTCGGACGTCGTTTTCTCGGCGGCGTTGCCCGTTAGCTCGTACTGCTGGGCCGCTCCCAGAATCTTCGGAATCTGGGTATTGGCGTGTTTGCCGGTTAGCTCGTCGCGGCGCTGGGCCAGGGGGCTGAGGATGGCCTGGTGGTTGAAGCGGTAGGAAAGCGTGAGGTACTTTTTGTCGGCGGTGAGGGCGTACACGCTGGCCAGCGCGTCGTTCATGCCCCCGTGCTCACAGGCCAGCATCTGCTGCATCTGGGCTTCCGAGAGGTTCTGCGTTACGTCGCCCACCCAGTCGGCCAGCTTCACGGCCACGGTTTTGGCCTGCTCGTTGTCGGTGTACAGGTACGCATCTACCAGGCCAGCCAGCACCTTGTGCACGGTATACCAGGGCACCCAGCCGCCGTTCAAATCAAAGCCGCTGGAGCGGATGTCGCCCCGCTTGATTTCGGCAAACAGCTGGTCTTCCTTCGGAATGCCGCCCACGTAGCCGGTCTGGCGCTTGTCCTGGCACAAAGCCAGCTCCTGTACCATATAATCGACGCGCTGCTTGAACTTCACGTCACCCGTAGCGGCGTACGCCAGCGCGCAGGCGGCCAGGTAGTGCCCCAACGAGTGGCCCGAAATGCCCTGACTTTCCCAGCCCCCGTACTCCTTGCCCTTGGCCGGCAGTCCGGCGTTCTGGCGGAAGCGGGCCAGCAGCCGGTCGGGCTCCAGGTCCAGCAGATAGCGCACGTCGCGCTCCTGGGCCGCCTTAAACGGACTGTCGAGCAAACGCACATCCCGTAGCGGAAATGCGTACGCCCGCACCGGCACTACTGGCTCCACCTTGATTTTGGGGTTACGCCACTCCGGCGCGTACGACTGCGCCGCCACCGGCCCGGCTGCCAGCAGCAACGCGGCCCCGGCCAGCAGGAAGGAGGAAACAGGCTTGTTTATCATAGGAAAAGCAGAGAAAAGACGTTGTTGCGAAGCTGGGTAGAGGTCATGTGGTTTTACTTTCCTGCTTCTCTATACCCGTCAAGTAGTAGGGTGCGGGCCTTGTCCTCGCCCGTCGTTGAACAGAATCGTTGCAACGGCGCAAACACCCGGGCGGGGACAAGCCCCGCACCCTACGGCCACTGACGGAACCAGCCGGTTACTGCACGGCCGCCACGCCGGCTTTGGTCATGATGACCTTCTGAATGGTGCCGTCGGCATTGTAGTACAGGTAATCGATGCACACGGAGCGGCGGAAGGAGCCGCCGGCGGGGCCATTGGCTCCGTTGTGGTAAACGAAGTAAGACTTGCCCTTGAAGTCGATGATGGCCTGGTGGTTGGTGTTGCTGTTCTCGGCCAGCTCGTTCAGAATGCCCTTGTACTCCCAAGGCCCCTCGGGGCTGCGACTCATGGCGTAGGCCAGCCTCTCCGGAAATTCGGTGGCGTATGAGAGATAGTACCAGTCGCCGCGCTTGTGCACCCAGGGCGCCTCCGTAAAGCTGGGCAGCACAATGGTGTTGATGGGCCCGTCCAGTTCCGTCATGTTGGCTTTGAGCTTGGCATAGTAGCAGCCCGTGTTGCCCCAGTACAGGTAGGCCTGGCCCGCGTCGTCAATGATAACCGTAGGGTCAATGTCATCGAAAAAGCTGTTCACCTTCGTGGTCATATCATTGGTGATGAGGGCCGAACCACGGACGTCCTTGAACGGGCCCAATGGGTTATCGGCCACGGCCACGCCAATGGCTTTGCCGGGCACCGTGCGGTGGTCCACGGTGGCGTACCAGTAAAACTTGCCGTTGCGCTCTATCACCTGCGAGGCCCAGGCATCGGCGCGGGCCCAGGTGAAGTCCGTCACGCGCAAAGGCACGGGATGCTCGGTCCACGTCACCATATCCGGGGAAGAGTAGCACAGCCACTCCTTCATCTGGTAGCCTTCCTGCGGAAACGGGGTTTCGTCGTGGCCGGCGTAGATATAGACCTTGCCGTCATGCACCAGCGCGGCCGGGTCGGCGGTGTATTTATCGGTGATGATGGGGTTGCGGTTGCCCGTGGGCGTAACCACCGGCGGCACGAAGGGCGCGGGCTTGTCCTTCTGGCAGGCAGCCAGCAGCCCTAGCGCCGCAATCAGCGGCAGAAACGCGTATTTTTTCATGAGGAGAGAAGTCGTCGTTTTTTGATAAGCTGCCATCAGCTTCGCAATCAGGCTATGCTGTTAGCTGGGTTATTTTTTCACTGCCGAAATCCGGTAGAAGCCTGCGCCGTGGCGGCGGATGTAGGGCGCAAACTCGCCCGTCACGGAACCCAGGTTTTTTCCCGTCCACAGGTCGCGCACGGTGCAGGCGCCTTGCAGCTCTAAGCTCTGCAGGGCCACGGGTACGCGGCTGGAGTCGGCAGGCATGGGCCGATAGGGGTTTTTCGTGAACACCAGGAAGCGCACGGTGCCGCCCGTATTCTGCGCGGCCCCAGCCTGGTCGAGGCCCACTTCGCCGGTGAGGCGCGTGAAGCCTGCCGGCAGCTCGTAGGTAATCATGGAGTTGGCGTGCGTGCCGATGCCGCTGGCGTAGGTCTTCCCTCCTACCACCAGCTCGCCGCCCGACACGCTTTTGTTGGCCGCCACCTGCCCCCAGCCCGCCGTAGCCTTCTGCCAGGGCAGGGAGGAAAGCGCCACGGTTTTCTGCCCATCCGAAAGCGTCAGGTTCAGCCAGTCGGCGTGGTCCCAGGCAATATCGTCGCCCCCGTCGCGCACATTCAGGTACAGCTGACGCGCCCCGCCCAAGTCAGCTTTCAGCTCCTGGCGCTGGCCGGGCGTCTGGCGCGTAATCGGGCCGCTGGCCCACACAGCCTCGGTTTCGGGCAGCAACTCCTGGTCCTGGGCGTTGAAGACGGCCAGGAACTTGTCACCGGTTTTGGGGTCGTCGGCGGTCCAGGCAATCAGGTCGTTCTGGCGAAACAGCTGGCGGTTGCGGGTACTGCCGCAGTTTACGGCCAGCACGTCGGGGTTGGTGAGCAGGCTTAGGGTGAAGGCGTCATTGCTGGGCAGGTCGCCGCCGAACATGAGCGGGGAGCGGAAGATGCTCCACAAGGTCATCAGCGTGTACTGCTCGTCGCGGCTGAAGCGTGTCATCCGATCATCCCCACGCTCGGCCCGGATGCCCAGGCGGCCCAGCGGCAGCATATCGGCATCGGGAAAAGCACCGGGACTGATGTGGGGCGCCCAGCGGTTGCACACCTCGAAGTGCTCCTTCAGCTGCTCCCAGGAGTCCCAGAAGTCACCCACAGTGCGCCACATGTTGGCGTGGGCGGCCACGTGGTGGGCCTCCGCAATGGGCGTTTCCCCTGGCGAAGTGCTCAGTACGATCTTCCGGCCCGACTTATCAATGGCCCGTCGAATCATCTCTACTTCCGCCTTGTGGTAGGGCGACGACAAATCATCCACCTTCACAAAATCGACGCCCCAGCCGGCGTAAAGTTTGAACAGGGAATCGTAGTACTCCTGCGCCCCGGGGCGGCCGGCCACCACCGTGTACATGTCCTGCAACCAGCCGGCCTGGCCTTCTTTGGAGTAGATGTCGGCGGCCGTGGCCTTGCTGCCGAGGATGGGCAGCCTGCGCTGCACCGCCACCACGGGCACCCCACGCATTATGTGAATGCCGAACTTCAGGCCCCTGGCGTGCATATAATCGGCCAGGGGCTTGAAGCCCTGGCCGCCGGCCGCCGACGGGAAGCGGTTGGGCGCGGGTACAAAGCGGCCGTACGCGTCGATGTTCCAGGCGGGGTCTTTCTCGTTGTAGCCGTGGGCCGTGTCGTTGCCCACGTACCAGCGAATGTCCACCACCACGTATTCCCAGCCGCTGCTTTTCAGGTTGCGGGCCATGTAGTCAGCGTTGGCCTTTACCTCGGCCTCCGTTACGGTAGGGCCGTAGCAGTCCCAGCTGTTCCAGCCCATGGGTGGCGTGGCAGCCCACTGATGAAAATCGGGGGCGGCACGCTGGGCCGTGGCGGGCAACAGGGCCGCAAGACAACTACCAGCTACTACGGCCAGCATTTTCCAGGAGGAGGGCATATAGTTTAGGTAGTTGAAAGTAAGGCTGGTACAGCCGTTTGGGGCTTGATGAGCTGCCGACCGGCTTCTGCCCGTTCGGCTCACTTTCTTGCTTTGGCTCTGCCGGTGCGGCAATAGGCAGTGCGGGCAAGCAAAGCTGATAATTTTTCTTTTGTAACGCAATCGATTGTGTCTATTTTATTCTTACTTTAGCCCCGTAGTCACCGCTAGTCAGCTAGCGGTGCTTTAATAGCCGGAAAATAAATTTGGCTTGAAGATTCTGGGTGAGACTTTAAGCCTCGGGCCAACCTTTTCGCATCCCTCCACATTTAGCAAGCATATGGTTAATTTACTATCTAAAAACACAATCGTTTGTGGAACTATAAAACCTCATTGCTTTGCTCACAATCTCCATCTGCTGAAGGATAAAACGTTTTTCCTCAACCCTTTTCACTTCTCAGTTTAAATTCCATGAAAAAATCTGTACTCTTTGGTTCTTTCGCTACGGCCTGCCTGCTCGGCGTAGCTCAACTGGCTGTGGCGCAGGCCCAGACTTTGGTAAACGGCGGCACCTACAAAATCACCCACTTCGGCAAAGTCGACCCGACCACCAAAACCCCGCTGTGCCTCGACGTGGACTTCAACTCAGCCGATGCTGGCACCAGCATCGGCCAATGGATCGACAACGGTTTTGATGCTCAGCGCTTTGTACTGGAGGCCCAAACGGATGGCTCCTACAAAATCCGCCACGTTGGCACGCCCATGTATCTGCAACCAGTAGCGCTAAATACGGCAGCCGGCACGCAGATAGAGCAGAACGTATCTTCCGACAGCGACGCCCAACGTTGGCTGATCACCAATACCGGCGACGACCTGTTTGAACTGATGCTGAAGGCCACCAAGGACGCTGCCAAGCCGCAGGTATTGGAGGTGGGCTTTGCCAGCGACGTACCCGGTGCCCGCGTGAACCTGTGGGATGACACGGATTTTGCCGAAGCCCAGCGCTGGCAGCTGACGCTCATTTCGAGCCCGACGGCCAATAAGAAAACCAACCCCGCTGAGCTGAACGCTGAGGTTTATCCTAACCCACTCGGCCGCAGCCAGGAGCTGTCGGTGAAGGTGACTACGGCCCGTAGCGGTGCCGCCGAGGTAGAGCTGCTGGATGTGCTGGGCCACAAGGTGCTCGGCCAGCGGGCTGCTCTGCGGGTCGGCAGCAATACCGTGAGCCTCAGCCGCCAGCCGCTGGCCGCCGGTATCTACATTCTGCGCGTGAGCCAGGGCAACTACATCCAGCAAACCCGCATCGTGCAGCAATAACTGCTACTAGCCGGTTTTATAACAACCAGGAGCCAATCAAGGCCAGTAGCTTTAGCAGGCACACTTCCAGCAAATACCAGGTCGTGGAGCACCTGCAGCGCACGGCCAGCAGCTCGTACTCCCGGACCGGGGTGCTTGCCGGAGGTGCATCAACTCAAACGGCGTTCGGCCTCTCAGCGGCTTCGGGTTCTTATCCCGCCGCTGAATGGCTGAACGCCGTTTGAGTTGAAGCTGGAAGCTCATCGAGCCACACACGCTGGACCAGCCGGGCACGCGCGGAGGCGCCGGCCATGCAAACTATCTGTTTGTCGCAGGTGTATTTAACCGCACCCGCACTATCTGGCGTGACTTACCCGCCCGGTTCGGCGACTGGACCAGGCCGGCGGCGTAGCAGCCCTGAAACTACCCAACGGGCATGCCAACGGCGTATACCGTGGTGCGCGTGGATCAAAAGCCCTGCTTGGTGGTAGAACAATTGTGATGCTAGTTGAGCAACTGCAAAACCGCTGTAAGTAGAGCGCGGCTCACATCAAATTTTTCCTCCTGCTCTACCGGCCATTTCTTTAAGCAGCTGTTCAACAGCCACGGCCAGTAAAGAGAATGGAGCGTTATTTCTATCCGTGGTAGTAGCTGGAGCCAAAGGCACCGCACAAAGGTTGGCCTACCAGCCCAACTTGCACGTTCGTCATATCCGATATCGTGTCCCCACCAGTTGATAATGTTGTTCCGTGTATGCTGCTGCACTTGACGAAGGGGTGCGCGGCAACACACCAAAAAGTACCACGCTTTCCCTTTGGCAGTTGCACCCACTACACCAAGCCCTTGCTTTGACCCCATCCCGGTAAAAGCATGCACTAAGGGAATGACCCAATGCGGGTCGATCTGCTAAATAAATAGCACCCGCACCGCAAGCCCGACGGTATAGTGTAAAGTGCTTGTGTGAGGGTCAACCTGGTAAAATCATAGACATTTCATCATCGGCTACAGTTAAACGAGCGGAAAGCAGAGGCGAACCTATTGCCCAGTCATTAAGGAAATATGGGAGGTTATACAGCCTTCCTTCGTGTTTTTAAGGGAAGATTTCCAGCCTATGCCCCTGCTGGCTGCTCCCCTGATTGGCTAGTTCCTACGCGGCCCAGGTGAGTGTGCTGAAAGCTCGTGGTATACTTCAGGCCGTAGCCCAGCATTCGGTCGAAAGCGCTATGAAATAACAGCACCGTGCCGACGAGCACGAGCACCGGCTGCCCGAGAAACCAGCCCGCTACGCCCACCGCCACGGCCAACGCTTTGTGATGGGCCAGGTTGTAACTCCAGGCCCCTACGCGCGGCCCGGCCAGGTAACCCAGCATGCTCACGTCGGGTAGCAGAAAGGTAGCGGGCAGTACCCACCAGGTGTAGGGCAAGTGAGCAAATACCAGCAGGGCCAGGAGCAGTTCGGCAAGTTCTTCGAGTTTGAGCAGGGCTTTCATAGGGCCGGGAGATGAGACGGTGAAAAAGAATACTCAAACTTCCGGCTTTTCCTCCCTGGTCAACGATAACAAAAGCTAAGAAAACGGCTGGTCAGCGCCCCCGCGCCACCCGCGCCCGAATGCGGCTCAGCGACACTGGCGTAATACCTAAGTAATTGGCGACCAGATGCTGCGGTATCCGTTCCAGAATCTTGGTTTTGCCGCTAGCCAACAGCGCCCGGTAGCGTTCTTCGGGCGAGAACAGCAGCTGCTCAACTAAGCGGGCGTCGGTGCCCAGCAGATGATACTCGGCTATCAGGCGGCCGAAGCGCTGGTACACCGGCCGCTCGTCGTAGAGGCGGCGCAGCACGGCGTAGTCAAACACCACTAACTCGGTGTCGACCAGCGCCTGGATACTGAGTTGACTTGCGTTACCGGTCAGGCAGCCCGCGTAGTCGGCCAGCAGGTGATGCTCAAAAAAGAAGTACGTTGTGCGTTCTTCCCCGTTCGGGCGGGGATAGTAGAGGCGACAGGTGCCGTGGAGCAGCAGCGCCAGGACGGGCTGATACTGGCCGGCTTGAATAAAATGCTCCCCGCGCGCCAGGTGCTGTACCCGCAGAGCTGGTGCCAGGGCAAGCCAGTCGGCGTCCAGCAGGTCAGGCACAAAGCGGTGGAGGTAGGCGCGCAAGGGGTGCATAACCGAGAAAAAGCTACGTATTAACTTAGCCATCCGGCTAAACGACCACTCAAGGTACGGAGCTGAGCCGACGCGGAAACCGCTACTTTTTCAAGACTCATCCCATCCGTTAAGTAACCGATAAGCTCCCAGTCTACTTACTCAATGCCAGGGTGCTGGATTTTATGCTCACACGCACACTATTGGGTGCGGTTAAACAACCAGCGTAGAACCTCCGACTCAACTCTGCGCAAACTTGTTCGGCGGGCAGGCTGGTCAGATAAGTTGGATTCGCCATGCAGGTTCAGCTGGTGATGGAAGAGCACGGCCGCGGGAGAGACGATCCGGCTGCCGCTTGCTGCTCAGGCGGCAGCTGGGCCAGGTGCTCAAAGTAAACCAGCCAAGCTGGTTGACCACTCCCGGGTATTGGTAGCCCGGCAAGTCTTTACCAAGGCAACGGACCGGTGGCAGAAGAGCTCGTGCCTGTGGGACCATCTGCCGGTAGCAGGGCCAGCCGGATAGCCTCCGCGGCGCCCTGTGCAGGGGTATCGGTGCCGGCAAAGCCGTTCAGGTCGGTGGCCGTGTAGCCCGGGTTGGCCGAATTCACTTTAATGGCCGTGTCGCGCAGTTCGTAGGCCAGCTGCACGGTGAGCATGTTCAGCGCGGCTTTAGAAGCCGAGTACCCCAGCAGGCCCCAGTCGTGCTGACCACTGAGCGTAAGCGAGGCCAGCGGACTTGATACGTTGACGATGCGTCCCGCGGCGGCTTGCCTAACCAGCGGCAAAAACGCTTGCGTGACGGCCAGCGTGCCCAGAAAATTCGTTTCCAGCACCTGCGCCACACTGCGCACGGCGGCCACGCTCGCCAGGCCGTCGCCGGCGGCGTTGATGCCTGCGTTGTTTACCAGGATATCAAGCTGCCCTTCCTCGCGTTGGAGCTGCGCGGCAGCCGCGTCGAGGGACGCCTGATTGGTTAAGTCCACTTGCAGGAACCGCACTTCGCCTTCCGCTGCTAACTCCGTGACGGCTTGCTGCCCCTTGGCTGCCTCGCGGGCCCCAAGGTAGACCTTGCAGCCCACCCGCAGCAGCCCGCGTACAATCTCCCGGCCAATGCCTTTGTTGCCACCAGTAACCAGTGCTATTTTCCTGTTTTCCATATTGTGTGGGGTTACCTCCCGGAAGTGGAAGTGAATACTCCACAAAGGTCCGACGGGTACGCTGCGGGGCGGCTTCGTCAATCAACCCATCTGTTTTAGATTTCAAATATGGTCTGGCGGCGGAACGCGCCGGGAGTCTGGGCCGTGTGGCGCTTGAAAAACGTACAGAAATGGGCCACATCAGTAAAACCCAGGCTATCGGCAATTTCCGAAATGCTCCAGTTCGTTTGCTTCAGCAGAATTTTGGCTTCCTGCGTTAGGCGCCGACTCAGCAGCGCGGTGGTGGTGTGCCCGGTTGTTTCCTTCAGTACCCGGTTCAGGTGGTTGACGTGCACGGCCAGTTGGTTGGCGTAATCGACGGCGGTGCGCAGGCCCAGCGGGGGTTGCGGGCTATGGCGCGGAAACTGCCGCTCCAGCAAATCGGTGAACTGCGTGGCGACCCGGTCGGCCGCGTTGTGCGTGGCCAGCGGCGGGGCGGCCGGCTGCAGCTTCTGCACCAGGTGAATCAGCTCCCACACGTACGTGCGCAACAAGTCGTACTTGTAGGCATAGCGGGACGTGAGCTCATACGCCATCTTTTGGAAAATAGCCTCGACCGCCGCGCAATCCGCCTCCGACACCTCCCACACAGGGTAAGCGCCGGGCTGAAAAATCGGCAACTCGGCCAGCACTACCCCCGAGCGGGCGGGAAGCAGAAAGGCATCGTCGAAGAGGCAACAGTAGCCTTCCGGTGTTTCGGTGAGAGGCAGCCATCGGTACGGCACGCGGGGCGTGACCAGAAACAAGGTGTTGCGGCCGCTGTGCGGGCCCCTGTCCGCGTACTCCACCTGGCTGTGCCCGCGGCAGAGCGTGATTTTATGGTAGGCTCGCCGGTTAAACGCCATCGGGGGTGCCCCGCGCAGGTCCGCCAGCGGGAAGACGTTGAAATGCCCCACGCCGTGCGCCATATCGGGCGGCGGCAGCACGCCCACTGCCGACTCCGGAGTAGGCGCGCACGCGGCATAAAAGGCAGCTAAGGAAGTCGGTATCATGGGAGCATACGCATCAAGCGGGCGGGCCGTGGCAGAGGAGCACCGAAATCCCCTATGTTTTCGGGAAGACAAAGACGAATAGTACGCTTCCGAATAAGAAGCCTTGTAATACGTCTGCCTTTTTTCGCTCCTCACCCTAACCTGACCAAGCAGGAGTATGTTCAGCGGCGGGACTGCGGCGTCATTGCGGAATTAGGTTGACCAAGCCGTGGGCACGCGCGAAAACGAACCCACTATGGACAGCCAATCATAGCCCCCTAAGACTATGCGGAGAATAAAGAGGTGTATCCGCCAGCGGACTGCTCTGGAAGTGCTACGGGTTACTGCCTGCTGAACGTGACACCGTGGCTGATGGGGTTTCTGCTTCTGCCTAAGTTGATAAAGGGAAACGGGGCATCGGCAATTCTCAACCACCGAAAAACCGGTAGCCAGGCGCACATAATTGGCCTGAAAAAAGAAAGAGTGAGAAACTGCCCGCGCATAGCCTGCAAACCCAGCCCCTTACCTCTGGTTTCGCCGCCTCACGGTCAGCACTCACTCTTTCCCACCAATACGTGTCGGGCTACCAACGGGTAGCGCCTTTTTACTTTTTGCCTGCCACCCGCAGCACCGTGAAGGAGTTGGGAGCCAGCGTGTAATCAAGCGCAGACGATGATACCTTGAACTGCGACTCCTTGGGGGCCACGTTCAGGGGCTGCTCCAGGGAGTTCTGGGCCTGCAGGTCGGGGCTGGCCAGCACGGTGGCTTTGCCGGTTTTGCCCAGCTTTTTGGCCCCGGCCAGGTTCACTTTCACCGCGCGAGGCTCGGGCGAGTAGTTCACCAGCTTTACCACTACTTCGCCGGTGCCATTGTCGGCCACGGCACTCACGAACAGGTTATCCTGGCCGTTTTTGGCATTACCGGGCAGCTGCACGGGCAGAATGGTGGTGCCTTTGTTCAGGGCATACAGCTTCTGCACGTAGTAGTTGGTGGTACCGTAGGCGTTCAGGTTGTCGAACCAGATCATGTTGGGCGTCCACTGCCAGGCATCTACGTGGGCCAGCATGGGGGCGTAGGAAGCCATGCTCACCACGTCGGCGTTGCGCTCCAGGCCCGTCATAAAGGCGGCTTCGGAAAGGGCGCAGTCCCAGTTGTTCTTGTTGTCGGGCGAGCCGATGGCCACGCTTTGGGCGGCGTACTCGCCGGCAAAAATCTTGGGGCCGGTGCGGGCGTACTTGTCGTAGCGGTCGGCGTGCTCCCGGAACCACTCGGGCTTGGCGTAGTAGTGCTCATCCACGTACTCGGCGTTCAGCTCGCCCAGGCGCTTGCTGGCTTTTTTCGAACAGCTCCCCATCGGGGCTGGGGCCGGCGCTACTCACGATCTGAATGTTGGGGTACTTGGCCTTCACGGCCTTGGCAAACGGCTCGTAGCGCTCCAGGTACTGGGGGCCCCACTGCTCGTTGCCGATACCAATCATCTTCAGGTTGAACGGGGCCGGGTGACCCATGGCTACGCGCTTGGCGCCCCAGGGACTGGTAGCGGGGCCGTTGGCAAACTCAATCAGGTCGAGGGCGTCCTGAATGAACGTGTCCAGGGTCGGGTCGCCGGTGTTGGGGTCGTTGCCGGCGTTGGGGCCACCGGCGGTGCTGCTCATCGGGGCCAGCTCAGCCGAGTTGAACTGGCAGGCCATGCCCACGTTCAGGATGGGCAGCGGCTCGGCGCCAATGTCTTCGGAAAGCTGGAAATACTCGAAGAAGCCCAGCCCGAAGGATTGATAGTAGTCGGGCGTGGAGCGGTGCTTGAACTCCATGTTCCAGCGGTTGATGAGCGGCTCGCGGGAAGCCACGTCGCCAATGGTTTTCTTCCACTGGTACCGCTCGGCCAGGGTGCGACCCTCCACAATGCAGCCGCCGGGAAAGCGCAGGAAGCCGGGCTGCATGTCTTTCAGCAGCTGCACCAGGTCGGGGCGCAGGCCGTTGGGGCGGTTGTTCCAGGTGTCTTTCGGAAACAGGGAAACCACGTCCACGTCCACGCTGCCGGCGCCGTCCAGGGTGATTTTCAGGTGAGCTTTGGCATCGGTGGCCGAGGGCTTAATGAGCAGGGAATACTTCTTCCACTCGCTCGTCAGCCCCGAAACCTGGGCCTGGGCCAGGGGCTGACCTTTCTCACTTTCCAGCGTTACCGTCAGGCTATTTACGCTGCCGGGGCCTTTGCGGGCGTAGAGCGAGAAGGTATACTCGGCGTTCTGTTTCACACCCATGCCGCGGAAGCCTTCGTTCACCATGCCCGCATCGGGGCCGGCCACGCGGGCATTCAGGCGCACAAAGTGGCGGTTGGTGGCGCTTATGGGCTGCTGGGAAAGCACAGCGTAGGTTTCGAGGCCGGCGCCCCCGCGCAGGGCCTTCCACCCTACCAGGTGCTCATCGGTTTCAAACGACTTGTTTTTGATGAGCTCGGGGTACAGCCCACCGTCGGCGGCGAAGTTGATGTCCTCGAAAAACAGACCGTACATGTTTTTCGATACGGCCCCGCCGGGCTTGTTTACCTGCACCGTGATGGTGGCGGGAGCAGCGGTTTGGGCGGCGGCGGGCAGCCAGCTCAGCCCGGTCAGGCCAGCGGCCAGCAAGCGTACGCGAAAGGTGGGAAGTGGAAGCATCAGGAAAAGGAGTTACCAGAATTTGACGTAGAGCGCCGTGAGCATCAGCATCGTGATGACGATGAGCGTCATCGTCTGCCGGCTCACGCGGAACATACCGGGGTTGAGGTCAATGGCCTTGGCATTGATAGCCGGGCCAGCCAGGCTGGTGCCCACCATCAGCACCATGGTGATGGCGAAGGACAGGCCCATGCAGATGAGGAAGGGAATTTCAAACTCGCCCTTGCCGTTGGGGAAAGCCGTGTAGAGCAGGGTTTCGCGGCCCAGCACCGAAGGCGCGTACTCGTTGAAGAACACCGACAGCGCAAAGCCGGCCAGGATGCCCACGATGCCGGCCGTAGCCGTGGTGCGCTTCCAGAACATGCCCAGCAGGAACACCGCCAGGATGCCAGGCGAAATAAAGCCCGTGTACTTCTGAATGAACTGGAACCCGCCTTCGCCACCGATGCCCAGCAAGTCCTGCCAGGTGAAGGCCACGCTCAGGACAACCGCCGCCAGAATGGTGAGTCGGCCCACCCACACCTGCTTTTTCTCGGAAGCGTCCTTGTTGAGGTAGCGCTTGTAGATGTCGAGGGTGAAGATGGTGGAAATGGAGTTGACCTTACCGGCCAGCGAGGCCACAATGGCGGCCGTGAGGGCCGCCATCGACAAGCCTTTCAGCCCGTTGGGCAGGAAGGTGAGGATAGCGGAGTAGGCGTTGTCGGAGTTGAAGGAACCGGTGCTGGACATTTCAGCCTGCAGGTCGCCGTTCTTGTAGAGCACGTAGGCCGCAATGCCGGGCAGCATCACAATCACGGGCATCATCAGCTTGAGAATACCGGCGAACAGGATGCCGGTGCGGGCCGTGTGCAGGTCGGCGCCCAGGGCGCGCTGGGTAATGTATTGGTTGCAGCCCCAGTAGTTGAGGTTCACAATCCACTGGCCGGCCAGGTACATGGCAATGCCGGGCAGGGCCAGGTACTTATCCACCTCCGGCTGCGGGGTGGCATCCGTGGGCTTGGGGAAAATCATGTGGAAGTGGTCGGGGGCCTTTTCCATCAGGGCCGTGAAGCCCGAGAAAGCGCCGCCGCCAAGCCCGAACTTGGTGCTCACCAAACTCAGAGCAATGTAGGTCGTGACGAGGCCGCCTACCACCAGCACCACTACCTGCACCACGTCGGTGTAGCCGACCACCTTCATACCGCCAATGGATATGAGCAAGGAGAAAATGGCCAGCAGGATGATAATGGTGTGGAAACTGTCGCCGCCGATGAGGTTGCTGAGCGCCAGCGCGCCCAGGTACAGAATGGACGTGAGGTTAACCAACACGTAGAGGAACAGCCAGAAAATACTCATGATCAGGCTGAGCGTGGAGTTGTAGCGCTGCTCCAGAAACTGGGGCATCGTGAAGATCTTGTTCTTCAGATACACCGGCATAAAGAACACGGCCACGATAATGAGCACCACGGCCGCTACCCACTCGTAGGCCGCTACCGCCACCCCTACTTTGAAGCCGGAGCCCGACATACCGATGAACTGCTCGGCCGAGATGTTGGAGGCAATCATGGAGGCCCCGATGGCCCACCACGTCAGGGAGCCTTCGGCCAGGAAGTAGTCTTTGGTGCTTTGTTCGGCCTTCTGCTTGCTCTTGTAGATGTAGAAACCGTAGGCCGAAACCCCGATCAGGTACACGAAGAAGACGAGCAGGTCTAGCGTCGTAAGGTTATTGCTCATGAGGAGAGGTGAAAAAAGGTAGAGGTTGAGAGCCGGAAGATAGGCCGCACACGTTTGCTGCGGACTATGCTGCCGACAGTAATTGCGGGGCCGGCCCGCAGCCCGGCCCCGCAATTACCGCTGCTGCCTCTACCGCTGGCTGAAGGCCACGTCGTTGTAGCGCAGCTCGTTTTTGAAGGTGCGCAGCTTGGTTTCGTCGTCGATGATGACGTACTCGATACCGGCCATTTCGGCAAAGTCTTCCAGGTACTCGGCCGTGAGGTTCTGGCTGTAGCCGGTGTGGTGGGCGCCGCCGGCCAGAATCCAGGCCGCCGCGCCGGTGCTCAGGTCGGGCTTCACTTTCCAGAGCACGCGGGCTACGGGCAGCTTGGGCAAATCCTGCTCGGGCGCTACGGCTTCCACCTCATTCACCACCAGCCGGAAGCGGTGACCCAGATCCACGATGGTGGCATTCAGGGCCGGACCGGCGGGGCAGTTGAATACCAGGCGGGCCGGGTCAGCCTTGCCGCCGATGCCCAGCGGGTGCACTTCTACCTTGGCTTTGCCTTCGGCGATGCTGGGGCAGATTTCGAGCATGTGAGAGCCCAGCACCAGCTCGTTGCCGGGCTGGAAGTGGTAGGTGTAATCTTCCATGAAGGAGTTGCCACCGGGCAGGCCCGCGCCCATCACCTTCATGGCCCGCACCAGGGCCGAGGTTTTCCAGTCGCCCTCGCCGCCGAAGCCGTAGCCCTCCGCCATCAGGCGCTGGGTGGCAATGCCGGGCAGCTGAGCCATGCCGTGCAAATCCTCGAAGGTATCCGTGAAGCCGATAGCGCCGGTATCCTGCAGGAACTTGCGCATGCCCACTTCGATGCGGGCCGCCTCACGCAGACTTTCACGCTGGTCGCCGCCTTCTTTGAGGGAGTCACCCAGCTCGTATTCCTGCTCGTAGGTCGCCAGCAGGTCGTTCACCTGCTCGTCGGTGGCGGCGTTAATCACCGCTACCAGGTCGCCGATGCCGTAGGTGTTTACCGAGTAGCCAAATTTCAGCTCGGCTTCTACTTTGTCGCCTTCGGTCACGGCTACGTAGCGCATGTTGTCGCCGAAGCGCACGATGCGGGCGCCCTGCCAGTCGGCCCAGGCGCAGGCCGCGCGGGCCCAGATGCTGAGGCGCTCCTGCACGTCGGCGCTCTGCCAGTGGCCTACCACCACCTTGCGCTTCACCTTCAGGCGGGCTCCAATGAAGCCAAACTCCCGGTCGCCGTGCGCCGACTGGTTGGTGTTCATGAAGTCCATGTCGATGTCGGCCCAGGGAATGTCGCGGTTGAACTGGGTGTGCAGGTGCGCCAGCGGCTTCTGCAGAATCTTCAGGCCGTTGATCCACATTTTAGCCGGCGAGAAGGTGTGCATCCAGGCAATCAGCCCCACGCAGTTAGCCGTGGTGTTGGCTTCCTGCACCAGCTTGGTAATGCCGTCCGGGCCGGTCAGCACGGGCTTATACACAATCTTGATGGGCAGCGCCGAGCCCAGGGCTTCGGCAATCTGCTGGGAATGCTGCGCCACCTGCTCCAGGGTTTCGGGTCCGTAGAGGTGCTGGCTGCCGGTGATAAACCAGGCTTCGTAGTGGGAAAGGTCAATCATGATGTCGGAGTAGAAAACCGGGTGGGTCCAGCCGATTTATTTGATGAGAATGGCGTTGCTATTTTTTAGCTCCCCTCCTTATTTGAAGGAGGGGTGGCCGGAGGCCGGGGTGGTCAGACTACCGCTAGAAGTTTAGCGTTAGCGGGTCGTTGGGGTGGCTTTTTAGTTCTAACTCAACCACCCCGCCCTTCGGGCACCCCTCCTTCAAATAAGGAGGGGAACTAGCTCCTAGTTTTTATCACTCACTCCTCTTTCTAGCGCTGGCCGTAGTAGGAGTTGGCGCCGTGCTTGCGCTCGTAGTGCTTTTGGATGAGGGCTTGCTTGAGGCGGGGCACATCGGGCCGGAGGGTGCAGCTGAGGTAAGCCATGCGGGCTACTTCTTCCAGCACGGCGCTGTTGTACACCGCTTTTTCCACCGTTTTCCCCCAGGTGAAGGGCGCGTGGTTGCTGAGCAGCACCATCTCCACTTCCTTGGGCGAAAGGCCGCGCTTTTCAAACTCGTTGATGATCTGCCAGCCGGTCTGGTGTTCGTAGTTACCGGCAATCATGGCATCATCCATGGGCGGGGCGCAGGGCACGTCGGCCGTGAGGTGGTCGGCGTGGGTGGTACCCAGGATGGGGATATCAAGTTGGGCCTGGGCCCAGGCCGTGGCGTAGGTGGAGTGCGTGTGCACAATACCCCCTATTTCGGGCCAGTGCCGGAACAGCACCGCGTGGGTTTTGGTATCCGACGAGGGCCGGCCGGAGCCTTCCACCGTGTTAGCGTCGAAGTCCACAATCACAATGTCCTCGGGCCGCAGCGTATCGTAGGGCACCCCGCTGGGCTTGATGGCAAACACGCCTTTTTCGCGGTCTACCACGCTGGCGTTGCCGAAGGTGAACAGCACCAGCCCGAGCTTGGGCAGCTGCATATTGGCCTCGTAGCATGCCTGTTTCAGATCCTGGTACTGGCTCATGCTGTTTGCTCCGCTAAAGAAGGTTCAACCACGGAAGCTTCGCGCTTGGTCTGGCTTTCCACGAACTGGCCCAGGGCCTGGTACTGCTCGTAGCGGGCCTGGTAGTCGGCCACGCGGGCGGGGTTGGGCTCATAGGTTTCGGCAAAGCCGCTGCCCATGGCCTTCTGCGCCGTCAGCACATCGGCGTGGATGCCAGCCGCCACGGCCGCGTACATGGCCGAGCCCAGGGCCGGGGCCTGCTCCGACTTGGCAATCTTGATGGGCCGGTTGAGCACATCGGCCAGGGTCTGCATCACGAACTGCGACTTCTTGGCCACGCCCCCAATGCCGATAACCTGCTTGATGGGAATGCCCTCCTGCTCGAAGCGCTCCACAATCATCTTGGAGCCGTAGCAGATGGCCTCCACCAGCGCCCGGAAAATCTGCGGGGCCGAGGTGCCCATCGTCAGGTTCGTTAAAGCGCCTTTCAGGGCCTGGTTGGCATCGGGCGTGCGGCGGCCGTTCACCCAGTCCAGCGCCAGTACCTGCGACTCGGCGGGGTCCACGGCGGCGGCGGCTTTGGTCAGTTCTACCAGCAGCTTGTCGCTCAGCTCTTCGCGCAGGGCTTCCTGCTGCTCGGCCGTAAGCGTGCCCGACTGCGGCATCAATGCCTGCAGGGGCCATTCTACCAGCTGCCGGAACCAAGCTAGTAGGTCGCCAAACGCCGACTGGCCGGCTTCCAGCCCCAGCATGCCGGGAATCACGGAGCCATCTACCTGCCCGCAGATGCCTTGCACCAATTTGCTGCCGACTTCGGCGGTTGGAGCCACCACAATGTCGCAGGTGCTGGTGCCCATCACCTTCACCATAGAGTAGGCCTCGATTTCGCCCGCCACTGCGCCGGCGTGGGCATCGAAGGAGCCTACGGCTACTACCGTGTTGGTTGTCAGTCCCAAGCGGGCCGCCCATTCCTCGGAAAGATGACCGGCAATTTCGTCGGCCGTATAGGTTTCTTCGAACAATCGATTGCGCAATTCACCCAAAGAAGGCTCAAGGTGGTTCAAAAACTGCGCCGAGGGCAGGCCGCCCCAGCTTTCGTGCCACATGGCTTTGTGGCCAGCGGCGCAACGGCTGCGCTTAAACGTAGCCAAGTCCTGGCCGGTGAGCAGCAGCGTTACCCAGTCGCAGTGCTCCATCCAGGAGTGCGCGGCCTGGGCCACGGCGGCGTCTTCGCGCGTCACGTGCATAATCTTGGCCCAGAACCACTCCGAGGAGTAGATGCCGCCCTCGAACTTCGTGAAATCCTCCCCGCCCCAGGTGCGGGCTTTATCGTTGATTTCGGCGGCTTCGTCCAGGGCCGTGTGGTCTTTCCAGAGCACGAACATGGCGTTGGGGTTGTCCTCAAAGCCGGGTTTCAAAGCCAGCGAAACGCCATGCTCGTCCACCGCGCCGGGCGTGGAGCCGGTGGTATCCACGGCTATGCCCACAATCTGCTCGGCGGGCACGTGCTGGGCCACGCGGCGGATGCTGGCTTCCAGGCCTTCGATGTAGTCGAGCGGGTGCTGGCGGAACTGGTTGCGGGCGGGGTTGCAGTACTGCAGCTTTTTCCAGCGGGCGTAGTAGTGCACGGCCTGGGCCACCTCGGCGCCGGTGCGGGCATTTACCAGCAGCGCCCGCACGGAATCAGTGCCGTAGTCGACGCCAATCACGTAGGCGTCGGCGCCCGGCGTGGCAGTTTGAGAGTTTTCCACGGGAGAAGGTATTGTGCTAATGTGCGGGAATGTGCTTGTGTGCTAATGGAAAGGTGGGGGTTCTGGCGCAGATGGGCTGTTAACCTCACCTTCTCCCCTATTTCCGAACGCCGAATTGGTATATCGTCGTGGATTTCAGCGTGTCGCCGGGCTTCAGGATGGTGCTCGGGAACTTGGGCTGGTTGGGCGAGTCGGGGAAGTGCTGGGTTTCCAGGCAGAAGCCCGCGTGCTTGCCGTACACGGTGCCGCCCTTGCCGGTGAGGGTGCTATCGAGGAAGTTGCCGGTGTAGAACTGGATGCCGGGTTCGGTGGTCGTCACCGTCATGGTGCGGCCAGTAGTGGGCTCATAAACCGTGGCTGCGGCGTGCATGCCGGTGTTTTGGTTGAGCACCCAGTTGTGGTCGTAGCCGCCGGGCACCTGCGCAATCCGCTCCCCAATGGCGTGGGGCGCGGTAAAGTCGAAGGGCGTGCCGCGTACGGGGCGCAGTTCCCCGGTTGGAATCAGGCCGGCGTCTACCACGGTGTAGCGGTCGGCGGGCAGGGTCACCTCGTGGCCCAGAATGTCCTTGCCGGCACCGTGGTTGAGGTTGAAGTAGGCGTGGTTGGTGAGGTTGACGGGGGTGGCTTTATCGGTGGTAGCCGAGTAGTCGATTTTCAGCGCGTCGTCCTGGGTGAGCGTGTAGGTTACCGTCACCCGCAGGTTGCCGGGGTAGCCTTCCTCACCGTCCTTGCTCAGGTAGGTGAGTTTCAGCGTCGGACCCTCGGCTGAAGAACCGGGCTCAGCCTGCCAGATCACCTGGTCGAAGCCCTTGTTGCCGCCGTGCAGGGTGTTGGCCCCGTTGTTTTTGGCCAGGGTGTACTCCTTGCCATCGAGGGTGAATTTGCCGGCTTTGATACGATTACCGTAGCGCCCGATCAGCGCCCCGAAGTAGGGATTCGACTTGCGGAAAGCCGGGCTCTGGTAGCCGCTCACGTCATCGAAACCCAGCACCACGTCGCCGAGCTTGCCGTCTTTGTCCGGTACCAGCAGGCTGGTGAGTGTGCCACCGTAGTTGGTGATGGTGGCTTTCAGGCCGTGGGCGTTGGTGAGCGTGTAAAGCTTCACCTCGGTACCATCGGTGGTTTTGCCGAAAGAAGCGGAAGCAGGCACAGCGGCAGAAGCAGTTTGGGTGGTGTCAGCAGAAGTGGCTGTTGTTTCGGCAGTTCCGGTCGGCTTCTGCTGTTCGCAGGAGGCCGCAGTCAGCAAGGTGGCCAGGCCGCCCAGAATCAGCCCGCAGGAAGGAGAACGTAGCATGTGGAAGCGAAGAAGGTGGGGTTTGAAGCGGGCGGAAGCGTGGGTGAATCAACGGGCGGGCAAAGCGCGGTAGTGGTGGGGCCTACCCCTACTTCTACCCTATTCCGGTGGCTGGCCGGCTCGTAGCGGGCTTAGCTGGAATCTGGCATCCAAAGTAGAAACTATAATTGATTTACACAATCGTTTGTGTTTTTTTATCTGCTTTTTTTCTTCTGCCTACCGTCTTTTCCGGTTTACCTGCGCTCAAACTGTGCAAGTGCCCTCCTGGCTTTCGTGGCCGCAAAAGAATAAAAATAGCCGCTCCGGGTTGCAGCCCGAAGCGGCTATTCCGCTTATTCCATCCTGTTCTCCTGAGCAACTGCCTGAGGTTGGCGTTTACAGTACCGTAATCGACTGCGAGAACTGCCGCACACCCTGCCGCACCCGCACTAGGTACAGGCCCGGCGCCAGCGTTGCCGCTACGTTTTGCCGCACCTGCGGACGCTCCAGCGTTTGCCGCACCACGGCCTGACCTTGCAGGTTGAACACTTCCACCGTCACCGCCGAAGCGGCACGTAGCTCGGGCAGCTCCAGGATAAAGCCGGTACGGGAGGCGGGGACCGGGAAAATGCTCACGCCCGCCAGCTTCCGGCTGGCTTTGGCAGCGGTGCCTACGCCGGGCGCGGCCACGGCCCAGCGCTGTGCGGCGGTGCCGGCGTAGTCGGCCAGGCTGAGTTGCGTACCGGCAGTGGTAGAAGCGGCGGGCACGCTCACGACGCGGTTGCCATTCAGGGAGGCAAACACGTAGGATCCGTCGCTGGCGCGGTCCATGTGGAACTGCTTGCAGGTGCTGAAAGAATACGTGCCCAACTGAAGCAGCGCCCCGTTGTTGGGCGAGCAGCCGGCCACCGTCACGGCCAGGCCACCCATAGCGTTGGTAATCTTGTAGTCGCCGGTGCCGAGGGCGGTGAAGTCCCACTGCTGGCAGGTGAGGCCCGCGGGCGTACCCTGGGCTACGGCCTGCCCACTCACGCCGGTGCAGCCCCAGGCGTCCCACACCAGGTTGCTGCTTTGGCTGGTGATGGTGTAGCGGCCGGCCGGCAGCCAGTCGCGCGTGACCACGGGCCAGTCGGTGGGGCTCCAGGTGAGCTTGGCCAGGCCCAGCTTGGGGGCGCCATTGTCTTCGCCATCGTAGTAATGGTGGGAAAAATACGTGGCGCCGTTTTCCTCAAACAAGCCCGCGTGGCCCGGGCCCACGTAACGGCCATCCACGTTCAGCACCAGGGTGCCGCCACCTTTGTTTAGGTCCACGCCATTCTGGTCGAGGAAAGGCCCGGTGGGCGACGTAGAACGGCCCACCATGATGTAATACGAGCTGTTGATGCCCCGGCAGCAGGCGCCTCGGTTGAAAAACATGTAATAGTAGTTGCCATGTTTGGTCAGCGCAGCCGCCTCGGGGTCGTTGTTGACCACGGGAAACTGCGTGGTTGCCGGGCCGTTGAGTGGTTTGCCGGTTGCGGCGTCCAGCTCCAGCACGCGCAGGCCACTCCAATAGGAGCCGTAGCTGAACCATACCCGGCCGTCACTGTCTTTGAACAACGAGGGGTCAATAGCATTCACGTTGCTGCCCGCGTTGGTGGATATTACCTCGCCCTGGTCCTCCCATTTGTAGTTGGGGCTGGCCGGGTCCAGCGTCACGTTGGTAGCCAGGCCAATGGCCGACACGCTGGAGCCAAACGTGGAGCAGGAATAGTACAGGTAGTACTTGCCATTCATGTAGATGCAGTCCGGGGCCCAGAACGTGCCTTCGAAGCCGGGCACCTTGGTTTTAATCCAGGCCGGAAAAGCTACTTTGCTGAACACGGTACGGGCGCCTACCTGCCAGTTCACCAAATCGGTGGAGTACATGGTGGCAATACCGTCGCCGGTACCAAATACCCAGTACTTGTTGCCCTCCTTCACGATGTTGGACGGGTCGTGGACGCCGGTAGCGCCCTGCAGGGCGTAGGCCGCGGGCCGGGCCGCGCCCAGCAACACCAGTAGCACCAGCAGCCACCGGAGGGGGCGCAATTGTGGCACGGCGGCCTTGGGGAATAAGCGTGTAAGCATAAGGAAAGTTGAATTCGCTGAAAACGGGCGCTTTTCTATTCGCCGCTGGGTTTCAGTATAGGTTGGTTGATGGCCACCGGCACCCCAAAATTAGGCGTACCGTCGGCGTTCCAGGTGAACTTCTGCATGCGCGGATTGCGCTTTTCCACGCAGCCCTCATTGGGGTTGGAGTTGGCGTGGTAGATAATCCAGTCTTCCTGCCCATCCTTGGACTGGAAAAAGAGTTGTGGCCGGTGGCGTAGGCCCGGTTGGCGGGGCTCTGCGCAAACACCGGCTGGGTTGATTTAATCCAGGAGGCCGGCAGCATAGGGTCGGCGGTGTTGCTGGCCGTGAGCATGCCCAGCGTGTACTGGTCGGTGCCGCAGAAGCTGGCCGAGTACACCAGAAACGTTTTGTCGCCGTGCTTCAGAATTTCGGGGCCTTCATTCACGAAGGGCGGCCCCACGTTTTCCCAAGAGAATTCGGGGTGCGAGAGTTCCACCCGCGGGCCGGTGAGCGTGGTGGGGCTGCTCATCTCGGAAATGTAGATGCGCTGCACGGCGTCGATGCCGTTATGGCCCGACCAGAGGAAGTACCGCTTGTTGTTTTGCTCCAGCACGGTGCCATCAATGGCCCAGAAATCGGCGGAGGTGTTGAACAGCCGGCCCCGGTCTATCCAGGTGCCGGTGGTGGGGTCGGCGGCGGCATTTTCCAGCACCCAGGTGCGCTGCATGCCAAACGTGCCAGCCTGCCCGGCGGTGTAGTAGATGTACCACTTGCCATCCAGGAAGTGCAGCTCCGGCGCCCACAGGTTGGCCGAGGCGTTGCCGTTGGGGGCGGGCGTCCACATCACCGTACTGGGGGCGGTATTGAGGTCCGACATCTTGGCCGTTTTCCAGATGGCCAGCCGCTCGTTGAGCGTGTGCATGTAGTAGTAGAAACCGTCTTTTTGCACCACCCACGGGTCGGGCCCGGAGGGCAGCAGCGGGTTCTGGAAGGTGGTAGCCGTGGTAGTAGGCGGCACCACCGGCGGCACAAACGGCGCGGGCTTGCTGTCCTGGCAGGCCGGTGCTGCCAGCACCAGCAGCCAGAGCAGCGGAGAGAACAGGAAGCGAATAAAGCTACGCATGAGAAAAATACGGCTGCTGGCGATAAGTTAAACGGCCGCCCCCGGCAGGTGCCCGGAACGGCTGTTCAAAGGAGTGGCTTAGAAACCGGGGTTCTGCTTCAGGTTTTTGTCGATATCAATATCCGTCTGCGGAATGGGCAGCAGCTTGTTTCTGGGCGTGATGA
Source organism: Hymenobacter sp. J193 (assembly GCF_024700075.1). NCBI lineage: Bacteria > Pseudomonadati > Bacteroidota > Cytophagia > Cytophagales > Hymenobacteraceae > Hymenobacter > Hymenobacter sp. J193. The sequence continues at coordinate 1,699,274 of NZ_JAJONE010000001.1, forward strand.
AGTTGTTGAAGTCGGCGTCGCGGCTGCGCAGCTCGTTCAGCCCTTCTTCGGTGTCGAACAGGCCGTAGCGGACCAGGTCGCTCCAGCGCACGCCTTCACCCGCCAGCTCCGTAATCCGCTCGTGCCGGATCTGGGTTTGCAGGTCTGCCTTGCTCATGCCGCCGGCCAGCTCCGTGAGCTGCACGCGGCGGCGTACCTGGTTGATGAGCGGAATAGCCTCCTCTCCCCGACCCAGCTCGTTCAGCGCCTCAGCCTGCATCAGCAGCACATCGGCGTAGCGGATCAGGCGGATATTGATACCGGAGAAGAAGTCCTCGAAGTTGCGGGTGCGGTCATTCTGGTACTTGCGCCACAGCAGGCGGCTGGGGTTGATGTTGAGCCCGCCAAAGCCAAAGGCCTGACCGTAAAGCGTAGGCGTGCCCACGGAGCTGAACAGCGTGGCGTCGCGGCGGGGGTCCACGGCGCCGGTAGTGGTTTTGTCGGTGTACTCTTCAAACAGCCAGCGGCGTACTTCCACGTCGGTGAAGCCGATGCCGGGAGGGCCGAAGAACTGGGCCCGCTCGTTGCCTTCGGCCCCGCCTACAAAGTCCTGCCCGAAGTTCTTGTTCACGCCCGAGAACTGCACCTCGTAAATCGACTCGCTGTTGTTCTCGTTGTTTTCGGTAAAGTTGTCGGCATAGTTGGGTACCAGGGAGTACTGGCCCGAGCTGATAACCTCCGCAAACTGCGTGGAGGCCTCGGCCCACTTGCGCTGCTGCATGAACACCTTGCCCATGAGGGAGGCCGCGGCGCCGCGGGTAGCCCGGCCCTTGTTGGCCGCGTCGTAGGTCAGGGGCAGGTCGGCCTTGGCCTTGGTCAGGTCACTGATGATCTGGGCGTATACCTGATCCTGGGTTGCCTGTGAGGCGCGGGTGCTGGCGTCGGCCTGGGTGAGAACGAGCGGGATGTTGCCAAACAGCAGGCCCAGCTCGTAGTAGCACAAGGAACGCAGGTACAGTGCCTCGGCCAGCAGGCGCTTTTTCAGCGTCTCATCCATCGAAATGCCGGGCACCTGCGTCAGCACCTGGTTGGCCCGGTAAATCATCCGGTAGGTGTCGTTCCACAGGAAGGCCGAACGGCCATCAGTAGTGCTTACCTGCCGGAACACGAGGTACTGGTTCAGCCCCCCGTCCGGCGTGTTCGTAAACGATTCGTCGGTGCGGCCGGTGGTGGCGAAATGCCAGTACAGGCTGTACGTGGAGAATATCTGCTGGGTGGAGTACACCGCAATAACGGCCTGGTTGGCATCAGATTCGGTTTTCCAGAACTGATCTGTGCTGGGCCTATTCGGGTCCACTTGGTTCAGCAGTTTATCGTCGCAGCCGGTAGTCAGCAGCAAGGCTGTCAGGGCCGCAAATGAAAGCTTGGAAATATTCATGGGAATTGCTTCGAAGGAAAAGGAGATATGGCGTTTCGTGGCGCCTTAGAAGTTCACCTGCAGGCCGCCCGTGATGGTGCGCACGTTGGGGTAGGTGCCATTATCGATGCCCCGGCCAAAGAAGCTCGTGCCGGGCGTTTCCGGGTCGAAACCGGTGTATTTGGTGAAGGTCAACAGGTTGCGGCCGGTCACGTACAGACGCACGCTGCCCAGGCCATCTACTTTGCTCAGCAGGCTGGCGGGCAAGGTGTAGCCCAGCTGCACGTTTTTCAGGCGCAGGTAGGAGCCGTCTTCTACCCAGCGGGTGCTGGCTATTTCGTAGTTCTTCACTTGCTCGGCACCGCCGCCATACACCAGGCGTGGTGTGGTAGTGGAGGGGTTTTCCGGGGTCCAGGGCGCCAGGTCGCGGCGGAAGTTGGTGTCGCCGTTGAGGCCATCCACGGCCGAGCGGGTAACGTTCAACAAGTCGTTGCCGGTTACACCCTGCCAGAAAACACTCAGGTCAAAGCCTTTGAAACCGGCCGTCAGGTTCAGGCCACCCTGCAGAGTGGGGAACGGACTGCCTACGTACTTCCGGTCCCCGGAGTAAGTAATGGCGCCGTCGCCATTCACGTCTTCAAACTTCACGTCGCCGGGCTGAGCCAGGGGCTGAATTACTTTGCCATCGGCGCTCTTATAGTTCTGGATTTCTTCCGCGCTCTGGAAAATACCCATCATCTGCAGCACGTACAGGCGGCTCAGGGGCTGACCTACCTCGGTGCGGGTAGCGCCAAAGTCACCAGGAATAACGGGCTGGATATCCGAGAGGCGCAGCACTTCATTGCTTAGCGTCGTCAGGGTAAGATCTGCGCTGTAGGTGAAGGCTTTCCGAGTTTCGTGGAAGCCCAAAGCTACTTCCAAGCCTTTATTACGAATCTGGCCTACGTTAGCATAAGGCTGAAATTCACCAGCTGTGCCTAAATAGCCTGGCAATGGAGGGCTTACCAGTGCATTTTTTGTAGTAGATATGTAATAGTCAGTTGAAAGTGTCAGTCGGCTATCTAGCATTGCCAAGTCAAGGCCAAAATCGGTTGTATACCGTGACTCCCAACGAATATTTTTACTTTCCATATCTGGCTGAATGCCACCTGATACTAATACCTGTCCCGTTCCTAGTGGATAGAAGATATTCCGATTAATTCGGGCTTGGTATAAATAGGAACCTGGCAGTTGGTCAATGCCATTCACGCCGTAGCTGGCCCGCAGCTTCAGGCTGTTTACTACCGGCAGAACTCCTTTGAAGAAGTCTTCCTCACTGATACGCCAACCCACGGAGCCAGCACCGAAGTTGGCATACTGACGATTAGCATCGAAACGCGAGGAACCATCGCGGCGGAAGCTGCCCGTAATCAGATAGCGGTTTTTGTAGTCGTAGTTAAGCTGGCTAAAGTAGGAGCGTTTGGTGAAGGCGTCAATGTTTCCCCCAACCGTTGGTGGTGTAGCTGAGTTTAACCCTTGGCTCAGCACAAAGAAGTATTGAGGATTAGGGGAAAACCCTGTAGCATTGGCCGTCGCGTCATTCATTTGGTTTACCTGCTCGGAGTAACCAACCACCGCATTCACATTGTTGTCGCCAAACTGCTTGTTGAAGTTCAGCGTGTTTTCGACCATGGTGAACATGGAGGTGCCCCGCCGCTCGAACAGGTAGGTGGTGTTGGGGTTCGACTCGCCCAGACGGATGTAGCCTTCGCGGCGGGCGTTTTTGTCGTTGTAGTCGTGTACTTCCAGGCCCAGGTTCAGGCGGTATGAGAGGAAGTCGAAAATGGAAAACTCGCCGTTGATGCTGCCCTGCAGCCGGTTGTTTTTCTGGGTGCGCCGCAGGATTTCCTGCGCCCCGATGGGGTTCACGGAGTAGTTGAACAAGTTGGCGCTGCCGTACCCATAGCCTCCGAAGTTGGCGGGGTTATACACCGGAATGCCGGGCAGCTCCGCCAGCACATCCACAAACGGCACCTCGTTGAGCAGGGTGGTATTGATATGCGTGAGCAGGGCGCTCTGGCCCAACTTGAAACGGCCCCGCGTCATGCCCGAGTTCAGGCGCACGCTGTAGCGCTCAAACGACGGACCTTTCACGATGCCATCCTGGCGGAAGTAACCACCCGAAATAAGGAAGTTGGTGGCACTTTTACCGGTAGAGTTGCCCCCCGAAAACGTCAGGTTGTAGTCTTCTACCTTGCCCGTCTGGAAAAACTCTTTCTGCCAGTCGGTGTCAATAGCCTCGCTGTAGGCCGCGGTACCTTTCACCGCGCCGGGCATGCGCAGCGTTGGGTCGAGGCCGGCGTTGCGGTAAGCTACGGCGGCGCGGTCGGCCCACTCGCTGTGGTTGGTCAGGTCGAATTTGCGGTAGATGTCCTCTACCCCTTTGTAGGCATTGAAGCTGATTTTCGGTTCTCCGGATCGGCCGCGCTTGGTGGTAATCAGGATGACGCCGTTGGCCCCCCGCGAACCGTACACGGCCGTGGAAGAGGCATCCTTCAGCACCGTCGCCGACTCGATATCCGTAGGGCTTAGGTCGCGGATGTTGTCGGTCCACAATCCGTCGATGACGTACAGCGGGTTAGTACCCGTCCCTACAGTCCCAACACCACGAATGACTACATTAGGCACGGCACCGGGGTTGCCGGAACTTTCCACCAGCACGCCCGCTACCCGTCCCTGAATGGCTTGGGTGAGCGTGGGCACCGGTACTTTCACGGTTTCCCGGGCGTCCACGCTGCTCACGGCGCTGGTCACATTCTGGCGGTCCTGCGTCAGGTAGCCTACCACCACCACCTCACTCAGGGCATTCACGTCCTCCGACAAGGTTACGGTTATCGGGGCGCTGGCATCAGCAATGGCCACTTCCTTGCGCACATAACCGATATAGCTGAACGACAGCGTGCTGCCGGCTGGAGCTGCTACCACAAATGTGCCATCGGAGTTAGTGGAAGTCCCGTTGGTAGTTCCTTTAACTAATACTGTTACGCCAGGCAAAGGCTGTCCTTTCTCATCCGTCACGCGGCCGCTTACCGTCACATCGGCCAGGCGTAGACCCATAGTGCTGGTATCATAGGCCGGGGCCGCGTGTACCGTTGCGCTCAGCAGCGCCAGGGGAGCACAAAGCAGGATTGCCGGTAAGGTGAGCCGGCGCACAATGGGTATGGGCTTCTTCATAAGGAAAAGAGTGTGGGGATTTTCATGGGTAACACAAACGATTGTGTTTTTGTAACAATCACAATCGTTTGTGTAGATGGGCAAAAAAAAGGCGCAACGAGTCTGTACCTGATTCCGGGCTTCCAGTCAGAAAGTATCAGGTGGCCTGCTCGCAATGCTAATTGACGGAGCAGCAGTGAACAGGGCAAGATTAACAAATTTGTAACAGATAATCAACAAAAAATATTTTCTTTTCCAAGGAACCCCACTCCTGCGCTTCTGTGCTGTGCTGTTCTACATAATCGTTAATGTAATATCAGCGCAAGCACCGCCACGTATAAAGCGGCGGCAAGCCGGCCAAAACCAATGATTAGCTAGAAAAGCCCAAGAGCTGGTTTAGAAATTGTCACGGTGAGCTTGTCGAAGCATGACAGAAACGACGTTTATACAAAATCCCAAACAGCTTCTAAGGCACCCGCTCCCTGTTATTTGGCTTTGCGGAACAGGTAGCACGTTTACGAAGGCCCTAGTCCGTAATACCACCGCCGACCAAGGTATGGGTAAGCGGCGTGGCCTGCATCAGCTCCCAGCCGTCGGCGGCCAGCTCGTTCAGATACCGCATAATCGTCTACTCGTTGGCGTGGACGTTGCCCAGGTTAGCCCCATGATACTAAACAGTCCAGGTTGGCTTCCTGCTTTCTTTGAACTCAGGCGTAAACAGAATGCGCGAGCGGCCCATGCCACCTGCCACCATCGACTCGATAGTCGTCATCGGCAGATACTAGTCCTGCGGGGCAAGCACCGTGTGCGGATAAATAACATGCTGTTTAGCAGATTTTTGCTAAATCATACCCGGCTCAGCCCAAGCGCCAGCATAGAGGATAACACGAGCTTCATAGAAAGAAGACAGAAAAGGGCGACGGTGAAGAGCACCCCACTTTAACCCGGAAGCTATACAAGTAAAAGGCCGTTACTGCTTCCGTAACCTCCCCCTATCCCAAGGCTGACCCGGCAGGGGCAGCCCCGTGCGCCGCCGATACGTCAGGTCGCTGCTTCGTAGGGTAGCCTCCGTAACTTTGCCGGCTTCACTCTGCTTTCTGCTTTTTATGGCTGCACCCAAGCTCGTTGCCTTCGACGCCGATGATACTTTGTGGCCCAACCAGCCGCACTTCGACTACGCCGAAGCCCGCCTCTACGCCCTGCTCACGCACTACGGCGACGCCGACCTGCTGGGCAGCCGCTTCTACGAGGTGCAGCGCCGGAACATGCAGTTGTTCGGCTACGGCGCCAAGTCGTTTATGCTGTCGATGATTGAGACGGTTATTCAGCTGACCAATGGAGCCGTGACAGGCACCGAGATTCAGCAGATCCTCGACTACGGCAAGCGGCTGCTCGATTTCCCGATTGAGCTGCTGCCCCACGTACCCGAAGTGCTGGCCGAAGTGAAACGGCGCGGGCTGCCGCTGCTGCTGCTCACCAAGGGCGACCTATTCGACCAGGAAAGCAAGCTGGCCCGCTCCGGCCTTGGCGACCTGTTCGACCACGTAGAAATTGTGAGTGAGAAAAACGAAGCTACCTACCAGCGCATTATGCGGCGCTACCAGGTGCAGCCCAAAGAGTTCGTGATGATCGGCAACTCGCTGAAGTCGGACGTGCTGCCGGTGGCACGGCTGGGCGGCCGGGCTGTGTACGTGCCCTACCACACCACCTGGGTGATGGAGCGGGTGTCGGAAGCCGAGCTGGCCGGTGTGTCGTTTCAGGAAGTAGCGTCGCTGGCGGAAGTGCCGGCCTGGCTGGATACGTTGCGGTAGCTCCTACTCCCGCTTGGTTTTGAGCACCTGCTTCAGTCCGGCCAGCTCGTCGCGGAGCTTGGCGGCGGTGAGGAAGTCGAGGTCCTTAGCGGCGGCTTCCATCTTCTTTTCGGTTTGCTTGATGAGCTTCTCCAGGTCGGGGCGCGTCATGACGGATACCACCGGCTCGGCCGCAATGGCCAGCGCCACGTCCGCATCGGGGCCGGCATAGCCCTGCGCCTCTACCACCCGGTAGTCCGACAAAGAGGTTTGCCCCATGATTTCGGCGTGGCTCTTGCGCACAGTGCGCGGCGTGATGCCGTGCTCCTCGTTGTAGGCCAGCTGGGTGGCGCGGCGGCGGTTGGTTTCGTCGATGGCACGCTGCATGGAGCCCGTCATCCGGTCGGCGTACATAATCACCTTGCCCCGGTCGTTGCGGGCGGCGCGGCCCATGGTCTGAATCAGGCTGCGCTGGTCGCGCAGGAAGCCTTCCTTATCGGCGTCCAGAATGGCCACGAGGCTTACTTCGGGCAGGTCGAGGCCTTCGCGCAGCAGGTTCACGCCAATGAGCACATCGATTTCGCCCAGGCGCAGCTGGCGCAGAATTTCTACGCGGTCCAGGGTTTTCACGTCGGAGTGCACGTAGCTGGACTTGATGCCCAGGCGCTCCATGTACTTCTGCAACTCCTCGGCCATGCGCTTGGTGAGCGTGGTCACCAGCACCCGGTCGCCCATCTTCACGCGGTTGTCCACTTCGTCCAGCAGGTCGTCGATCTGGTTGCCGCTGGGGCGCAGGTCTATTATGGGGTCGAGCAGGCCGGTAGGGCGAATAATCTGCTCCACCACCACCCCGTTGGCCTGGGTGAGCTCATAATCGGCGGGCGTAGCTGAGACGTACACGGCCTGGCGCACCATGCCCTCAAATTCGTTGAAGGTGAGCGGGCGGTTGTCCATGGCGCTGGGCAGGCGAAAGCCGTACTCTACCAGGGCCGTTTTGCGGCTCCGGTCGCCACCCCACATGGCCCGGATCTGGGGCATGGTGGCGTGGCTTTCGTCCACCACCAGTAGGTAGTCGTCGGGGAAGTAGTCGAGCAGGCAGAACGGGCGGCTGCCGGGCTGGCGGCCGTCGAAGTAGCGCGAGTAGTTCTCGATGCCCGAGCAGTAGCCCAGCTCCCGAATCATTTCCAGGTCGAACTCCGTGCGCTCCATGATGCGCTTGGCCTCCTGGTCGCGGCCCTCCTTTTCAAAGTAGGCGTGCTGCTGCACCATGTCGAACTGAATTTCCTTGATGGCCTGATTCAGGCTGTCCTTGCCCGTCACGAACAGCTGCGCCGGGTACAGGGTCATCGACTTTTCGTCGGCTAGCTTTTTGCCGCTGGTGGGGTCAATCTTATGAATGGCCTCTATTTCGTCGCCGTAGAAGAAAATGCGGTAGGCGTGGTCGGCATAGGCCGGGAAGACATCCACGGTGTCGCCCTTCACCCGGAACGTGCCGCGCGTAAACTCCATTTCAGTGCGCGAGTACAGGATCTGCACAAAGGAATAGAGCAGGTTGTTGCGCGAGTAGCGCAGGCCCGGCGCCAGGTAAATCACGTTTTTGCCGAACTCCTCGGGGTTGCCAATGCCGTAGATGCACGACACCGAGGCCACCACAATCACGTCGCGGCGCCCGCTCAGCAGCGTGGATGTGGTATGCAGCCGCAACTTCTCGATTTCCTGGTTGATGGCCAGGTCTTTTTCGATGAAAACGTCGGTACTGGCAATGTAGGCCTCGGGCTGGTAGTAGTCGTAGTAGCTGATATAGTACTCGACGGCATTGTTGGGAAAGAACTGCTTGAATTCGCCGTAGAGCTGGGCCGCCAGGGTTTTGTTGTGGCAGAGCACCAGGGCTGGCTTACCTGTTTGGGCAATGACGTTAGCCATGGTGAAGGTTTTGCCGGTGCCCGTAGCACCCAGCAGTACCTGCGCCGGCTCGCCGTTGTTCACGCCTTCTACCAGTTGGGCAATGGCGCGGGGCTGGTCGCCGGTGGGCTTGAATTCTGAGGTCAGTTGGTAATCCATGCGGTGGAGAAAGGGAACTTAGCGAAACTGCCTTTGCGGCGGTGCCTGCGCGGGGTAAAGGTCAGCCTTTGATAACTACATTAGCTAAATAGAGGTTTCCTCGGGAAAGAAAAAACCCCGACTGCAGACGCAGCCGGGGCGAAGATTCAAAAGCAGTTGAAGCCAGGAGTTTTGCAGACTGCATCCAGCTTAGCGCGCAGACAGAGCCGGGGCGGCTTTGGCGCCAAACTCCACGCTGGCTTCCAGGCCCACAGAATAGGGGCGCGACTGTTGCCAGTAGGTTTGCGTAGGATTGGCATTCAGCGTGTTGAGGCCGGTCTCGGCCGCCGGACCAAAGGCCAGGGCCCACGAAGCCCCCACGGGGCGGTACTGCATGCCGGCACCACCGCGCACGGACGTCAGCACTTTGCGGTAGGGAGAGTCGCTGGCACCGAGGGAGTAAGACTTCTGTGCTACCAGGTTCTCGTCTTCACCCGAGAAGCGGGTACCCAAAAGCACGTTCACGGCAGCTCCTACGCGGGCATACAGCGACCAGCCGTTTTTGGCTCCGTTGCCGTACTGCACCAGCACCGGCACACCGGCACTCCGGTAGCGGTAGCGGGTTTTCTGCGGCTCATTCAGCACCGTCAGGTCGGTAGCCATCTGGGTACGCACGCGGTCAGTAGATGAGAAACCGCCCGTGAAAGTGGTAGGCGCGGATGCTTCCAGCGCCGCGTAGGAAGTGCGGGAACTGGCCCGGTACTCGGCCGCTTCTACGCCGGTTGCCACGCTCCAGCGGCTGGAAAGCCGACGCCGGGCCAGCAGCATAATCCGCTGCCCCAGGCCCGCCTGCAGGTTTTCCCGGTATTCTTCGGCTCCGTCCTCGTACATGCGGGCGTTTACCAGGGCTGTGGAGGCAATGCGCACATTTGACGCTGGCAATGCTCCGCGCGAGAAATTCATGTTTGGGTTGTAGGACGACAGCGTGTGCCCGCCCCCAAACGTCCAGCCCGTAGCGGTAGGCTGTTTTTTCTCATCTTCCCGGCTCAGCTCATCGGCCCAGGCCAAAGCCGAGCTGGGGTACGCCGGCTGCAGAGAAGAGGGCAGGCTGCTGATATCCGTTGCCAACGCGGTTTCGCGGGGTGCCAGCGCGGCCAGATCAGCGGAAGAAGCAGAGCTACTGGTTGCCAGCAGAGAAGCGGAAGCGGCTGCATCAACCGGAACGGCTAAAGCAGGCCCCGCAGCAATTGAAACGTCAGTACCCGCTTGTGGTGCTGTGGCTGCCGGCCGGAGCACCGCTACTGAGTTGGCGTCGGAAGCCGAAGTTTGAGCAGCAAAACCCGAGGCTGGCAAGCCCGCTTCGGTAGTAGCAGCAGGATTTATGGTAGCTGTTGATGCGGCCACGGCGGCTACCGTAGCAGATGGATCAGCAGCAAAACCCGTCCACCGGTAAGCGCGCTCCTGGCTTGTTGGTGCAGACGCATTGCGGGCTACGGAGGACCCAACTGCCCGGCGCCCGGCAGGCATCGTGTAGCGGGAAGCCGGAGCTTCGGCGGCAGCACCAGCGGCAGCCGGGCTCATCTGCGAGCGGCCGGTCGTAGTGGTGGCTACACTTGCCGTGGTGCGGGCAGCGTTGGAACGGGCAGGCGTTGAAAGGGACGCCGGGACTTCTCCGTTCAGGGCAGGCTGGGCAGCCGAGGCTGAGCGAGAGGCAGCAGAGGTGTTGGCCGCCAGCCCGGCTTCGTGGCCACCGGAGTAGTGCAGCGTAAACCAGGCGCCCATAGCCATGGCGAACAGCAGGCAGGCGGCCGCTGCCCAGCGGTGCAGCTGCAGGCGCTGGCGGTAGGTTTCGTTTTGCTGAACCAGCAGGTCGTGGTCAATCTGCGCCCACAGGTCGGCCCGGGGCGCTACTTCGGCTTCCTCGAACTTCTGTCGAAACAACTGCTCCAGGTTGCCGGTCTGAGGGTTCTGTGGCTTATCGGCTGAAGGTTCCATTGTGACGATGAGCGTCGAGGCGTTCCAGTTTGTTTTTGAGAATAACCCGGGCCCGGGCGTATTGGGATTTGCTGGTACCTTCCGATATCTGCATCAGCTCACCTATTTCCTTGTGGCTGTAGCCTTCGATGGCGAACAGGTTGAACACCATGCGGTAGCGCGGGGCCAAATCCTGAATCATCGTAAGTAGTTCCTCATAACCATAGTTAGCCAGCGTGAATTCCTCGTCGGCCAGCGTTTCGGGGTATTCGCCCTCGCTCACTGCCACCAGCGGAGCGTTGCGGCGGTGCTGGCGCAGGGCGGCATTCACCATAATACGGCGAATCCAGAATTCCAGCGGACACTCACGCCGAAAACCCGGCAGATTGCGAAACACCGTCACGAAGCCTTCCTGCAATACGTCTTCGGCCTCGAAAGTGGTTTGCGCGTAGCGCATGCACACGGCCATCATCTTGCCTGAGAACCGCTCGTATAATTGTTTCTGCGCCAGCCGGCTCCCTGCCAGGCAAGCATCGAGCAGGGCCGATTCGTCTAGGATAGCAGGGGCAGCAATAGGTCGCACGGGAGCGGTACGGGTAACCGTTTCACGGGAATAACTGGAATCGGCGAGCAGACCACGCAGGCCCGACGCCCCAAAACTGGCCGACAGAGCACTCATACGGCACTCCGATCAACCAGACCGGCTCCCAAAGTTACGGCGGAGCAGCCGGTTGGCAGCCCCGCAAAGGTGGATAGATGATGCATAAATGCAGTTGGCTTCGAAGAACCCTATTCAGCCGGCTGGCTACCGGCGTATAAGGGAGAGGCAGCGGCCCGCAAGGAGGTTGCATGCAGGTTTTGCCACCAGCCAAATAACCACCTATCCATCTACAAAGCAGTCTTTTACCGACAAGCAATATCCATGAACGCTAATCCTGACTGGTTACCGAAGCTGTCGGCAACGATTCTGGCTTAAAGCATATTACTGGCGCGGAGCACGGCCGTTACGGCGTCGCGGTACGTGTCGCCGATGGGCAGCAGGCGGCCGGCAATCTGGACTTTACCCCGCTCAATGTGCTCGATGCGGTTCAGGGCCACCAGAAACGACTTGTGGATGCGCGCAAACCGCTCAGGCGGCAGCACCTCCTCCACCCGCCGAAACGACTGCAGCGTCAGCACCTTACCGGTGGTGGTATAAATCATCAGGTACTCCTTCATGCCTTCGATGTAAAGAATATCGTCGAAGGCCACGCGCTGGAGGCGGTGGTCGTTTTTCACGAACATGGCATCGGGCGCGGCAGCCTGAGCCTCGGCGGCCGCAGGGGGCGAAGGGGTTGCGGCCGGAGCGGCCAGCTGCTGGCGTACCTTTTGCACGGCCTGCACGAACCGCTCGAAGGCAATGGGCTTGAGCAGGTAATCGGCCGCGTTCAGCTCGTAGCTGCGCACGGCGTACTGGTCGTAGGCCGTGGTGAATACCACGCGCGGGCCGGGCTGGGGCAGCAGCTGCGCCAGCTGCAAGCCCGTGAGGCGGGGCATGTGAATATCCAGAAAAACTACGTCCACGGGGTTGTCCTGCAGAAACGCCAAGCCCGCCAGCGCATCATGAAACTGCCCCTTCAGCTCCAGGCCGGGTATCTGGGCGCAATAATCGGCCAGCAGCTCCAGGGCCAGGGGTTCGTCGTCCAGAATAGCGCAGGTCATAGCAGAGGGAGATGAGGTGACAGGTGATAAGGGCAATATGGTGGGCAATAACGCAAAAACCAGCTACGGCCCCTACGATGCGGTGCTGGATGGCCGTTTTGCGGCCGCCAGTCGGGAGACTGGCCTCTATGCCATCGGCGGGCAGACGCACCCGCTGCGCGGGCTACGTCTGCCGCCAGGCCTATGGCAGCAGCACCATGGTCACGATGTGCTGGCCGGGCGGAGTTTGCACATCCAGGGCGTAGCGGCTGGGGTAAAGCAGTTCCAGGCGGCGGCGCAGATTTACCAGCCCCACGCCGCCCGGCTGCCGGGGCAGGTCCCGCTCAGCATCGGCAGGCGCCACGTGGTTGAGCACCGAAAATCGTAGCAGGCCATCGGGGGCCAGATGAAGACTGATGTGAACCGCTACGGGACGGGCGGCCAGGTCGCCGTGCTTGAAGGCGTTTTCGACCAGTGGCAGCAGCAGCAGCGGCGCAATGGGGTGGGCACAGTCGGGTCCCGCGCCTTCCACATCGAAGCGGATGGCCTCGGGCGCGGAAGCCGGCAGGCGCAGGCGCTGCAGATCCAGAAAGCTGTGCAGGTGGGCCAGCTCCCGGCTTATGGGCACGGTATCGGTGCTGCTTTCGTAGAGCAGGTAGCGCATGATTTCGGCCAGGCGCAGCACCGCCTCCGGGGCTTTGTCGGACTTGCGGCTGGTCAGCGAGTAGATATTGTTGAGGGTATTGAAGAGAAAGTGCGGGTTGATCTGGGTTTTGAGCATGGCCAGCTCCGTAAGCAGCTGCTGGCGCTCCAGCTCCCGGTGGTTGCGCAGCCCGCTGAGGTAGTCGCCCGTGATGCGTAGGCCCGAGCTGAAAAAGATAGTGCTCAGCCCCAGCAGCGTATAGGGGATAATCATCATGAGCTTCTGCTGGGTGGTCTGGGCTTCTTCCATAGCGCCGCCCCCAATCAAGCCGGAAATGCCAAAGCGCAGCGGCACGTAGGCTGCCAGCAGCAGCAGCACGCCGCCCAGATAGGGCCAGAGCCGACCCCGGCCCACGGTACCTGGCACCAGCACCATCCAGTTGAAATAGAAAATGCTGCCCGACAGCCCATTCGTGAGCAGGGCCCGCAGTACCAGCTGGTCTTGGGGCATCCGGTGCTTGGGCCCAGCATTGAGGTTGCTGTAGACGGCCAGTCCGTCAAGCAGCAGCAGGGCGCCCCAGAACAGGAAATGCACCCATTTGGGTACGGCGGCTTCCTCGGAGCGGGGCCACCACTCCAGGCGGGAAAAGGCGCGCAGTCGGGCCCGACGGCTTTGTGGGGAAGCGGCCGACGAGGGCGCATCAAGAGTAGAAGCAACGGTTTGCACCCCGGAAGATAGGCAGACGCCGGATTTTGGCGGGTTCATCTTCAACCAATGCCCCGTCCGGCTTCAACCAACGGCGCACTTTCCGCCCCCAATCCGTGTCCCCTGCTGATTAGCTGAGTTTCGGGTCTGTTTTTCGGGTTGAAGCGGCAAAAACCGCCATTGCCGGGAAAGCCGGCCGGCTTGGTTGAATACCCGGAAAAGCACCGGAAGCAGCCGCTACGTTTGCTGTCGTCTACTCTGCTTTTCTGCGCTATGAACTCAACTACTGCTCCGCTCCTGGTCGAAACCCGCGACCTGTCTTTCCAATTCGGCCAGCGGCCCATTCTGCACAGCTTGCCGCTGCAGGTGCCGGCCGGCAGCATCTACGGCTTTCTGGGGCCCAACGGGGCCGGCAAAAGCACCACCATGCGGCTGCTGCTGGGGCTGCTGCAACCCACGGCCGGCTCGGTTTACCTGTTTGGCTACGAGCTGCGCCGCCACCGCGTGGCTTTGCTCAGCCGGGTGGGGGCCCTCATCGAAAACCCTTCGCTCTACGACCACCTCACGGGCTTTGAGAATGTGGAAGCCACCCGCCGCCTGCGCGGCGTGCCGGCCCACCGCACCGCCGAGGTGCTGGAAATAGTAGGCCTGACAGAGGCCGCCCGCCGCCCGGCCCGCGAGTATTCCCTGGGCATGCGCCAGCGCCTGGGCCTGGCCACCGCCCTGCTCTCCGACCCCGCCCTGCTGCTGCTCGACGAGCCCACCAACGGCCTCGACCCCAATGGCATCATCGACATGCGGGAGCTGCTGCGCCGCCTGCGCGACGACCACGGCAAAACCATCATTGTCTCAAGCCACCTCATCAGTGAAATAGAGAAAGTGGCCACCCACGTGGGCGTCATTCAGCAGGGGCGAATGGCGTTCCAGGGCAGCCTGCCCGACCTGCAGCGCCTGCAAACCGGCCGGGCGCGCCTGGTGCTCGAAACCGACAGCGCCGACACCTGCCGCAACCTGCTGCCCCGGCTGCTGGGCTCAGCCCAGGTAATTGGCACCGGTACGCTGTGGCTGCCCTGGCTCACGCCTGCCCAAACGGCCGAAGTAGCCGCCGCTGTGGTAGGCGCCGGGCTGCCGCTCTACGGCCTGCGCCTGGAGCAGCCTTCCCTCGAAGAAACTTTCCTGCACCTCACCGAAAACGCTGCTATCTAATGACTACCCTTTCTGCCTCCGACTCTTTCCTGGCTTTGCCAGTTGCCCCGGCTCCCCTCACCCAACTGCGCCGCAGCCTGCAGGCTGATACCCTCAAGCTACGGCGCACGGCGGCCCTACGGCTGACGCTTTTCAGCGGGGCGCTGCCGGTGTTGCTGGTGTTCATGATTTACCTGTTCAAGGGTCACGCCATCGTCAAGCCGGGCACCGACCCGTGGCCGAGCTTCCTGATGCGCTCCTGGCAAACGGCAGGCACCCTGCTGCTGCCGCTGTTTGTGGTGCTGCTTACCAGCCTGCTCGTGCACGTCGAAACCAAGGCCACGGCCTGGAAGCATCTGTATGCGCAGCCGGTGGGCCGCGGGGCGGTATTCGTTTCCAAGCTGCTGGTGCTACTGGCGCTGAACGCGGTGGCGCTGCTGCTCTTTGCCGGCTTATTGCTGGGTGCCGGCGCCCTGCTGATGCTGGTGCGGCCTAAGCTGGGTTTCCAGAGCCACGCTATTCCGCTGGAAACCATCGTTTGGATGCTGGGCCGCACTTACGTAGCCACATTGGGGCTGCTGGCTGTGCAGTACATCGTGAGCTTGTTTTGGCGCTCCTTCGTGGTACCAGTGGGCATTGGCATGGGCGCGGTGGTATCGACCATTGCCCTGCTGCAGTGGGAGCATGCCGATAAAATCCCGTACGCGGCCCCACTGGGCACGGCTGTAGCCCTGCGCCTCGATAAAGTGAAGGGCATCGTGGTGGCCCACGAGCTGGCTTCGCACGAATGGTATAGTCTGGCCTGGTTTGCGGGCTCCCTGGTAGTAGGCTACATCCTGCTACAGCGGCGCACCATCACTGCTTGAGGCCGCGCGGGTACGGCCGGCTGGCGCGCCCGTTCACGCCGATAAATGGCCCGTTGGTTGGAATAAAACCGGCCTGCCGCAACCCTACCGTAGTTTTGCAGTCATTGACGCGCTGCTTATACCACTCGGCCAACAGGCTTGTCGGCTGACATCTGCTACCACCGCAACCGGTCTGTCTGAGCTGAACCAGCACCCTGCTCCGCTCTTTTTTCACGCTTCCTTCTTACCGCTATGAAACACACGTATCTCCCCCTGGTACTGACGAGCCTGCTCGCAGCGCCTGCCCTGGCCCAAACCACGCCCGCCCCCGCTCCTGCTGGTCAGCGGCCCACCGGCGGCACCGTAACGGCCACCAGCACCGCACTGCCCGCCGCGCCCCAGGGCACCGGCCGCCTCGAAGGCACCGTGCTGGATGCCACCACCAAAAAGCCCGTGGAGTACGCCACGGTGGCTTTGCTGCCGGCCAACGGCGAAGTGCCGCTGGATGGGACCGTGGCCGATGACCGTGGCCGCTATCAGCTGAAAAACCTGGCCCCCGGCGCCTACCGCCTCCAGGTTACCTTCATCGGCTACGCGGCCCAAACCGTAGCCGTAACGGTAACCGACGGCTCCACCACCGTACCAGCCGTGGCCCTGACTTCCAGCACCCAGAAGCTGGGGGAGGTGACGGTAACGGGTGAGCGGCCCGTGGTGGAAAGCAAGCCCGACCGCCTGGTGTACAACGCGGCCCAGGATGCTACCAACCGCGGGGGCACGGCCGCCGATGTGCTGCGCAAAGCCCCTATGCTGAGCGTGGACCCCGACGGTAACCTGCAGCTGAACGGCTCGGCCAACGTGCGGGTGCTCATCAACGGCAAGCCCTCGGCGGTGGTGTCCGGTGACCTGGCCCAGGCCCTCAAGCAGCTGCCCGCCGACCAGATCAAGAACGTGGAGGTAATTACCTCGCCCTCGGCCAAATACGATGGCGAAGGCTCCGGCGGCATCGTGAACATCGTGCTCAAGGAAAACAACCTGCAGGGCATCAACGGCAACGTGGGCCTGGCCCTGGGCACGCGCAACTCCAACGGCAATCTGGGCCTGAACGCCCGCAAAGGCAAGCTGAGCCTCTCGTCGGCGCTAAATGGGTGGTCGTTCTACGCCCCCGGCGACCAGGAAGTAGACCGCACCGACCGCACTGCCGATGGGGCCACGATTGGCTACCTACGCCAGCGCAACGACGGCTTCGGCTTCGGGGGCGGCGGCAATGGTCGTATCGGGCTGGACTACGAGCCGGCGCCCAACCACGCCCTCAGCCTGGCCTTCAACGGCAGCTTGTTCCGCAACCGCTTCGATGTGGACATCGACAACCAATACACCTCGCCCACCGGGGAGCCCCTCGGCAGCGGCCAACTAGGCAACTACGAGCGCGAAACGATGCAGAAGTTCCGCACCCAGAGCTACGACCTGACGGGCACCTACACGCGCACCTTCGGGCAGGGCAGCCGCCGCGAGTGGACGGTGTTGGCCCAGCACTCCCGCAACCGCAACTACCGCTTCTACGACGTGGACCAGTTCTCCCGCGAAAATGCCAACCCCGATGGCACACCCGATTTTCAGGAGTTCAGCCCCAACACGGCCCGCAACCTGGAAACCACCATCCAGACCGACTACGTGCTGCCCATCAAGGAAAAGCAGACCCTGGAGTTTGGCGGTAAGCTTATCAAGCGTACGGTGGAAAGTGACTACCGCGTAAGCCGGGCTAAGGCAGACGGCATCTTTACGGAAGAAAGCGCCCTCACCAACACCTATGACTATAACCAGGACGTGCAGGCCGGCTACGCCACCTATGCCACCCCCCTGGGCAAAAACTACACCGTACGGCTGGGGGCCCGCGTGGAGCGCACCGAACTGCAGGGCAACTTCCAGACCCAGGACAAGCCGTTCGGTCTTGAATTTACCAACCTGCTGCCCAACGTGGCCCTCACGCGCAACCTCAAGCAGCCGGGCTCTACGGTGCGCCTGAGCTACTCGCGCCGGATTCAGCGGCCCAGCATTTTCTACCTGAACCCCTACCGCAACGAATCCGACCCGCGCAACATCTCCGTGGGAAACCAGGAGCTGAAGGCCGAGTTCACCGATAATCTGGAACTGAACTGGAACACCTTCGTGAAGAGCTCCGTGCTGAACGTGACGCTCTACACCCGGCAAACCAACAACGCCATTGAGCGCGTGAACAACACCGAGGACGACGGCCGCGTGGTGGCCACCTACGGCAACGTGGCCCGCAACCAGACCTACGGCCTCAACCTGTTCGGCTCGTTCAAGCCCCTGCCCAAGTGGGATATCAGCGGCAACGTGAGTGCCTACTACGTGTACCTGTTCAGCCAGGAACTTACCAACCGGGGCCAGCGCGGCAAAAACTCCGGCGTGGTGTACTCGGCCAACATCAACTCGGGCTACAAGTTCGACAAGGGCTTGAGTCTGCAGTTCTTCGGCATGCTCAACTCGCCCCGCATTCAGCTCCAGGGAAAAAGCTCGGCCTGGCAGATGTACTCCATCGGGCTGCGCAAGGAGCTGTTCAAGGGTAAAGGCGACTTCACGCTCAACGCCGACAACCCCTTCACGCGCTACGTGAAGCTGGTAAACGACTTCGACAACGGCTTTTCGGACTCGCGCAACACTACCTTCATCTACAACCGCGGTGTGCGGGCCGCTTTCAGCTACCGCTTCGGCAAGCTCGAAAACAAGCCCCAGCGCCCCAAGCGCAGCATCCGCAACGACGACCAGAAAGCCGGCGAAGGCGGCGGCCAGGGCCAGCAGTAATCCTGTTTGAATGATTGAGTGAAATTGGTGGAACGGCCCGGTGCAATGCGCCGGGCTGTTTTTTTATGGAGGGGAAACCGCTGTCATTGCGAGGCGGAGCCGAAGCAATCCGTCCTGAGCAAAACCAGACACTCCTTTTTACCAAAAAGCCCTGGCGCCTGGGCTGCCGTCATTGCGAGCATGTGGCGCATCAAACCAGGGTCGAAGCAATGACGGCGGTTGTTCTGCCGGGGGATTGTCACATCCTGAGGCTTGCCACGTTGTCCAGGACGGATTGCTTCGGCTACGCCTCGCAATGACAGTGGTTTTTTCCGGCCAGTTTTTATTTCACCCCTTGCCAACGCTGGCGCTATTTTATGACTCCCTGCGTGAAATACTGGCCGGGCTTGCAGCGTTTCCGGAATTCTGCTGTTAGTGGCGTGTCTGTCGATTCTTCTTTTATCCTTTCGTTTTATGAAGCAGTGGTTACACCTGCTGCTGCCGGCTTTGCTGGCAGCCTCTCCTACCCTGGCCCAGACTACCCCGGCCGCTCCCACGCAAACTGCTACCAAAGGCACCGGCCGCCTTTCCGGTCGGGTGCTGGATGCGGCCACCCAGAAGCCGGTGGAATACGCCACCGTGGTGTTGCTGCCCGCGACGGGCACGGCGGCCCTGGCCTCTACTACCGGCGACGAGCAGGGCCGGTTTGAACTGAAGAACCTGCCGGCCGGCTCTTTTCGGCTGCAGCTTAGCTTTGTGGGCTACACCACGCGCATCGAAAATGTAACGGTGACGGGGCAATTGACGGACCTGGGCGCCCTCACCCTGGCCACCAGCACGCAGAAGCTGGGCGAAGTAACCGTGACCGGAGAGCGGCCCGTTATCGAAAGCAAGCCCGACCGCCTCGTGTACAACGCCGATCAGGATGCCACCAACGCCGGCGGCACGGCCTCGGATATTCTGCGCAAAACCCCCATGGTGAACGTGGACGGGGACGGCAACGTGCAGCTGCGCGGCACCTCCAACGTGCGTATTCTCATCAACAATAAGCCTTCGGCCATGCTCTCGGGCAATCTGGCGGAGGCGCTGAAGCAGATTCCGGCCGACCAGATCAAGGCTATTGAAGTGGTGACTTCGCCCTCGGCCAAGTACGATGCCGAAGGCTCGGGCGGGGTCATCAACATCGTGCTGAAAAAGAACTCCCTCGAAGGCACCAACGGCAGCGTGGGGGCTACGGCCGGCAACCGCAACCAAAGTTTGAATGGCTCCCTCAACGCCAAGCGGGGCAAGTTTGGCGTTAATACCAAGCTGACGGGCTTCCGCAACCTCTACCCCTACCGCTCCAGCACTACCCGCACCGACTTTGTGCCCGGTACCGCCGGCGGTGAACGTCAGGTGCTGGGCCAGCTGGAGCAGCGGAGCGTGTCGGAGAATACGGGCAAGGGCGGCTACGGGCAGGTGGAGTTCACCTACGACCCTTCGCCCCTACACAGCTTCACACTCAGCGGCAACGGCAACCAGTACCAGAGCAGCTCGCCCCAAGAGTTGTTCAACGAATATCGGCAAACCACGCCGTCGGCTCCCGGCCAGTTCTCGCTCGATACGCTGTACTCCCGCGACATCGTGCAGCAGTTTCAGTTCCGCAACTACGACCTGAACGCGAGCTATACGCGCACCTTCGGCGAAGCCCAGCCCCGCCGTGAGTGGAGCGTGCTGGCCCAGCACACCCAGAACCGCAACACCCAGGAGTACAGTCTCGATCAGTACCACGCCGCCGATGTGCAAAAGGGGCCGCTGGAATACCAGGAGCGCAGCAACAACCTGGCCCGCAACACTGAAACCACCCTCCAAACCGACTACACTCACCCGTTCAGCCCGACCAGCACCCTGGAGGCTGGGGCCAAAACCATCCGCCGCACCGTCAGCAGCGACTACAGCCTCGATACGCTGCTCACAAACGTGCACCCCGACTTCGTGCGCAGTGTGCGCCGCTCCAATGCCTTCGACTACAACCAGAACGTGCTGGCGGCCTACGCCACCTATGGCTTCACGCTCGACTCGGTGTACAACTTCAGTTTGGGCGCCCGCCTGGAGCGCACCGATATTCAGGGTGAGTTTCAGGGAGAAAACGGCCGGTTTTCTAATGACTACCTGAACGTGCTGCCCAACCTGAGCGTGACGCGCACCCTCGGCAAGCCTGGCCAGACGCTGCGCCTGAGCTACTCCCGCCGCATTCAGCGCCCGCAGATTTACTACCTGAACCCCTACGTGAACCAGAGCACGCCCAGCAGCATCAGCTACGGCAACCCCAACCTCTCGCCCGAAATCACAGACTCCTATGAGCTGAGCTACGGCACCTTCGGGGAGAAAACGTCTTTAAACGTGTCGACTTACACGCGGCGCACAGGCAACTCCATTGAGGAGTTCAACCGCTACAACGAGGCGCTGGCCCGCACCGAAACCACCTTCGGCAACCTGGCTACTAACACTACTTTTGGCCTGGGCCTGTACGGCTCCTGGAAGCCCGTTAAGGGCTGGGACATCAGCAGCAACATCAACACCGATTACACCCGCATCTACAGTGCCGCCCTCAGCCGCACGAGCAGCCGCCTGAACGGCTCCATGAACCTGAATACGTCCCTGAAGTTGGGCAAAGTGTATTCCCTGCAGGGCTTCGGCGGCGGCTGGACCGGCGGCGTGCAGCTCCAGTCGCGCTACGCGGGCGGCATATGGTACGGCCTGGGCGTCAAGCGCACTTTGCTCAAGGAAAAAGCCGACCTCACCTTCAATGCCAGCAATTTCCTGCAGAATGGGCGGGCCTTCCGCAATACCACCGAAACCGACCAGTTCCGCAGCACCGGCACCTGGTTTCAGTACAACCGCGGCGTGCGTCTGTCCTTCAACTACCGCTTTGGCAAGCTGGATAGCGGCTCCCAGCGCCAGCGCCGCACCATCCAGAACGACGACTCCAAGCAAGGCGGCAGCAAAGGCGGCCAGTAGCGGTGAGAGGGGTGACACGTAATACGTGACAGGTAACACGTTGTCATGGCGAGGCATGTGGCGCATCAAGCCAGTGTCCGAAGCCATCCTTCCTGAGCAGCGTACCACTTCCTTTACCACAAAGCCCCTGACGTCTGTGCTGACGTCAGGGGCTTTGTGGTAAAGGGAGCTGGCTGGTTTTGCAAGCTAAAGGCTTCACTGCCCTTACTATGACAACGTGTTACCTGTCACCTGTTACTCTGCTTCACTTCCTCCAGATGTCCCAGGCAGCTTCGGCTTGCAGGCAGAGCATTTCGAAGCCGTTTTTGGTGGCTGCGCCCTGGGCCTGGCCCCGCTTCATAAACTCGGTTTCGCGGGGGTTGTACACCAGGTCGTAGAGAAAGTGCTCGGGGGTGAGGGCTTCGTAGGGCAGAGCCGGGCAGTCATCTACGTTGGGGTAAGTGCCCACGGGCGTGGTGTTGATGATGAGCTGATGACCGCGCAGCAGCTCCGGCGTAAGCTCCTCATAGGTGAGGCCCGCGCCGAGCGGGTGGCGCGACACAATCCAGTAGCCAATATTCAGGTCGCGCAGGGCTACTTCCACGGCTTTGGCGGCTCCCCCGTTGCCCAGCACCAGCGCCCGGCCTTCGAAGCCCCGAGGCAGAAAGTCTCGCACCGACTCCCGGAAGCCAATCATGTCGGTGTTATGGCCGATCAGCCGGCCGTCGGGGCGAAACTCGATAACGTTGACGGCCCCTACGCGGGCGGCCGTGGGCGCCGTATCGTGCAGGAACGTCCACACGTTTTCCTTGTAGGGAATCGTCACGTTGAGGCCGCGCAGCTCGGGGTGGCGCTCCAGCAGCGCCGGCAGCTCGTCGATGAATGGCAGCTCAAACAGCTCGTAGTGATGATCCGCCAGCTGCAGGCTCTGAAACTTCTGGGTGAAGTACGTCTGGGAGAACGAGTGCGTCAGGGTGCGCCCCAACAATCCGTAGGTAGGCATAAGAACTGAAAACAGAGCGGTAAGCAACGAAAAAACCACCTCAACCCCATGCGGCCAGGTGGTTTTTCTACGTAAAGTTCGGGCAAACTATCTATCCTCGAGGGGCCGCTTGGTAGTTCGCGCTTTGGCAAACTCCCACACGGCTGGCAGCACCGACAGCACGATAATGGCCAGTACCACCAGCGAGAAGTTCTTCTGCACCACCGGAATCTGCCCGAAGAAATAGCCCGCACCCGTCAGCAGTGTCACCCACAGCACGGCGCCTATAATGTTGTACGAAAGAAACTTGCTGTAGCTCATGGTCCCCACGCCTGCCACAAAGGGCGCAAACGTGCGGATAATGGGAATAAAGCGGGCCAGAATGATGGTTTTGGCTCCGTGCTTTTCGTAGAAGCCCTGGGTGCGCTCCAGGTGCTCCCGCTTTAGAAACCGGGAGTTCTCGCGAAACACGCGCGGCCCCAGGTAGTCGCCGATGTGGTAGTTGAGCGTGTCGCCCAGCACGGCGGCCACAATCAGCAAACCCATCATCATCCACACGTTGAGCGGGGAGCCGGGCAGGGCCGCCAGCGAGCCAGCCGCGAACAGCAGCGAGTCGCCGGGCAGGAAAGGCAGAATAACCACCCCGGTTTCCACAAAAATAATCAGGAAGAGAATAGCGTAGGTCCACGCCCCGTACTGCTGGATTATCTCGGCCAGGTGCTTGTCGAGATGCAGAATAAAGTCAAGAATCTGTTTCAGAAAATCCATCAGAAGAAGAAAAGGCGCGACCAGCCGCACCACAAAGAAAGCAGGCGTGCCGCATATATCCGTGCCGCCCGCCCCTACGGCTTGCGGGCCACTACCAACTGGTTGAGCTTTTCTACCCGCTGAAACACGCGCAACTCCAGTCCCAGCTGCGCGGCGTGCTGGTGCAGGGTTGCCGTGAGGGCCGCGTGGCCGGGCGCTTCAATGGCATTGAGCAGCACCGAGCCGCCAGGCTCCAGCAGCCGGTGCAGCGCCTGCCAGAACGGCAAGCCAAACACCTCCGGCGGTATCTGGCTGTCAATCGAAATATCCACGATGATGAGGCCAAACCTCTCCGGGGCCTGCTGTACCCAGGCAAAGGCATCGGCCTGCACAATACGCAGCTCCGGCCCGGCCGTAATGCCAAACTCCTCGGCGGCCAGCTGAATTACGGCCGGGTCCAGCTCCACGGCCGTGATGGGGTGGCGGTAGTGCAGCTCCTGGCGCAGCGTCTGTATCACCGAGCCGCCGCCCAGCCCCAGCAGCAGCACATGCCGCACGGCTTCCAGCGGAATCTGCTGCAGACCAAACCGCAGTACTCGCTGTAGGGCCCCGTAGGAGTAGTTGGCCGTGCGCGAATCGAGCACCTTGCGCCCCTGGTAGAGCGTGACTTCCAGCTCCCCGCTCACGGCCGAGGGCACACGGCGCGTAAATGGAAACAGGTAGCTCAGAAGCTTTTTCATAGGCCCGCAGATTTCCGCGAAAGTACGGCGGTAAACCGTCATGCTTCGACTTCGCTCAGCGCGACAGAAAGCCCGCTCTGCAATTCCCCAATCCCCTACCCTTCGGCCGTGATGCGCCAGAGCTTGCCGGCAGCATCATCGGCGACGAGCAGGGCACCATCCGGCAGCACGGTGATGCCCACGGGGCGGCCGTACACTTCCTTTTCGGCTTCGTTGGCAATGAAACCCGTTACGAAGTCTTCCATCGGGCCGCTGGGCTTGCCGTTGCGGAATGGCACGAACACCACTTTGTAGCCCGAGAAGGCCGCGCGGTTCCAGGAGCCATGCTGCCCGATGAACGCACCGTTCTGGTATTTGGCAGGAAAACCCTTCTGGTCGTAAAAAGCCAGACCCAGCGAAGCCGTGTGCGGGCCCAGCGCTACCTCCGGCACCAGGGTTTTGGCTACCAGGTCGGGCCGCTCGCCTTTGCGGCGGGGGTCTTCGTGCCGGCCAAAGTAGGCGTAGGGCCAGCCATAAAACCCACCTTCGCGCACACTCGTCAGGTAGTCGGGCACCAGCTCGTCGCCCAGCTCGTCGCGCTCATTCACGGCCGTCCAGAGGGTAGTGGTACCGGGAGCCCAGTCCATACCTACGGGGTTACGCAGGCCGCTGGCGTAGATCCGCTCGCCCGAGCCGTCGGGGTTTATTTCCAGTATGTTGGCGCGCCGCTCTTCTTCCTTGATTCCGTGCTCCGCCACATTGGAGGCAGAGCCCACGCTCACGTAGATTTTTCGCCCATCGGCTGAAGCCAGCAGGTTGCGCGTCCAGTGGTTGTTGTAGCCGCCTTTGGGCAGTTCCAGGATTTTCTCGCCCGGGCCGCTGATAGCGGTCTGCCCGGTCGTGTAGGGGTAGCGCCACACGCCGTTGGTATTGGCCACGTAAAAGTGGGCGCCCAGCAGCAGCATGCCAAAAGGCTGCTCCTGATCTTTCAGAAATACTTCCCGCACCTCGGGTTTGCCGTCTTTGTTGGTGTCGCGCAGCAGCGTAATGCGGTTGGCACTCGTTAGGCGCAGCGACTTGGATGGGTCAAGCTTAAGGGCAGCGGCGGCTTTTTCCTTGGCATCTGAGGGGACAGTGTTAGATTCCGCCACCAGCACGTCACCGTTGGGCAGCACGTAGGTGTTGCGGGGGCTTTCGAGGTTGCTGGCATATTCCGTCACGCGGAAGCCTGTCGGCACCGTGGGAACCTTGCCCGCCGGCCAGCCAATCACCTTACTGCGCTTGGTGGTAGACTTGGTAGCATAGGGCGCCGGTAAATCCACCCCGGTGGTGGCTGTAGCTACGGTATCGGCGGGGGTATTGGCCTGGGCTTCGGCCTTTTCCTGCTGGCTGGGCTGAGAGCCGCAGGCGGCCAGAAATATCAGCACGGCTAGGCCAGCCGGTGCGCGCAAAGAGAAGAGGTGGTTCGACATGGGTAGTACAGGCAAGGCTCCGGCTTTGTAGTGGAGCTTTGCTTGTACTACCAGGAACAGGAAGAGGTTGGCCTCTACGCTCCGGATAAGCCGGCGGAGGTGGCAGGCCTGGCTTACTAAGGCTGCTGATAGAAACGCTGATCGGGCCGGACAATGCGCCACCGGGCCAGCATTTGCATGGCTACCTCCGAGTCGGGCGCGTTGGTAGTGGGCGACCAGGCCATAATAGCGCAGGGATAGGGCAGCAAGGTTACTGTTTCCCGGGAGTTTTGCAGGTATTCCAGGGCGGCCCGCTCACAGGTTTTTGCATCGTCCAGCGGGCGGTCGGAGTTGGTGTAGATGAATACAAACAGCGCCAGCATTGCCCCGTAGGCCGCCCGCCAGCGCCCGGCCAGGTGACGCACCAGGTATACGGCCGAAATAGCGAAGAAGAATGTCAGCCCCAGGGTGATGGGAATCAGGGTATCGCGCCGAATCACATTGGGCCTATAGCCCCGGTACCCGCCCAGGGGCAGCAGTGCCAGGTACACCAGCGCCAGCACAAACACCCAGTTGCCCAGCACCAGCAGGCGGCGGCGCTCCGGGGTGAGAGGCAATGCCCGCAGGAAATAATGATTTACTACTGCCACCAGCAGGAGCACTGGCACTCCCAGGCCACCGGCCAGCTCGTAGTAGATGCCCATCCACAGCTTCTCATAACGCTCCTTTACGGCCAGCTCGGATGATGTATTTTCGATGTTATACTGCCCTACATACAAGGAATACAAGCCCATCAGCACCGTGAAGCCCAACACTAGCCACACGCGCCAGGGCGTAGCGGCCAATGCTTGCCGGAAGCGCCCCGGCCATGAGGCCTGCTCTTTGCTTTGCTGCCACCCCCGCACCAGCAGCCGAAGCATAAGCGAAGGAGCCAGCAGCAGCAGCAGGGCCGGAATCAGGGGGCCACTTAGCGCAAGCACTACGGCAAGCAGTAGCCACAGTAGCACCCACCAAGTGCCTGGCAAAAGTGGTCGACCAAACCAGGCTGCTAAGTGAAACGGCAACAGATACACCAGCAGCCAAATAACCGGCACCGCATAAAAGGAGGCGTAGGAAATGCACCAGTCCACAACGGCCATTTCCTCGGCGTAGCCCTTCACCTGGAATATCGGCGTCACCAGGGCCATAGCCAGCCACAGGCGCGGCCGCGTAAGTCGCCAGGTGCCCGTAGCCATTATGCCCAACAGATACACCAGCGCTGCCTGAGCAAGGGCTTTGAGCAGCGCACAGGCCACATACACACTATCGATGGGCGAAAAAACCACTTGCAGCCAGCGTGGCACATGGTGGAAGTAAAGCCCGGTAAAGGCATAGGCGAAGTAGCGGTTGGGACCCAGGTAATACTCTTGGTTGCGCCAGGCACGTATCCCCAGGGGGCTGGTCAGCACTGGGCTGTTGGAGGGGCCAGGCAGGGCAATAGAGGATAAGTCTCCATCCAGCGGAATCTGATAATATTGCCGAAAGGAGTAAGTTAAATCCAGCAGCACAAAAAATACCAGCAGCCAGCCGACCCAGGAAAACCGTTGCTTCATAGAGTATTTGTCGCACGTATATGTATAGACCGGTGCGCCTCAAAGCTACGAACCCTCACTCCATAGTCAGCGCTACAATACCGCCGCATGCAAACAGGCTGCCGATGGAGCATCAGCAGCCTGTGGGGAAGGGGTACTACTTCTCTGTAGTGGAGACTAGCCGCGCGGCATGGAAGTGCCGGGCTTGCCCTGCACCTTAGGCTCGGGCTTGAACATGTCGTCCACGTTCTCCAGATCCAGGAAATCCAGGAAAGTGTCGCCGCGCAACCCCAGCCGGATGGTTTCGAGGCTGATGATTTCGTTGGGCGCGATGTTGCCCAGGTTCACATTGGGCCCGAGCAGCTTGATAAACCACACCTGCTGGGCTTTCTGGGGCGCTTCCCAGATGATTTTTTCGAAAGGAATCTGAGTGAGAATTTCCTCTACCAGACCTGAGCGTACTTCGCCGGTGCTACGAAACAAGCCCACATTGCCGGCTTCCCGGGCTTCGCCGATTACCTTTACAGCGCCGGCTTCCAGTTCCGTTTTCATCTGCGAAATCCACTTGTAGGGCGGAATAATCTTTTCCGCATCCTTGGAGCCTACCTCGCTCAGCACCTTCACATCCTGCGACAGGATGCGAATGAAATCCAGCTTCCTGTCGTGGTTCAGGTCCAGGGAGCCGTCCGACACCTCCGCGTATTCCATGCCCATTTTGTCGAGCAGGCGGCGGTAGTCCTCGAACTGGTTGCGGATGATAAAGGCCTCGAACAGCGTACCTCCGAAATACACCGGAATGCCGGCCTCGCGGTAGACGGCCAGCTTACGCTCCAGGTTGGGCGCTACGTAGGACGTGGCCCAGCCCAGTTTCACAATGTCGGTGTATGCCGCCCCTACTTCCAGAAAGTCTTCCACTTCCCGCACGCTGGAGCCTTTGTCCATCACCATGGTAAAGCCTTGTTCGCGGGGTTTTTCGGTGCGTTCCGGCAGCTGGGTCAGGTTGTAATTCATGTAGTAGGGTCTTGGGGTCTTGGGGTCTTGGGGTCTTGGTCTGGG
The DNA here is from genome assembly GCF_024700075.1 of Hymenobacter sp. J193. NCBI lineage: Bacteria > Pseudomonadati > Bacteroidota > Cytophagia > Cytophagales > Hymenobacteraceae > Hymenobacter > Hymenobacter sp. J193. The sequence continues at coordinate 1,727,031 of NZ_JAJONE010000001.1, forward strand.
CCACGCCTCATTTCCCCGGAAAAAGCAACGAGGGCAAAAGTACGGCTGTTTTTTGTTAGGCAGGGTTTGCACCCGTCATGCTTCATCTGGCGTCCGCGCAGCCGAAGCATGACAAACGCGGCGTGCGACTTGGCGTGGTGCAACTCACGCACCTATTTCCGGTACTGGTCGATGAGGCGGGCCAGGGCCTTCTGGGATTCCAGCTCAGGAAAGTAGTCGAACAGCAGGCGGTGCTTGTCGAAGTCCAGGACTAAGGCATTTTCCAGGGTTTCGTAGGCCTCGCGGTAGCGCCCGGCCGCCAGCAGGTAGGCACACAGGCGGTACTGCAGCTCGGCCTCGGCCGGCTGAATCTCCAGGGCGTTGCGCATCAGGTCCACGGCCCCGTCGAAATTGCCCTGCTCGTAGAGAATGATGCTCCAGTTCAGCCAGGCGTCCTTGCTGTCGGGGGCCACCTGGGTGGCTTTGTCGTAAGCTTCCAAGGCACTCACGATGTTGCCCACCTGGTACTCGGCGGCGGCCAGGGCCATCCAGTATTCCAGGCTTTCGTCGTAGAGCGTCACGGCCTTGCGAAAGAAATGGATGGCCTCGAAGGCCCGGTTCTGGGCAATGAGCACAATGCCGATGCCAAACCAGGCCTCATCCATCGTGTTGTCGAGGTCGATGGACTTCTGGTAGAAGCGGCGGGCCAGATCCCACTCGGCTAGTTTCTCGTGGCACTCGCCAATGTTGCAGAGCGCCTCGGGCGTGGGCTCGCCTTCGGGGTAGCTGAGCTCAAACTCCTCAATGGCCTTGCGGTATCGCTCCAGGCTCACGTAAGTGCTGGCCAGGTAGCCATGCGCCTCGTAGAACTTGGCGTCAATCAACAGGGCATAGTCGAAGGAGCTGATGGCCTCGTCGAACTTGCCAGCGCGGAAATACGCCTGCCCCAGGTTGTACCAGGCAATGGCCGAATACGGGTCGTCGTCGGTGAAGCGGCGGAAAAACTCCAGGTTCTTCTCGAGCCGGTCGCTTACTTCCAGGCAGTACAGCAGCTCCTGCACGGCCACGTCGTTGTCGGAGTTGATGCGCAGGCTTTGCTTGTAGTGGCGGGCGGCGCTTTTGTACTTCTGCCAGCTCTGGTAAGCCAGGCCCAGGTTGAAGTGGATGTCGTCGCGCTCGGGGAAGCGCTCCACGGCGCTCAGGAAGAAGGCCACGGCCTCGGCAAATTCGCCCTTCTGGGTGGCAATGATGCCGCGCGTCACGGCTACGTCAGGATTGTCAGGGTCGAGCAGGGCCACGTTCTCAATCTGGTCGGCGGCGGCGGTGTACTCGCCTTTCATGGCCAGCACCTGGGAGCGGTCAATGAGCAGCTCGGTGCTGAATGGGTACAGGGCAATAGCCGCCTCGCAGGCCTGCAGAGCCTGGTCGTACTGGGTGTGGGTAGTATAGTGGTCGATGATATTCTCAAAGTCGGCCAGGTCGAAAAACACCGGCTCGTTGCTGGCCATCATTTCCTCAAAACGGCGCACGATGTCCAGCACTTCGTCCCGGTCCTCAAAATTCTCATTCATTCGCATATTCCTACAATCGGCAAAGAGAACCGCCAAAACGGCAGTTCTCCGAGGGAAAGACGCCTGCTCCGCGCAGTAAGCAAGCTACCAGCCTAAGATACAACAACCGCACCGGAGGCCACTACGTTCCGCCGTAATTCCGCGCAGCACCATGCAATGGTATCGGCTACGGGTCGAAAGCTCAGCCCGGTAGCGCGCTGCACTTTGCCGGCCTCGTACACCAGCGGCTGGCGGCCGGCGCGGGCCGTGTCTTTGGTGATGAGCGGGCGGCTGCCCGTAAGTACGCCGCGCGCGTGCTCCAGGCGCCAGATAACCTCGGCGGCCCAGTTGGGCACGGCCGTGGTGGGAGGCCTTTTGCCAAAGCAGCGGGCCGCCTGCGCCAGCAGCTCCCGCAAAGGTACGGCTTCGGCGCTGAGGATGTACCGCTCCCCGCGCACCGGCAGCTCCAGCCCCAGCCGTAACATCTGGGACACCACGTCGCGCACGTCCACCACGTTGATGGTGCCGGGCGTGTAGAAGCGGTGCTCCTGGTAGGCATAGCGCAAAAGCCGGGTGCTGCTGCGCGTCCAGTCGGCCGGGCCCAGTATCACCGAGGGGTTCACGATGACGGCGGCCAGCCCCTCCGATACGCCCCGCCACACTTCCAGCTCGCCCAGGTATTTGGAAGTCGCATAGGCGGCGTGGGCAGCGCCCAGGTCCCACTTGGCGTCTTCCGTCACCACCAGCGGAAGCGTATTGAGCGTTTCTTCCGAAGCCGCCCCGCTGCCCAGCGCCGCCACCGACGACACGTGACACAGCCGGAGGCCGGGGCGCTCCAGGCAGGCATCGACCAGGTTGGCGGTGCCTTCCACGTTAATTTGCAGCAGGGCATCTTCGTCCTGCGGGGCGTAGGAAACCAGCCCGGCGCAGTGAAACACGTGCGTGACGCCCTCCAGCGCCTGCCGCAGCAGCAGCGGGTCGAGCAGGTCACCCTGCAGCCACTCCACCTGCTCGGCGGATGACAAGACCGGAACCTGCTGCCGGTACAGGGCCCGTACCTGCTCGCCCCGGGCTACCAGAGCCGGAATCAGGAAAGAGCCAATCAGGCCGCTGCCGCCGGTAACGAAAATCATAGAGGGCTTGATTTGGGGACTTGGGGCTTAGGAGTTGGTTGACGTTCCTAAAAATTTATTCCAGAACGAAAACCAAGCCCCTAAGTCTTCAAGTCCCTATTACAGATTTCGATTCAGCAAGGGCAGGGCCAAGGCTTTGGCCAGATAGCCGGTGGGCAGCACTTTGTGGCGGAGCGTATCCACGTGCTTGAGGTGATGCGCATCGGTACCCAGCATATCCACCAGTCCGGCATCTATGAGCTTTTCGGCTACGTGCTTGGCGCCAGCCGAGTAGTAGCCGCACAAAGAGTTCAGGTTCACCTGCAGCATCACGCCCATTTCGCGCAGGCGGGGTAGCTCATCAAACTTGCTGTAGAGGTAGGTGTACCGCTCGGGGTGGGCCAGCACCGGCTGGTAACCCGCCGCCTGCAAGTCGAAGACAATCTGCGGCAGGTTGAAAGGCTCGTTGATGTAGGAGGTTTCTATCAGCAGGTACTTCTTCTCCCCTCCAAAGCTCAGCATCTCCTCCCCGTTTTCGAGGCGACGCGGAAACCACTCGTCCAGGTAATACTCGGCGGCGCATTCCAGGGTCACATCGGTAATGCCTGCTGCCGTAGCCGCTTCCTGCAATTGCTTTAGCGCCCCCCGGATGCCTTCCGGCGTGTTGCGGTAGAAGTCGCCCATCACGTGGGGAGTCATAATGAGCTTGCGGTAGCCCAGCTCGCGCATCTCCCGTAGCAATGCCACTGAGTGCTCCACGGTTTCGGCACCGTCATCAAGGCCCGGCAGCAGGTGGGAGTGCATATCCGTCAGCAGCTCCCCCAGCGACGCGGCCGGGGCCGGAGCACCCTTACTGAAAATACTGCGAAGCCATGATGCCATCGTGGATGAGAACTACGGCGGATTGCTAGGAAAACTGTTTGCGCAGCCGCTGCCACCAGCTGCGCTTGGGCTGGGTGTCTTCGTAGTAGCCCTGTCCGTAGCCATAGCCGTAGCCATAGCCGTAGCCATAGCCGTAGCCATACAGCCCACTCGAACGGGCATCGTTCAAAATGGTAGCCAGGCGGGTAAAGCCATTGGTGCGCACCAGCTTGTTGATGTTCTTGAGGAAGGTCTTCTTCGAATAGTCGGCGCGCACGATATAAATCGGCACATCGGCCTTACGCATGATCAGGATGCCGTCCGTTACCAGTCCTACCGGCGGGGTGTCAATCATGATAACGTCGTAGTGCTGGTGCAGCTCACTCAGCATCTCGTCGAATTTGGGATTCAGAATCAGCTCCGATGGGTTGGGCGGCGTTGGGCCGGCCGAAATAAAGTCCAGGGTAGGAATGGACGTGTGCTGAATGCACTCCTGCCAGGTATGGCGCTCAATAAGGATGGTACTGATACCTTTCACGTTCTCCGCCCCAAATGCCAGGTTAACCTTGGGCTTGCGCATATCCAGGTCAAGAATTACTACGCGCTGGTCCGACGACGCTATAATTCCCGCCAGATTGACGGTAACAAAGGTTTTTCCTTCGCCGCTAATCGTTGAGGTAATGGAAATCAGCCGCTTCTTCTTGGACGAGGCCATGAACTCCAGGTTTGTCCGGATAGAACGAATAGACTCAGAAATAGCTGATTTTGGGTTTTTATCAACAACCAACCGAGATACCAGCAATTTTTCCTTGTCGTAAGTAGGAATAACGCCCAGAACCGGGGCAACGGTGTTGCGCTCCAGCTCCCGGATGTTGGTCACGCTGTTGTGCATGAAGTAGCGCGTGGCCACCAGCCCCAGCCCCATGAAGATGCCACCCGCCAGGCCAATGGCATACACAATCAGCCGAACGGGCGAGATAGGCGCGCTGGGCATGGAGGCGGGCGAAAGAATCTGGAAATCGGGCGTGGTACCGGCTTTGGCGATGCTGTACTCCACCCGCTTGTCCATCAGCATCAGGTACGACTTCTCGTACAAATCGAAGGGGCGCTGCAGGCGGGCCCGCTCCGTTTCGCGCTGCGGCAGTACCTGCAGCTCAGTATTGAGCTTATTCTGCTGCTGATTAAGCGCCCCCAGCTGCTCTCGCACCACGCGCAGGCTCTGCTGCAGCGACTCGCGCACGTTGCGCTTGGCGTAGTCGACGGCGGCACGGCGCTGCTGCACGGCCTCGGTAGCCTCTGTGTTGGAGCGCAGCACACGTCGTAAGTCCTGCTGGGCGAGGTTAAGCTCGGCTATCTGCTGGGTAAGAACGGGGTCTTCCAGCAGCGCCAGGCCCGGTACACTCTGCTCCACGCCCGCATTCTCATCGCGCGAAATCTGCTCGCGCGAGGTGAGCCGCGCCACGCTCGTGAGTAGCTCCAGCCGGCGCTGCAGGGCCTGGCGCTCTTTTTCCTGTCCTTCCAGCTGCTGGGTGATAGTAGCCACTCCCCCCCGGACGTCGTACATCTTGGCGCGCTTGGCAAACGACTGCAGCGCAATTTCGGCCCGCTGCAGGCTGTCGCGCGTGAGTTCCAGCTGCTGATCCAGATACTGCATAATCTGCTGCTGGCCCTGCGTGTTCTTGCTTAGCTTGGCCAGCAGGTACACGGTGTCGATACGGTTGACGATATCGTGCGCCTTGCGCAGGTTATGGTCGGTAAAGGAGATGCTGATTGTACTGGCCTCTGGATTGACAATCTCAACCGACAGGTTGTCATCGAAATACTGATTGATGGCCGCGTCGTCGTTGATTACGAAGTGGTAGTTGTTGTTAACAACGTCCTCATCAAAATGCCGGGTTTTCGTAATAACGACTTTCGCGCCACCCAGGTCCACCGGAGTGCCTACCCGGTATTCGCGCGGCTCTTCGTTTTTCTCGTGTGTCAGCTGGAAGGTTTCGGGGCCGGTAAACAATACCCCAAAACGCGTGTTGTAAAACCGTGGATCCTGCACGTCATACTCCACGTGAAACGGCGAAGTACCATACAGCTCTGTTTCCAGCACCGTCCCCTGTGAGTAGTAGTTTACATCCAGGTTCAGGGAATCCTTCAGCTGCCGGTAAATGAGGTTGGACTTTATCAGCTCTACCTCGCCGGACAGATTATTTACCGTCTGCAGCCCTTCGGCCCCACCCAGCGTCTGCCCTAGCCCCAGAGCCCCGGCGTCCTGCTTTTCGTCAATCTTCAGCGTTGAAGAAGACTTGTAGGTAGGCTTGGTGTAGCGCAGAAACATCCAGGAGCTGGTTACCCCCAGCAAAATGAGCAGGATAATCCACGGTACACTCCGCCGGGCTACCATCAGCAGCGTTGTTACATCGAAGCCAGCGTTTTCTTCTTCAAAGCCAGACTCGATAACGGGCGATGGGGCACCATTACCCGCGTTTCTGATCAGGTCTTCTAGCTCAGCGTTTTCGTTTTTGGCCATTCCAGACTACGGAAGTAGATTCTTAATATTCAGCGTACCCAATAGGCTACGCTACCTGTTGCAGCTGCTTATTGCTTGATATTTATAATCAGCAGAACGGTGGTAACAGCAGTGGTAACTACCTGCAACAACGGAAGTATATCAGTTAGTGCCTCTCGGAAGGGCCGGCGCACTGGTTCAATATAGACGATATCGTTTGGCTGCATACGCAGGTCGGCCCGGCGCATGCCTTCAATAGTTGACAAGTCGATAACCTGTACCATCGGATTTTTCAAATCTCCCCGGATCAGGCGGATATTAAATGCCTTGCCGTAGCGCGTGGCGCCACCACTGCTACCCGTATTGGTCCGGGCATCAATGCCATTTACGGAGGCCAGAATCTCGATTAGATTCATATTGTCATTGTACAGTGGCACTACCATACCGCCGGGGGTACCCAGTACGAACACCCGGCTGTTGGTTACCCGGGTAGCTACAAAAGCATCCTTGTAAAATGCATTGTACCGAAGCTGCAGCAGGCTATCGGCCTGCAACAGCGTGTTGCCGGTGATTTTGACGTAGCCCACCATTGGAAGCTTTACCACACCGTCGCTCTGCACCAGAAACTCTGAGTCGCCGGCCGGGCGGCTGCCCACATCACCACCGCGGGTTAGCTCACCGCCCGACTGCGTTGCGCCGGTAATAAGGGTTTGGTTGCCCGGAACGCCGAAACGCAACTCCCCGTTGGGGTCAACCAGCCGCTCGCCTTTATTGGTGTACACTCGCACTTGCAGGTAGTCGTTGGGCTTGATGACGTAGTTCTGGCTTAGCTTTCTCAGGGCCGTTTGCAGCCGCGCCGTATCCACGGAGGTGCTATTTTCCGTTTGAAACATGATGTTCTGCCGGTACGACCTGGAGGTGGCGCAGGAGGCCAGCAGTACAACCGGAGCCAGCCACAGCCAGCTGAGAAGACGAAGAAGGGGAGTGCGCATGCAGGCTGCTGAAGCCATAAGGGAAAACAAATCCAGCCTCGTGAAAAGCTGGATACCAGAGAATTTTATCTTAAAAACCTTCAAAGTAACCGAATACGGTTGCGGATTCAAAATTAGCGGGTTCTGCGGACTTCGGGCCAAAAGCTATTGATAGCGGCAAAACCGGTAGCTTCGTGGACCCAAATCCAGCTTCGGCTGGTTACGCTCTTACCCTTCCCCACCCAAACCTTTACGAAAATGGAACTGGTAGCAACCGAGAACCAGACAATGATTGCGCAGATGGTGCGCGACTTTGGTGCCACCCACATCAAGCCGCACATGATGCGCTGGGACGAAACCCAGGAATTTCCCGCCGACGTTTTTCACAAGCTCGGTGAGCTGGGCCTGATGGGCGTGCTAGTACCCCAGCAGTATGGTGGCTCCGGCTTCGGCTACACCGAGTACGTAACGGCCATTGCGGAGTTGGCCAAAATCGACGGCAGCATTGGCCTGAGCATGGCAGCGCACAACTCCCTGTGTACCGGCCACATCCTGCAGCACGCCTCCGAGGAGCAAAAGCAGAAGTACCTGCCCCGGCTGGCCAGCGGGGAGTGGATTGGCGCCTGGGGCCTGACGGAACCCAACACCGGCTCCGATGCCGGCAACATGCGCACGGTGGCCGTGGAAGATGGCGACTTTTATGTGCTGAACGGCGCTAAGAACTTTATCACGCACGGTAAAAGTGGCCATGTGGCCGTGGTTATTGCCCGCACCGGTGAGGTAGGCGACTCCCGCGCCATGACGGCCTTCATTGTAGAGCGGGGCACCCCCGGCTTCGAAGGTGGCCGCAAGGAAGACAAGCTCGGCATGCGCGCTTCCGAAACCACCGAAATGATTTTTACCGACTGCCGCATACCCAAAGAAAACGTGATTGGCAGCGTCGGCGACGGTTTTGTGCAGGCGCTGAAGGTGCTCGACGGGGGCCGCATCAGCATTGCGGCGCTCAGCCTAGGCATTGCGCAGGGTGCCTACGAGGCAGCGCTGCAGTACTCCAAGGAGCGGCACCAGTTCAACCAGCCCATCAGCAACTTCCAGGGCATCAGCTTCAAGCTGGCCGATATGGCCACGGAAATTGAGGCCGCGTCGCTGCTCACCTACCGCGCCGCCGACATGAAGGACCGGGGCCTGAACGTGAACCGCGAATCGGCCATGGCCAAGCTGTACGCCTCGGAAGTGGCCGTGCGCGCCGCCAACGAGGGGGTGCAGATCTTTGGGGGCTATGGTTACACCAAAGACTACCCGGCCGAGAAATACTACCGCGACGCCAAGCTGTGCACCATTGGCGAAGGAACTTCCGAGATTCAGAAGCTGGTTATTGCCCGCACTATTCTCAAGTAACCTTGTCGGGGCTTGCGTAGTAAGCTACAGCCATTTATCTTTGCAGCCCTTAACAGGAGAAGTCTCAACCTCATTGACCATATGATCATCGTCCAAATCAAAGAAAACGAGTCGGTTGACCGCGCCCTCAAGCGTTTCAAAAAGAAATTTGAGCGCACCGGCGTATTGAAGGAACTGCGTCGTCGCACGTTCTTCCAGAAGCCGTCCATCACGAACCGCAAGCAGAAGCAGAAGGCTATCTACAAGCAGGTAACGTACGGCAACGACGCTGCCAACTAACTGACGCGACCTGTGGTCAGGATTTGACCGCCTGAAGGGCTATTCCAGCTTTTCAGGCGGTTTTTTCGCGTTCGTACTTTTCAGTTTAATTCCCTACATTGGGTATTCCGACCTCAACAGTCGGCCTTTTGTATATGGAGTTATTTTTTTCGTATCTGCGGTCGGAGCGGCGCTACAGCCCGCACACGCTGCTTTCGTACCAGACCGATTTACGGCAGTTCAGCGAGTACCTGAAGACCGCCTACGAGCTGGACGACGCGGCCCTGGCCGACCATACGCTGATTCGCTCCTGGATTGTGGAGCTGATGCAGCAGAACCTGGCCCCCCGCACCGTCAACCGCAAAATTGCCTGCCTCCGCTCCTACTACAAGTTTCTGCTGCGCACGGGAGCCGTCAGCAAAAATCCGATGCTGCGCATCACGGCCCCCAAAATGGCCAAGAAGCTGCCGGACTTCGTGCCCGAGGAGTCGTTGAACGGGCTGCTGAACTCGTTTGAATTTCCGGAGTCGTTTGAAGGCGCGCGCGACCAACTGGTGCTGGAGCTGCTTTACGGCACCGGCATCCGCCTCTCCGAGCTGCTGGGCATTCGCCACGACGACCTGAGCTTGCCCGGCCGCACCGTGCGCGTCACGGGCAAAGGCAACAAGCAGCGCATTGTGCCCCTCAACCCTACGCTGGTGCAGGTGCTGGAGCGGTATATAGCCCGGAAGCAACAGGAATTCCCGGCGGGCGGCAACGCGGGCGGCCCCCTGCTCGTTACAAACAAGCAGGAACCGCTCTACGAAAAGTTCGTGTATCGCACCGTGAAGCACTATTTAAGCCATATCACAACGGCCGCCTCGCAGCAGCACCCACACGTGCTGCGGCATTCCTTTGCCACGCACCTGCTCAGCAAAGGCGCCGATCTGAATGCCATTAAAGAGCTGCTGGGCCATGCCAACCTGGCCGCCACGCAGGTGTACACGCACTTATCGATTGATAAGCTGAAAGCGGTTTTCGAAAAGGCCCATCCCAAGGCCTAGTTGTTTCTTTTTTCTACTCCCTAACCCCACTACTGATGAAAGTACAGATGCAATCGGTGCATTTCGATGCCGACCAAAAACTGCTCGACTTCATTCAGAAGCGCCTTGATAAACTGGAAACCTTCTATGACCGCGTGACGGAAGGTGAAGTGATTCTGCGCCTCAACAACAAGGATGGTATAGCCAATAAAACGGTAGAAATAAAAGTACTGGTGCCCGGCACCATGCTGTTTGCTCAGGAAGATGCCGGCACCTTCGAAGCGGCTACCGACGCTGCCGCCGACAGTTTGAAGCGCCAGATCACCAAGTATAAGGATAAGATGGTCAGCCACTAACCAGCTGGCAACTCATAGATTTTAATAAAAAGCCCCGCCTGACGATGTCAGGCGGGGCTTTTTATATTTCGGGCTTGCCTAGTGCTGCACGTAATACAGGAACTCACCCGTGCTGACGCCCGCGCGGTAGATAAAGTACGCCGCTAGCACCGCTAGTCCAAGACGGGCGGGCTTGCTGGCCGGCAGCAGGGCTTCCATTAAGCGAAGCATAAGCGTTAGCGTTTACAGGGCAAACTCGGCTTTGATCTGGTCTACGTAGTCGAGCTTTTCCCAGGTAAAGGTTTCTACAGTGCGGGTGCTGCCATCGGCAGCCTGCACCTGCTTGGTACCGGGCTGGCGGCCCATGTGCCCATAAGCGGCCGACTCAGCAAAAATCGGGTTCTGCAAGCCTAGGCGCTGCACAATGGCATAGGGGCGCAGATCGAACAGCTTCTGCACCTTGTCGGCTATTTCGCCGTCGGTGAGTTGGTGGCCGAAGGCGCCGTTGGCTTTGGTGGTGCCGTAGGTGGTTACGAAGACGCCTACCGGCTGCGCTACCCCAATGGCGTAGGCTACCTGCACCAGCACCTGGTCGGCCACGCCGGCGGCTACCAGGTTTTTGGCAATGTGCCGGGCCGCGTAGGCTGCCGAGCGGTCTACTTTCGAAGAATCTTTGCCGGAGAAGGCGCCGCCTCCGTGGGCACCTTTGCCGCCGTAGGTATCCACAATGATTTTGCGGCCGGTGAGGCCGGAGTCGCCGTGAGGGCCACCAATCACGAACTTGCCTGTGGGGTTGATGTGGTAGGTGATATCGGCGGTAAACAGCGCCTGAACTTCCTCGCCCAGCTGCGCCTTTACCCGCGGAATCAGGATGTGGATAATATCCTCCTTGATGCGGGCCAGCATAGTTTCCTCACTTTCGTCGAAATCATCGTGCTGGGTGCTTACCACAATGGTTTCGATGGCCTCGGGCGTGTTGTCGTCGTTGTAGCGGATGGTTACCTGGCTTTTAGCGTCGGGGCGCAGGTAGGTCATTTCCTGTCCGGCCTTGCGAATGGCCGACAGCTCGCGCAGCAAGCGGTGCGAAAGGTCGAGGGCCAGAGGCATGTAGTTCTCGGTTTCGCGGGTGGCGTAGCCGAACATCATGCCTTGGTCGCCGGCGCCCTGCTCTTCGGCCGTGGCGCGCTCCACGCCCTGGTTGATGTCGGCCGACTGCTCGTGCAGGCGGTTCATCACCTCACAGGTGTCGGCGTTGAACAGGTACTCGGGCTTGTTGTAGCCGATGCGGCGGATAACTTCCCGAATGATGGGCTCGGCCTCCACGTGAGCGGTCGATTTGATTTCGCCGGCTACTAGCGCAAAATCGGTAGTTACCAAGGTTTCGCAGGCTACTTTGGCCGTGGGGTCCTGGCGCAGATATTCGTCGAGGATGGCGTCGGAAATCTGGTCGGCTACTTTATCAGGGTGACCTTCCGAAACAGATTCGGAGGTGAACAGGTACGGCATCAGCTTGTAAGGTAGAAGTACGCGAGGGGCCGGCAGCCCCACCCTGCCTCTTGAGAATCAGGCAGGCCGCAAAGCTACAAGTTTTCTACGTGGCGAATAAGCTGGTCTGGTAATTACATGCGCCGCAAGGCCCATACGTCAGACTTGAGCATGTATTTTCCTGCTTGCAGGGCAAACGACTAGCTGGTAGCTGGCCCAAAACGCGCAGCAAGTTCCTGGCAAACCTGAGGCGGTACTCGCAGATATTCCAGCACGTCGGCCGTTTTTTCGGATGGCTTGCCGTTCTTGTCGGTTTCGATGGTTACATTTTCCAGGGAAAGGAAACAGCAGTCGGGGTCGGAGGGGGCAAGATAGACGTGCAGGCGGCCAAACGGGGCCATTTCGTCCTTACTCGTGTGTAGCTCCAGGTGGTTCCAGTCAGCGGCTTCAAGGGCCAGCTTGGTAGCGGCAGCATCGGCAAATGGCGTGGCGGGCCGGGGCAGCGTCCGTTTTTCCGCCCACTCGTTGGAAAGCTCCGAGAAGGGCACTTCCGACTGGCTGCGGGGCATGTTCCACGTCATCAGGAGAATGATCAGAAACTCAGCCAGCCAGATAAGGTAAAGGAAAATTCCGCTGATAGTTAAGCCAAAGATGCTCCAGGTTCCTTCGGCGGCAATGGAGGGCAGGGCCCCCAGCAAGGTGCCGGGGCTTAGCAGCAAGCCCAGAAATACATCGGCCTCGAAGGTGGTGTGCGTGAAGGAAGCGCGGCTGCCCAGGCTTTCGGTTTCGCCGGCGCCGGCCAGCAGGGTCAGGTACACGCACCACTGCACGTACCAGGCCCATAAAGCCACTGCCAAGCCCAGCCAGCCTACCAAAGCCGGATTGCGCAGCTTCCCGGCCTTGGTAACGGCTCGGAGCACGAAGCCGAGCAGCAAGCCAAACCCCAGCGTAAAGGCAAAATTGAGGTAGATAAAAGGGATATACCACACAGCATACACGTACACGAAGGCCAGCAGAACCGCCGCCACCGCTCCTACCAGCAGCAAGCCAAGAATACCGCTCACGGTGAAGCGCCCCGATGGTTGATAGTAAACAGGTGAAGTCATAAAAGGGAATAGGTGAAAAACGACTCAACCTAGCACTTTCCGTTTGACTTATCCGCTAAATATTTAGCCTTTCCCGGGTTATCGGCGCTTTCACCCTACCTGAAATGGCTTTTCTCGCCATCTACTTTGCCTAGCCAAGTCAGTTTTGCCCGGTTGCTCCCGGCGCTGGGCCTGCTGGTTTCAGGTTGGTATTGAAGAGCTTAAGAATACGCCGGTATTCGTCGGTCCAGGAGGAAGGCTCCACGAAGCCGTGGTCTTCGACGGGGTATACGGCCAACTCCCAGTTTTCCTTTTTCAACTCAATGAGCCGCTGAGAGAGGCGCACAATGTCCTGGAAGTGCACGTTGGTATCCACCATGCCGTGGCACATCAGCAGCGCGCCTTTCAAGCCCTCGGCGTAGTAGATGGGTGAGGAACGGGCGTAAGCCAGGGAGTCATTGTAAGGCTCGTTGAGGATGTTGTCGGTGTAGCCGTGGTTGTAGTGTGCCCAGTCGGTAACGGAGCGCAGCGCGGCCCCGGCCCGGAACACCTCGGGCTGGGTGAACATGCCCATGAGCGTGATGAAGCCCCCGTAGGAGCCCCCGTAGATACCGATGCGCTGCGGACTCACGCCGTATTTCTCCACCAGCAGCTTGGCGCCGTCAATGTGGTCGTCGAGGTCTTTGCCGCCCATGTAGCGGTAGATACCGGTGCGCACGTCGCGGCCGTAGCCGCTGGAGCCGCGGTAGTCGATGTCCAGCACGGTGTAGCCCTGGTCGGCCAGCAGGTTGTGGAACATGTACTCGCGGAAGTACTGGCTCCACCACTTGTGCGCGTTCTGGAGGTAGCCGGCCCCGTGCACGAATACCACGGCCGGGCCCTGGGGCGCAGCGTTGGCGGGGCGATACAGGCGGGCATACACCTCGGCCCCGTCGCGGGCTTTGATGGTAATAATTTCCGGGTCGCGCCAGGGGTAGCTTTCAAACTCCGGCGTGGTGCTGTGGGTAAGCTGCCGCATTTTCGCGCCCGGCTTGTTGTCCATCACAAACAGCTCCCAAGGCTTGTTGGCGTAGCTATAGCGCACGAGCAGCGTCTTTTCATCGGGCGAGAGAGTTACTTCACTAGCCCCGGGGCGGGAAGTAAGCTGAGTGAGTTGGCCGCCCTCCAGGGGCATCTGGTAGAAGTGCTGCTCGCCGGGGTGGGTTTTGTTGGCGGTGAGGTACCAGGTTTTCTTGTCTTGGCTGAGCTGCGCCTGCTGAATCTCAAACTTGCCGCTGGTCAGGGCTTTCTTCTGGCCCGTGGTCACGTCCACCGTGTAAAGGTGGGAAAAGCCGGTTTCCTCGCTCTGAAACCAGATGCGGCGCGAGTCGGGCAGCCAGCCCACATTGCCAGCCTCGTAGCCAATGCCGGGGCCGTTGATCCAGGCTTCGTCGCGCTGCCGGTCGAGCAGGCTGATTTTCTGGGTGGTTGGGTCGAGGGCCACAATCCAGCGGTCCTTGTTGTCCTGGGAACGAATGACCAGGAAAGCACGCTGGCCGTTGTCGGCCCAAAACGGGCCGTAGGGCACCACGCGGCGCACCTCAGTGGCGGGCTTGCCGGCTTTGGTTTTGGCGGTGTCGGTGGGGGCTTTGGCCGTGAGCTGGTACTCCTTGCGGTAAGCCGGCAGCTCGTCCAGCCCTTTCAGCTCCCTGTAGCCCAGCACAAACGTGGTGTCACGCCCAATATCGTAGAGGCCCAGCTCGTAGGCCGTTTGGGGTGCCCCCACCTTCGAGCGGGTCGGAATTTCCTCGGTGAAGCCTGATATGGTGACGAAGTTAGGCACCAGCGCCAGCTTATCGGCGGCCGGTTCCTGCACCAGGGTGTAGGTCACGTAGCACCCATCGGGACTGAGCTGCAGGTTCTCCACGGTTTTGCTGCCCAGCCAGATCCCCTTGGGCCGCAGCCGCAGCAGGGCTTTTTGGGCCCGCTCCCGCGCTTTGGCATCCTGGTCGCGCTGCCGGATTACCTGAAACAGCGCCAGCTGCTGGGCCTTCAGAAACTTAGCCGACTTATCCAGCTCGCCGGGGCCGGGCCGGTTGCCGCGCCGGAAATCGGTGCGCTGCACGGTTTCGCCGGTGGCAGGGTCCCAGGTGAACAGGTTGCCGCCGCGGGTATAGCTGATGAGCTTATCCTGCAAGGCGAAATCGGCCTCGGTTTCCCGCTCGGCGGTGTTGGTGACACGGCGCACCCGTTGGTTTTTCAGGTCCAGCAGGTAAATATCCCCGTCCTTCTCGTACACTTTGCGCTGGTGGCGCTGGTCGTATCGACCCCGCACCGAAGGCAGCCCGCGCTGCTCGGCCAACGACACTTTGCGTGGCGTGCCGCCTGCGGGGCTCAGCACATAAAGCGAGTCGCGGCGGGCTTTGGCGGGGTTCCACTGGAAGTATATGTGTTTGCCGTCCTCGCTCCAGTACGGGGCCGAGGGCAACCCGCCCAGCCACTGCGCCGGCTCACGCATAATCTTTTCGACGGTGAGCGGGGCCAGGGCCGACGGAGCCGTTTGGGCCAGGGCCGGCGCGGCCAATGAGGAAGCTCCAAAAAGGCTTAGGTAAACAACACGCATACGCTACGAAGGCTTGACAACGGGCCGCAACATACGCAGCCTGCGCCAAGGACTACTCCGCATGCCGGGCGTTGCAAGCCACTACGCTAATCCGCCCTGCTCCCAGGCTTGCAGCTCAGCGTGCAGATTGCCCCGGGCAGCGTCTTCCAACTTTTCCCGAAACATGGTCGTGCGGTATAGGTGTGGAACTGATAACAGCTTCTCCAGCACCTTGCGCCGCCCGCGCCGGTAAAGTATATCAGGCACCAGGCGGTATTCCTCCCGAATCTGGCGGGCATACTGCCAGTACTCGGCTTCGGGGCGGCCCAGCACCTGCAGGTCGGCATCCAGAAAGAAGTGCAGGTCGGTACCGTGCGGCGGCTGGGGTTGGGTGTGGTCCTGAGTACGCTCAATCAGCAGCGCCACCCGCTCCTGCCGTGCGGCGGGCCAGTTGCTGTGGCGCAGAAAATCGCGGGCCAGCTCAGCGCTGCGGGCTTCGTTATCGGAGCGCAAGGGGTTGTAGATGGCATCGTGAAACCACGCGGCCAGCTGCACCACGGCCACCTCCTGCAGATTGTCCGCGTGCTCGTCGATGGTCTGCAGCAGATCCTGCACGTGGGTAAGCGTGTGGTAGTGCCGACCAGAGCCGGTATACAGCTCCGTGAGTTGGCGCAGCACCCCCACCCGCCGGGCTTCGTCGGGTACTATCGGCGCCGTGAGCTGCTCCCAGCGGGCGGCCATGGTCGTTTGCATGGTGTTAAATGGTTGGGTAGTTGGGTGCCTGCATGGCTGTCATTGCGAGGAGGTACGACGAAGCAATCCGTCCTGGTCTATACTCGACCCATCTTTCTACCAGAAAGCCCTTACTTATCGCACAGGTAAGAGCTTTTCACATTTTAGGGCTTTGGGCATTGCTCAGGATGAATTGCTTCGCTATGCTCGCAATGACAACCATATAACCATGAAGCCACTCAGTTAGCCGTGGGGGTGCCGTAGGGGTTATGGAGCTTGATTTCGAGGTACCGCTCGGG
This sequence comes from Hymenobacter sp. J193, assembly GCF_024700075.1. NCBI lineage: Bacteria > Pseudomonadati > Bacteroidota > Cytophagia > Cytophagales > Hymenobacteraceae > Hymenobacter > Hymenobacter sp. J193. The sequence goes on from NZ_JAJONE010000001.1 coordinate 1,743,199, forward strand.
GTTGGCCAGGGGCTGGAACCCGAACTGCTGGTACAGGCCGTGGGCGTCCAGCGTGGCCAGCATCCGGCGGCGCACCCCCTGGATTTCCGGCGCGGCCCACACCACTTCCATCAGCCATTTCGAAAGGCCCTGTCCCCGGAACTCGGGCAATACGAACACGTCACACAGCCAGGCAAAGGTGGCGCAGTCGGTAACGAGGCGGGCAAAGCCGGCCAGCCGGCCATCGGGCGCAAACAAACCGAAGTTCAGGGAGTTGGCAATAGCGCACTCCAGGGTGGCGAGGGGCATGTTTTGCGCCCAGTACGAGTCCTGACTCAGGTAGCGGTGGATGGCCGCAATATCCAGGCGGGCAGGGTCGGAGCTGATGACGAACTGGCTGACGGGGTGCTGAAACTCGGGCATAGACGAAAATCAGAAAGCTGAAAAACAAAGCTAATGCCCTTACCGACCCGCGCAATTTTTCGTAGCATTTACTTCATCTGGCTTTCCCTAGCTGCTTTCTGTCATGAAAAGACTCTACACCGCGCTATTGCTGCTGTTTTGCTGGCAATACTCTCTGCTCGCTCAGCCCGCCTCGGTGCCGGTTGGCGCTACCACCGTCAGCATCCGCACACTGGCTACGGGGTTCGATACGCCCTGGGAAATGCTCTGGGGTCCCGACAACCAGCTCTGGCTGACGGAGCGCCCCGGCCGTATCAGCCGCGTGAACCCCGAAACCGGTGAAAAAACTCTGCTGCTCACGGTGCCCGACGTAACAGAAAACGGCGAAAGCGGCCTGCTGGGCATGGCCCTGCATCCCAACTTCACCGCTTCGCCCTACGTGTACGTCGTGTACAACTACACCCAGGACGGCCTGCGCGAAAAGCTGGTGCGCTACACCTACAACGGCACTGTGCTTACCGACCCGCAAGTGCTACTGGAAAATATTCCCGCGAGCCCCTATCACAACGGTTCCCGGCTGATCATTCTGCCCGACCTCACTATGCTGATGTCTACCGGTGATGGCAACATCGACTATGAAGCCCAGAACATAGCCTCACCTAGAGGCAAAATCCTGCGCCTGAACCTGGATGGTACCGTTCCCGCCGATAACCCTACTGCCGGTAGCCGCGTGTACACGCTGGGCCACCGCAACCCTCAGGGCCTCGTGCGGGCACCCTCGGGCCGCATCTACAGCTCCGAGCACGGCCCCAGCAACGACGATGAAGTAAACCTGATTGAGGCGGGCCGCAACTATGGCTGGCCCACGGTGCACGGTTTCTGCAACCTGGCCGCCGAAGCCACTTTCTGCGCGGCCAACAACGTGCGGGAGCCGCTCTACGCCTGGACGCCCACCATTGCCGTGTCGGGCCTCACCTACTACGACCACCCGGCCATACCCGGCTGGCAAAACTCGCTGCTGCTACTGAGCCTGAAGGCCGGCCAATTGCTGCAGCTGCCCCTCAATACTGCCGGCGACGCCCTGACCGCTGCGCCCAACCTGGTGCTGAATAAAGAAGCCGGCCGCCTACGAGCTATCTGCGTGTCGCCGGCCGGGCGGGTGTACGTGGGCACCAGCAACCGGGACGGCAGCGGTTCACCCGCCGCCTCCGACGACCGGATTATGGTGCTGGAAAACCTGGCCTATACCCCGACGGCCACCCGGCAGCCAGCTTACGCTACACTGGACGTGTGGCCTAACCCAGCGCATGAAAAGCTGACCGTAAGCTTCCCGGCTCCGCTGGTACGAGGAACCCAGCTGGTGCTGCAGGATGCACTGGGCCGGACGGTTCGCTCGGAGCCGCTGGCGGCTGGTAGCCGCACACATACTGTTTCACTGAAGGCATTGCGGCCGGGCGTGTATCAGGCCTTGGTAAAAACTTCTGCGCGCCTCTACCGCCAGCGCATTGTGGTGCAGTAAGGAAAGCATGTTGTAGCCGACGAAGCATTGGCTACAACACAAGCCCTCAGACTGAGTTGCGACGCGAAATTCCGTCTGGTGCGCGCCACACTTCTCATATCACATCAACCGGTGCCGTTCGTTTTTAACGACGTTTTCCAGCGTCCAGGAAATTTCCTGGGTGAACGGATGCTGGCGCACCGGGCAGTCGGGCATGTGGCAGTGCGAGCAGGCCGCGAAGGTGCAAGGGTCAGCATGCACAAACATTTCGACCGGCACGGCAAACTCCTGGCTGAATAGGTGTTCGATGCTGTGAACCTGCGCGTGGGTCTGCTCCAGGGAAAAATAGTATGGCATCGTCACGTGGCAGTCGATGTGCAGGTTGGCCCCGTAGCGCACCACGCGCAGGTTGTGCACGTCAATCCAGGCCGGCTCGCGGTGCTCCTGCAGCTCGGCCACTACGTGCTGCACGGTGGCCTCGTCGGTTTCATCCATCAGCCCTGACACCGAACGACGTACCATGCGGTAGCCATTCACCACAATGAATACGCCCAGCAGCAGCGCCGCGCCCGAGTCGAACAGCACGTTGTCGGTGAAGACGACCAACAAGAGCGCCACGCACGAAACCAGGGTACTCACGGCGTCAAGGTAAAGGTGCTGCCCGTCGCCCACCAGCGTGGGAGAGTGATGCTCACGCCCGGCCCGCACCAGCAGAAAGCCCACGCCCAGGTTCACCAGAGCCGTGAAGGCCAGCAGCACCATGCCCCAGTCGGGCTGGGCAATGGTATGCGGGTGCAGCATAGCCTGCAGGGCCGAATAGAAGATGTACACCCCGGCCATGAGAATCAGGCCGCCCTCGAAGCCCACGGAGAAGTGCTCAATCTTGCCGTGGCCGTAGGGGTGGTTTTCGTCCTTGGGCAGGCTGGCTAAGTAAATACTATAGAGCGCAAAGCCACTGGCTACCACGTTGATGATAGACTCCAGCGCGTCGGTGAGCACGGCCTGGGAGCGGGTGAGCAGCCAGGCGTAGAACTTGACGGCCACCAGTACCACGCTTACCACCAGAGAAAGCAGAGCAAAGCGCGTTTTGAGGGGCAATGAAAACATAGGCGGTAAACCGAACGGCGGGGCGCAAAATTCCGGGAAAATTCCGGCACCAGCAGGTATACGCAACTTTTTACAACAAAATCGGTAAGCAGACTGTCTTAAAAATAAATTTAGATACGTCTAAAAACTGTTTCTTTGTACGGCTAAGCTCTTCTGCATCTGTGCCGCTGCTTCTTTCTAACTCAATGCCCAAAACCTTACCCGCACCCAATCCGGCTGTTCCCGATACTCCTGCGGCTGATGCTCCTTTGGAAAGCGGCTGGCGCAAGCCGCGCACGGCCCCATCCTTGCGCGAAGTCTACGCCAGCATCAAGGTGCCCGGCCAGGACGCCTCGTTCTGGCGCAAGCTGATGGCTTTCTGGGGCCCGGGCCTGATGGTGGCCGTGGGCTACATGGACCCCGGCAACTGGGCCACCGACATTGCCGGTGGCTCGCGCTTCGGCTACACGCTGCTGTCGGTTATCCTGATTTCCAACCTGTTTGCCATGCTGCTCCAGCACCTGGCGGCCAAGCTGGGCATCGTGACGGGGCGCGACCTGGCCCAGGCCTGCCGGGACCATTTTTCCAAGCCGGTGGCCATGGTGCTCTGGCTGTTCTGCGAAATTGCCATTGCCGCCTGCGACCTGGCCGAAGTTATCGGCTCGGCCATTGCCCTGAACCTGCTGTTTGGCTTGCCGCTGCCCTGGGGCGTGGTACTCACCATCCTCGACGTGCTGGCGGTGCTCTACTTCCAGAATAAAGGCTTCCGGGTTATCGAAAGTATCGTAGCGGGCCTGATCGTGCTGATTTTCGGCTGTTTCGTCTACGAAATCCTGGTTTCCAACCCCGATTATTTGGGCATTGCCAAAGGGCTTGTGCCTCAGAAAGAGGTAGTCACCAACCCCGGCATGCTTTACATTGCCATTGGTATTCTGGGGGCTACCGTGATGCCGCATAATCTGTACCTGCACTCCAGCATTGTGCAGACGCGCCAGATCGAGCAAACCGAGAGCGGCCGCCGCATGGCCATCAAATTTGCCACCATCGACTCTACGGTAGCCTTGTTTCTGGCCTTCTTTGTGAATGCGGCCATCCTGATAACGGCGGCGGCCACGTTCCACAAAAACGGCTTGTTTGATGTGGCTGACATCAACGATGCACATAAGCTGCTGGCACCGGTCTTAGGAGCCGGTGCCGCTGGTGCTGTGTTTGCCATTGCGCTGCTGGCGTCGGGCCAGAATTCTACCCTGACCGGCACGCTGGCCGGGCAGATCGTAATGGAGGGCTTCCTGAACCTGAAACTCAAGCCCTGGCTGCGCCGCCTTATTACGCGCGGTATTGCCGTGGTGCCTGCCCTCATTGTAACCATCATCTACGGAGAGAAAGGCACCGCCGATCTGCTGGTGCTCAGTCAGGTGATTCTGAGCTTCCAGCTGAGCTTTGCGGTGGTACCGCTGGTGCTGTTCACGGGCAGCAAGGCCAAAATGGGCGTGTTCGTAAACCGCCCTTGGGTGCAATGGCTGGCGTGGCTGGTATCCGGTATCATTATCGTGCTCAACCTTTACCTGCTCTACGAAACCTTCCTGGGCTAACCGGTTGGCAGCGCGGCAGCTTACGCTGCCGCGTTTTTTCGGCCCAAGAATTTAGGCTCATCTAAATAAATAAAGCACTAGCACCTAAAATGAAACATATCCTACTACTGGTTTTCCTGTTTATCTTTTCCGTCAGCGGCCGGGCGCAGTCTACCGGCAAGCTGGTGGGAGTGGTCCGGTCGGATGGCAAGGAAGTTCCTTTTGCCAGCGTGGGGCTGAAAGGCACCACACTGGGTGCCACGGCCGATGAGCACGGCCGCTTCACGCTGGCATCGGTGCCGGCCGGCACGTACCGGCTGGTGTGCAGCGCGGTGGGCTACCTGGCCACGGAGCGGGGAGTTGCGGTAGCCGCCGGGCAGACAACCACCGTCAACCTCAGTTTGAACCCGAGTGCCAGCGCCCTGGGCGAAGTGGTAGTGAGCGGCACCCTGAACGAGGTGATGCGCGGGGAGTCGCCGGTGGCGGTGGAGCTGTACTCGCCCAAGCTGTTCCGGAAAAACCCAGCGGTGTGTTTGTTCGAGAACCTAGCCATGATCAATGGGGTGCGGCCCCAGCTCAACTGCAACGTGTGCGGCACCGGCGACATCCACATCAACGGGCTGGAAGGGCCCTACACAATGGTGCTGATTGACGGCATGCCGCTGGTTAGCTCCCTGGGCACGGTATACGGGTTGAGCGGTATCCCGAGCAGCCTGATTGAGCGGGTAGAAGTGGTAAAAGGCCCGGCCTCCACCCTCTACGGCTCCGAAGCGGTGGGCGGCCTTATCAACGTCATCACCAAAAACCCCAGCAAAGCCCCGCGCTTCTCGGCCGATGTACTGGCTACTTCCCACCGCGACGTGAACCTGGACCTCGGCCTGGCCCGCACCGTTGGCTCTGCCTCTACTCTGCTCAGCACCAGCCTCTACCACTACACCCAGCGCCGCGACGTGAACGAGGATGGTTTCACGGACGTGCCCACGCAGCAGCGCATTTCGGTATTCAACAAGTGGAGCTGGGCGCGGCCCGAACAGCGCGTGGCCAACTTGGCGGGGCGTTATTACTACGAAGACCGGTTTGGGGGGCAGCTGGACTGGGCGCCCAAGCACCGCGGTGGCGACAGGGTGTACGGGGAAAGCGTGTATACCAGCCGATACGAGCTGCTAGGCCAATATCAACTGCCCATTGCGGGCCAGAAGATACTACTCAGCGGCACCTACAACCAGCACCAGCAAAATTCGGCCTATGGCACCACATTGTACCGAGCTAGCCAGCGCGTGGGCTTCGGGCAGCTGACGTGGGCGCGGGAGCTGAGCATCCGCCACAGCCTGCTGGCGGGGGCCACCTACCGCACCACCTGGTACGACGACAATACGCCCGCTACGGCCCGCCCGGCCGGCACCGAACCGCCCCGCAACCAGCCCGACCTGGTGCAATTGCCCGGCGCTTTCGTGCAGGACGAGTGGCGCCTCACGCCCGACGCTACCCTGTTGGCCGGCCTGCGCTACGACTACAACTCCCGGCACGGCAGCATCCTGAGCCCGCGCCTGAACTACAAGTGGGGCCGCCCCGACGGCAGCCGCGTGTGGCGCGTGGGCCTGGGCAACGGCTACCGGGTGGTAAACCTGTTCACGGAAGACCACGCGGCCCTCACCGGCGCCCGGCAGGTGGTGGTGCCTGAAGCCCTGAAGCCGGAACGCAGCTGGAACGTGAACGTGAACTACAACCGCTTCCTGACTACCCGCGGCGGCGGCACCCTCACCCTCGATGCCAGCCTGTTCTACACCTACTTCACCAACAAAATCAGCCCCGATTACGACACCAACCCCGACCAGATCCTGTACCGCAACCTCGATGGCTACGCCGTAAGCCGGGGCCTCACACTGAACTCCGAGTTTGCCCTGGCCCGCCCATTGAAAATTATGCTGGGCGTGACCCTGCTGGACGTATTCCGGCAGGAACGCACCGCGGCTGGTCCGCTGCGGCGGGTGGAGCAGCTCCACTCCCCGCCGTTTTCGGGCACCTGGGCCGTGAGCTACACGCTGCAGAAGCTGGGTGTGGCGCTCGACTACACGGGCCAGGTGAGCAGCCCCATGCCGCTGCCGGTATTCCCCAACGACTTCCGGCCCGGCCGCTCCCCCTGGTTTGCCCTCCAGAACGTGCAGGCCACCCGCAAGCTGCGCGAGGGGCTGGAAGTGTACGGCGGCCTTAAGAACCTCTTCAACTTCCTGCCCCGCCACCCGCTGCTACGCCCTTTCGACCCCTTCGACAAGCAGGTGGGCGTGGATAACCCGCAGGGCTACACCTTCGATACCAGCTACAACTACGCGCCTATGCAGGGGCGGCGCTTGTTTCTGGGCATCCGGTACGCGCTGTAGTCGCAGCAGGACAGAGAGTGGGCCTGGCTCCACGCTTGCACCTTATGGCCGCAGGCGTGCGTATCAGGCGGCACCCTCCCTCCTTTTCCCGGACTTATGTACTTTTTCCGTGTGCTGGCCGCCTGCCTGTGCCTATCCGTGGCTGCTCGGGCGCAGGATAAACCCAAAACCTGCCCCTACGATTCCGCCCATTTCAGCCTATTCAAGCCCGTGCCCCGCAACCAGCTGCGCCCCCTGCGGCCCGACCGGCCCGGCGTGACGGAAAGCCCATTTACGGTAGATGCCGGCCACTTTCAGCTTGAAATGGACGGCCTGCGCCTTATCAACTCCCGCGAGGACGATGAGCAGAGCCGCACCTGGAAAGTGGCCTACACCGTGGTCAAGCTCGGCCTCAGCCGCCGCACCGACGTGCAGCTGGAAGTGCCGCTGTACAAGATTGAAAAAGAGCGCACCGCCGATGCGCCCTGGCAGCGCCGCGCCAGCTTTGGCGACATGACGCTACGGGTCAAGCACAACTTTCTGGGTGATGATCAGGAAGGCCCCGTGGCCATGGGGGTAGTGGCCTACACGCGCCTGCCCACCAGCGGCCGGGGCGCCGTGGAAGGTGGCCTTATCCTGCCCGTGAACGTGGAGCTGCCGCACCGCTGGAACTTCGACGTACAGCTGGAAGCCGACGTGAACTACGACCAGGAGACCCACAACCACTACCTGCGCCTGATGCCCTCCGTGGCCCTCGACCACGAGTTCAACGACACCTTCAGCTTTCTGGTGGAAGGCGTGACGCAGTGGGACGAGCTGCACAGCGGCTGGCGCTCCTCGCTCAATCTGGCGCCTATCATTTCCTTTGGGGAAAACTTTCAGGCCGACCTAGGCACGCATCTGGCGCTCAGCAAAGAAGCCGAGCGGGAATTCTTCGTGGGGTTCACGTACCGCCGCTAGAGCTCCGGATGCGGGCTTCGGCTTACTCCACCGGCTTGGTACGACGGGCCAGCAGCAGGTTCGAGTCGTTCTGGCGCCAGTTGTAGCCGGTGCCGAAGGGCAGCGGGCGCACGCGGCGCACCGTGTCGGCGTAGGCGCGGGTCAGCTCGGGCTGGTAGTGCTTGGCGAAAAGGTTAATGGGGCGCTTGTAGGTGCCGTAGTGCGTGAACTGCCAGTTGGCTGGCCGGAAGTACTTCATGGCAATGCCCGAATCGTCCTGCAGCACGTAGCGGCTGCGCTCCATAGTCAGGTTGCGCACTTTGCTGAAGTAGGACTTGTGCATCAGGTAAGAGGCCGACTTCACGTAGGTGGTCAGCGGGCCGAGGCTGCGCACGTACTTAAGGGCAGCTTCCTGGGTCTGGCCCAGCTTCCAGTCGCTGAGGTCGGCGGAGAAGTAGTAGGCTTTCTTATCCAAGCCGGTTTTGTCGCGCATCGTCAGCTCCACGCCGGGAACCACCTTCGGGCCGGGCCGGCTGATGGTAGCCGAGTCGGCTTCGGTGAGCTGGCCTTCGGTATCAAGCTGCACGTAGCGTACCCCGGTTACCTGGTGGCTGGTGCGGGCGGCGAAGAGCAGCATCAGCGGCAACGACCCATCCAGCTCTACCGATTTTAGATCTACGGCCATGTCGTTGGTGCGGAAAAAGCTGAACTCCAGCACCGACCACAACGACTTCTTGAGCATGGTAAACAGCTTCGGGTTTTCGAGGGTGCGCTGGTGCGGCACGGTGCCCACCGGCTCCAGGCCCACCAGCACGTAGGTCTGGCTGGTCGGGAACATGGTCACCACGTTCAGCAGATCGGGCCCGCTGAAGGGGTAGAAGATAACGGGGCTCTGGCGGCGCACCGAATCCAGCTCGGTGGCGGCCCACTGCTGAATCTTGTCGGTGCGGGCGGCGTGGTACTTGCTCCAGCTTTTGTCGGCGTCGGTGGCGTAGGCTTGCCAGGTAGGGCGCTGGGCCAGGGGCCGGAGGGCACTGCCCTGGCTTAGGCGCTGCCCGGCCAGGTAGGCGGCCACGTCCTGCACGGCGGTGGTATCGGGGGCGGGCGGAGTAGCCGGGGCGGCCGCTGCGGTATCGGGCGTGGCGGGGACCGGCGTGGGGGCGGCGGGCTGCTGCTGGGGAGTGGAGGTTTTGGGGTCCGAGCAGGCCGCCAGCGTCAGGAAGAAAGCCGGCCATAGCAACCGGGCAACAGGAAAGCGCATAGTCAGGAGAAATGCGTGGGAAAGAAACAAGCTCGTCAAAGGTACACGTCAAAGCTTCTCGCCACAGTGCCAGCAGTATTCGGCCTCGGGGCGGTGCTCGGTGGCCTGGCACACGTGGCAGATGACCTGCTTGAAGGCCGGGGCCGCCGGCCGGCCGGGCGAGGCCATCTGGGCCGATACGATGCCCGTGGGCACGGCAATGATGGCGTAGCCCAGAATCATAAGCACCGAAGCCAGCGTCTGGCCCAGCACCGTCACGGGGGAAATGTCGCCGTAGCCCACGGTGGTGAGCGTGACGATGGCCCAGTAAATGCTCTTCGGAATGCTGGTGAAGCCATTTTTGCCGCCCTCCACCACGTACATGAGCGTGCCGATGACGACCACCAGCGTAAGCACGGCCGTGAGAAACACCAGAATCTTGTGGCGGCTGGCTTTGAGGGCCGTCAAAATAAACTCGCCTTCGCCCACAAACTGGCCCAGCTTGAAGATGCGGAACACGCGCAGGAGCCGCAGCGTCCGAATCACGATGAGGTTGCGGCTGCCAACGGACAGCAGACTGGCCAGCGTAGGTACAATGGCCAGAAAATCGATGATGCCGAGCCAGCTGAGCGCGTAGGCCAGCGGACGGCGCACCACCAGCAGCCGCAACAGGTATTCGATGATGAACAGCCCCGTCATAAACCACTCCACGGCCCGCAGAATGGGGCCGTAGCGGGCATCTATGGACCGCACGCTTTCCAGCATCACGGCCAGCACGCTAAAGCAGATGGCCACCAGCAGCAGGATATCGAAGGCCCGCCCGGCGCGCGTGTCCGATTCGAAGATGACGCTGTACGCCTTGCGCTTCCAGGAGGCGCTGCCGGGGTCAGGGGGAGTGATTTTCATAACTCAGACCAATAAGCTTAACCCCGGCGGCCTACCCCGCGCCCCACGTAGTACACCAGCAGCCCCACCAGCAGCGTAAGCAGGCCGTAGCCGGTTTCGCGGGGCTTGTCGTCGATGATAAACCAGAGCGTCCAGCCGTTGAGGGCCAGAAATAGCAGCGGAGTGATGGGGTAGCCCCAGGCCCGGTAGGGACGCGGCAGCTCGGGCCGGCGCCAGCGCAGCACAAACAGCCCCAGCACCGTCAGGAACGTGAACAAGCTAAGCACAAACCCTGCGTAGAGCAACACCTGCTCGAAGGTGGCCGTGAGCAGGAACAGCAGCGTGAGGGCCGTTTGCAAGAGCGTGGCCCGCACCGGAATGCCGGCCGCGCTTACTTTGCCCAGGCCCCGGAGCGGGGGCAGGTCCTCCCCCATCACCTGCACAATGCGCGGCCCGGCAAAAATCATGGAGCTGACCGTGGACACCAGCAGTACCGCAATGACGCCGCCCATCAGCCGGCCCGCCGCCGACCCGAAGATTTCCGTGGCGGCCACGAAGCCCACTTCCACCTGCCCGGCCAGCCGGGGAATGGGCGTCGAATACAGAAACACGAAGTTCAGCCCCACATAAAGCAAAAGCACCAGCGCGGTGCCCAGCAGCAGAATGCGGGGCAGGTTGCGCTGGGGGTTGGCCATTTCGCCGGTGAGGTAGGCCGCCGCGTTCCAGCCCGAGTAAGCGTACGACACATACACCAACGACACGGCAAAGGCCGGGCTCAGCAGCTGCTGCCAGTCGGCCGCCTGGGGCACAAATGCCAGGTCCGTAGGCGTGGCTGCCGCCAGCCCCGCCCCGATAAACAGCACCAGCACCAGCACCTTCACCGTGGTAATGATGACCTGCAGGCGGCTGCCGGCCTGCTTGTTGGTGGCGTGCACGGCCGTGAGGGCCAGCACCACGCCCACCGACAGCCATTGCGGCGACAACGCCGGCCACACGCTCTGGGCGTAGCGCCCCAGCGCCATAGCCGCCAGGGCCGTGGGCGCCGCAAACCCCACCGTAGCCGACACCCACCCCGACAGAAAGCCCAGCGCCGGGTGATAAATCTGCGACAGGTAGTGGTACTCCCCGCCCGAGCGAGGCATGGCCGCCGCCAGCTCGCCGTAGCACAAGGCCCCGCACAGAGCAATGAGGCCGCCCACCACCCACAGCATCAGCAAAGCAAACCCGCTCTGGATGCCCAGCACCTGAAACCCCAGGCTGGTAAACACGCCCGTGCCCACCATGCTGGCCACCACAATGGCCACGCCCGTAAGCAAACTAAGTTTATAGGAGTTGACGGCGGCGGGCTCAGACATATAGAAGGTGGATGTGCGCCCCAAAGATGCAACCGTACCCGACATTTGGCGCGGGGGCCGGCGCCGCGCCGCTTCTACGCGCATTCGCGCCCCTTCTATGAAGGCTTACGCCGTTTCGATGCCTGTTTACGCCGTTTCTACGGAGGCTTACGCCACTTCTACGAGGGTTTACGCCGCTTCTACGCCCGTTTACGCCTCCGTCGAAAGCCAAAAAAGCCCCCCTGACGCATCAGAAGGGCTTTTTCATTGACAACCGGCCAGACGGCTTAGGCTTTGGGGCGCTTGTAGAGGGGCACGGTGCTGCACGGCTCCCCGTACATGATGCTGGCGGCCACGGGCAGCAGCTTCTGCATGATGGCCACGTAAGCGTAGGTGGGCACGGGCTTTTCGCCGCAGCCTTTTATCACCAGCTTGGCGTCGCGGTACTGCTCGGCGTCGATACCGGCAATGGCTTCCTGGAACAGCTCCTGCTCCAGCGCCTCCAGGTTGCCGAACACGTAGCGGTGCGCGTAGCTCTGGAGCTTGGAAGCCAGCAGCATGTAGGCCCAGGTGGGCACAATGGCATCGGCCGAGCAGATGATGGCCACATTCTGGCCCGCGTACTGCGTCCAGTCGTGGGTTTTGATGAACTCGCGGAAGTCCTTTTCGCGCAGCATCAGCCCATGAAACAGGTTTTCCTTGATGTCATACACCACCCGCTCGCCCGGATGAATAAACTCTTCCAGGTTGAGCGTGGTGAGGGCGCTTTGCGCCACCCGGTTGATGAGGATGTCTTCCATGATATGAGTAGTAGGGGCGGGGCTTGTCCCCGCCCGTCGTTACAACACGTTTTCGTTCTGCGGCCGCCTGCCGACACGCCGGCTCCTGCACCGGCGCACACGGCGGGCGGGGACAAGCCCCGCCCCTACTTTTTCGGGGTGGTGGTGTACACTTCCTTTAGATAGAACGGCTCGTAGTAGGCCACGCTGCGAAACTCCTGCCGCTGGTAGGCGCCGAGGGCCAGTTCACCCACGGCCACCGCCGAGGGCTCGATGCCCATCAGAAACCCAGCGTGCGGATGCCCCGCCACGAGCGGCCGGAACTTGGCCGCACCGTTACCAAAGCATAACAAGGAGTGGTGGGCTAATTGTTCTCGTAGGGTATCGGCGTCGAGGATGAGGGGCGTGGGCGCCAGCTCTTCGGTGCCGTCGTGCCGGTAGAGGGCGGCGTACACTTCCATGCGCCGGGCATCGAGCATGGGGCAGTACAGGTAGTTTTCGGGGCGGGCGGTGCGCTGGGCTACCTGGTGGGCCAAGCTTTGCAGCGTGCCAATGGCCAGCAGGGGCACGTCCAGCGCGTAGCAGAAGCCCTTGGCGGCGGCGGCCCCAATCCTCAGCCCGGTGTAGGAGCCCGGCCCGTCGCTCAGGGCCACGGCGGCTACGTCCTGCAGGGTGTGGCCGGTGTTTTCCAGCAGCTGGCTCACCAGCACGCTCAGGTGCGAGGAGTGCGACTTCTCCAGCCGCAGCTCCGTCTGGCCCACCAGGGAGCCGTCGGCCACGCGGTGCAGGGCCACGGAGCAGACGGGGGAAGAGGTTTCGAGGGAGAGGATGAGGGAGGGCTCAGGCATCTTTGATTTCAACTAGCGGTTCACCGCGTCTCAGCCATTCCAGAGCGGTAGCAAAGGTTTTCAGAAGAACTTCCTGCAGTTGTTCGAAGTATTTCCGCAGGTAAGCCATAAAATCTGCGGTGGTGGCCCCAGTTGCTCCAGCAAGGAACGGAAGTCGGCATCTTTCGTGATGATAGTAACGCTGGCCGTTTTGGCGGCTTTAAAGATGACGTCATCATCGGCATCACGCAACCCCAACTCCCGTAGCGGCCAGGCATCCACGGCAAACTTCCAGCGTAACCAAGCCGCCAAAGCCGGTGAAAGCTAGGCGTCAATCCAGAACGTCATGCGGCCAGTTGCGGATAATCGAGCCGCTGCGCCGCGTACTGCAAAGCAGCCTGAATATCTAGCGGCTCCAGGTCAGGCAGTTCGTTTAACACCTGCTCATTTGTCAGGCCCGCGCTCAGCAAACTCAGTACATCCGATACCCGGATGCGCATCCCCCCAATACAGGGGCGCCCGCCGCACTGGTGTGGATTGGTGGTAATGCGCTGACGAAGATTTTCCATAGGGACAAAGGTAATGGCAATAAGCGCCTCAACTATGGTTGCTCAACATGCACCCGCTGCAACTTGATCTTCTTAAACAGCCTTTGCAGCAGCCAGGCCATGAAGAGCGAGTCGAGAACAATTGCTACCAGTGGGAGTATCGTATCGGTTTTTACATACAAAAGAGGAATTCCAAAAGGGAAATACAGGAACGAACAGGTAACATACGCCAGCTTAGTTTCCCAGTATCTTGGAGGCAAGGCCAGTAATTCCCAGAAACTGTAATTTTCTTTAAGCGGCCCGGTGAACTCAAAGAAGAATAGCTCTACTATGCTATAAACAAACAATGCCACATAAAGCACGCTGAACGAAGCGTAATACAGCAGCTTCTTCCACATAGATTTATAGAATATAGAAAGAGTAGACTTTTCAGGGTCTACTCTTCTGGTTGTTGGTCTCTATTTCGTGCCGGCGCTTTTGCTGGCGCTGGCGGCGCGGCCGTTGGGGCGGAGCAGGGCGGCGTAGCGGTTGGGGTCGTTGAGCACCTGCACGGCGGCCAGCACGTTGGGGTCGTCGTCGAAGGAGGCTTCGATCTGGCCTTTCTGGAAGTAATAGCGCGACACGATTTCCTGCTCCAGCAGCTCCTTGATTTCGGGCTTGAAACGGGTCAGGTCGTTGCTCTTGTTGGTGGAAACCTTACGCCGAATAGCCTCCAGCTCGGTTTTCACGTCCTCGTAGTGCTTCTCGTCCCTGGCTTTCTTCATCAGGTCGGACAAGCTTTTCTCGACCTCCGTGGAGTAGCTCACGTCCTTGTTCTGCAGAAACTGCACGAACTTCTGGTACTCCACATCGGAGAGCTTGAACTCGCGGGCCGGCGGAATGGTGGCGTGCTCGGCCCGGTAGCGCGTGGCGTAGTCGAACAGGTAGTTCTTCTGCAGCAGCAGGCGCGTAATTTCGGCTACTTCGCGCTCCTGCACTTCCACGTCGGGGGCTACGCCGCCACCATCGAACACGGTGCGGCCGGCCTGGGTTTTGAAGGCAGTACGCAAGGAGTCAGGCACTTTACCCAGCGTACCGTCGTCGGCGCGGTGCGAGTAGTCGATTTCCTGAATGCAGCGCCCACTCGGAATGTAGTACTTGGCGGTCGTCACCTTCAGCTGGGAGTTGTAGCTCAGTGGGCGGGTTGCCTGCACCAGCCCTTTCCCAAACGTCCGCTCCCCTACCAGCACGGCGCGGTCGTAGTCCTGCAACACCCCCGACACAATTTCGGCGGCCGAGGCCGAGCGGCTGCTCGTGATGATGGCAATGGGCAGCTGCGTATCCAGCGGGGTATCCAGCGCCTTGTAGGTCTTGTTCCACTCCGTCACCTTGCCTTTGGTGCTCACGATATCAAGGCCCTTGTCTACAAACAGGTTGGAGATGTTCACGGCCTCGTTGAGCAGCCCGCCGGGGTTGTCGCGGATGTCGAAGACAATCTTTTTAGCGCCCATTTCCTTAAGCTTGCCCACGGCCAGGCGCACTTCCTTGCCGGCATCCACCGTGAAGCCCGTGAGCTGGAAGTAGCCGATGTCGTTGGTGAGCATGCCGTAGTAGGGCACGTTGTCCACCTGAATCTTGTCGCGGGTGATGTTGATTTCCACCGGCGCGTCCTGGCCGTAGCGCGTGACCATCAGCTTCACCTGGGAGTTGGCCTGGCCCTTCATCAGCTTGCTGATATCGGAGCTGCTCTTTTTCTCCAGCGAAATGCCGTTGATGCTCAGGATTTCGTCGCCGGGCAGCAAGCCGGCTTTCTGGGCCGGGTAGCCTTCGTGCGCGGCTTGCACCACAGTTTTGGTACCCCGCTTCACCACCAGCACTCCAATGCCGCCGTACTGGCCCGTGGTGAGCGTACGGAAGTCCTCGATATCGTCTTCGGGAATGTAGTTGGTGTAGGGGTCGAGGCTCTTGAGCATCGCGTCGATACCGGTTTTCACCAGTCGCCCGGGCGTCACCTCATCCACGTAATAGGTATTCACCTCCTTGAACAGGGTGGCGAAAATATCCAGGTTCTTGGCAATTTCGAAGTACCGCTCGTTGTCGGAAACGGAGCGAAACGAGACGAGCAGCGTAGCTCCTCCCAGGAGCAGGCCGGCGGCAATAGACTTTTTACGCATATACGGGCGGGAGGCAGATAAAGACCCTTCACTCAAACGCAGACCAAGCGCCTCAGCAACCCGGTTTTACGTTACCCAGCCGCCGAAGGACGAGACGTGGTAACGGGTGTTGCAGCGGGGGCAGCGGCTTCCTGCAGCAAACGCTCTAGCCCTGAAATTAATTTTTTTCGATGAGCGTGAAAGGCTTTTTTTCCTTACCGCTGTAAATAAGGGCCAATACGGCCACCGGATGGCCGTTGGCCGCTTCCACGAGCCGATATTTATTGAGCCGGTACGCTTCGCGCAGCAGCCTTTTTAGATAATTCCGGTCTACGGCCCGCTTAAACGTGCGCTTGGAGACACTGACTAGGACTTGCGGCGGAGCCTGGGTGGGCGCGGGCGCGGGCAGCCATACCAGCCGCAAGGGGTATAAACCAAAAGAAGAACCCCGGCCGAACAGCTCTTCGATGAGCTTTTTTCGACACAAGTGTTCTTCCTTCGGAAACGAATAGGAGCGCGCGCCCGGCGCAGGAGTACCCATGAGCGGGGGCGAGCCGGCCGGAGCCGGCAGAGGCTTAGCGCTTATGACGACCTTCGTCGGATACGGTCAGGCGCTTGCGGCCTTTGGCACGACGGGAGGCCAGCACGCGGCGGCCGTTGGCGGTTTCCATGCGCGAGCGGAAACCGTGCTTATTGCGGCGCTTGCGCTGCGAAGGCTGAAAAGTACGTTTCATGGTATGTGTAGTGACTCAATGGCAGGTAAGGCCGGCAAAGGTAACAGGTTGGTTTGGAAAAGACAACGCCTTTGTTCACCTTTTTCCTGACCGGCTCGTTCTTGGCAGAGGTCAATCGGGCAGCGGCCGGTGTTTTTGCAGCCGGAAATACAAGCGGAAAACTACCATTTTCTCCCGTCCTTTTCCGCCGGATAGCCGTACCTTTAGGCAGGATTTTCTGCCCCTGCCGCCGCGCGCTGCCATGATTCACTACCACGTCTCGTTTGAGAACCCACTGACCTTCTACGTGCAGGTTCAGATGACTTTTGAAGTGCCGGCCGCCGCGGCCGAACCCATAGAGCTGCAGCTGCCGGCCTGGCGCCCCGGCCGCTACGAGCTGCAGAACTTTGCCCAGAAAATCCAGCGGGTAGAGGTGCTGGATGCTAATAGCAACGCCCTCCTGCCCTACCGTAAGCTCACCAAAGACCGGTGGGAAATCCGGGACGTGGCGGGCCGCACGCTGCAGGTACGCTACAACTTCTACGCCCACCAGATGGACGCCGGCGGCTCCTGGCTGGATGAGTCGCAGCTGTATCTGAACGGCGTGCAGTGCTTTATGTACATCGACGGCCGCCAGAACGAAACCTGCCAGCTGCAGCTGGATTTGCCCGAAAACTGGCAGATAGCCTGCGGCCTACCTCAGAGCGGCCCCAATACCTTACAAGCCAACTCTTTCGACCAGCTGGCCGACTCCCCGCTGATAGCCAGCCCCACGCTGCAGCAGCGCACCTACCAGGTGCAGGGCCTGCCCTTCACCGTGTGGATACAGGGCGAGTGTGCGCCCGATTGGGAGCAGATTCTACGCGACTTTACAGCCTTCACCGAAGAGCAGATGGCGCTGTTTGGGAGCTTCCCGGTTTCAGATTACCACTACCTCAACCAGATCCTGCCTTACAAGCACTACCACGGCGTAGAGCACACCAACTCCACCGTGATTACGCTGGGTCCGGCCGAGCTGCTGATGACCGAAGGACTGTACAAGGAATTTCTGGGCGTAAGCTGCCATGAGCTATTTCATACCTGGAACATCAAGAGCATTCGGCCTGCCGAAATGCAGCCCTACGACTACGCCCGTGAGAACTACTTCCGCACCTGCTACATAGCCGAGGGCATCACTACTTACTACGGCGAGTACCTGCTGGCCCGCAGCGGTGTACGGACGGTGGAGCAGTATTTTCAGGAGCTGAACACGGTATTGCGTAAGCACTACGATGACTACGGCCGCTTCAACCTGTCCCTGGCCGATGCCAGCGTGGATTTGTGGCTGGATGGCTACAAGCCCGGCGTGCCCGACCGCAAGGTGTCAGTGTACCACAAAGGAGCCCTGGTGGCCTTGCTGCTCGACCTCACCCTGCGCCACCTCACCGGCCACCAGCGCAGCCTCGACGATGTAATGCGCCGCCTGTACGAGGAATTTGGCCGGAAAGGCGTGGGCTACACCGAGGAAGACTACATGCGCTTGGTGACGGAAACTGCCGGGCGCGACATGCGGGCCTACTTTGATAAGTTCGTGTACGGCACCGCGTCGCTGGAAGAGCCGCTCGACAAGGCACTACACTGGGTGGGCTGCACCCTGCGCATCGAAGAAACCACTTCGGCGTCGGAAAGCTACTTCGGCTTCCGTACGGTGGTGAAAAACGAACGGACGGAGGTTACCGACATCCTGCCCGACTCGCCCGCCGCCGCTGCCCTGACCGTAGACGATGAAATCGTAGCCGTGAATGGGCGTCGCGTGGATATGAACCTGCAGGCCCTGCTGTCAACCAACAACGACCTGCGCTACGAGGTAAGCGTGTTTCGCCAGAACCGGCTGCTGACGGTGGTGCTGGAAGCCCAACCCGGCCAGCGGTTCTGGCAGAAGCTCACCGTGGAAAAGCTGCCTGAAGCCACAGCCACGCAACGGGCGAGTTTCCGCCAGTGGATCAAGCAGGAGTTTTAGGCCCGTGTCGAAAACCGTACCTTTCATGCTTGCCGGGCAAATTTCTTCAGGAACCTGGATGCTGGCGCTGATTCCGCTGGCAGCCTGCTCCCTGCGCATGCAGCCCAAGGAAATGCCTAAGCCCGACCCTTCCCAGCCGGTCCTGAAAAAGGCGGTGCCCCGCCCCGTATACCGCTGGGCTCACCTCGATACGCTGGTGCTGGAAGGAGGCCGCGTGCTGCAGCTATATCCGGCCCCGCCCGCGGTGTACGAGCGGCTGCCCGCGCCCGAGTGGCTGCAAACCGCTGCTACGGCCGAAGCCGAGGAAAACGACCTAGACATAGCTGCTGAGGAGCGGCGGCGCCTGAAAACCGCCGGCCCGCGCGTGCGGCGCACAGGCCGTACCCTGCTGCTGCAGCCGGCCAAAGGAGCCCCTTTGCGCTTTGTAGATAACCCCGCCGAAGACTACGAAGCCAACATAGCCTACGAATACGTGGCGACGCTGCCCAGCATCCGGCACTGGCTCCTGTCAGTACACCTCTACGAAGGCGGCTATTACCTGCTGGTAAACCAACAAACCGGCCGCCGCACTCAAGTATGGAGCCCCCCCGCCGTAGCCCCCGACGGCCGGCATTTCGTGTGTGGCAACTCCGACGTGCTGGCCCGCTACGAACCCAGTGGCCTTCAGGTATGGGAAGTGGAAGCGGCCGGCCTGCGCATGCTCTGGCAGCGCCAAACAGAGTGGGGCCTCAACCAGCCCCGCTGGCTCGACAACCGCACCATCCTCTTCGGCCAGGACTACTTCGACAATGGGGACGTAGATACCCGCGTGATGCGCCTGGCGGTAGTGCCGTAAAGGCTTTGCTATTAGGTTTAAAGAAAAAGCCCCGTTGGAATTTCCAGCGGGGCTTTTTCTTTCCTTTTATTAGCTTAGTCGGCTTTGCTGCCCGGGCCTTTCTGGCTTTTGTCTACCGACATGGGCCAGTTGCCTTGCGGGTTGTTGCGGGGCTTGTTGGTGTTGCCGCGGCGCTGCTCCTCGGCATTGCCCCCCGGAGTGTTGTTCTTTATTTGGTTACCGGTTTCGGTAATGAAGTTCTGCTTGGCATTCTGCGTTACGTTGCCGCTGCCCCGGGTTGCGGGGTCCACAGACTCAGGAGTATGGTTGAGTGCATCAGGGCCCATAGCCGAGTCGCCCAGCTGATTGGAGGTCGGGTTATCTTTTTTATGCTTAGACATGGCGCAGGATGGAAAAGTGGAAAGATGTTTCCTTGTACCCCAACCGCTGCAAAAGAGTTGCCATCCTACTCCTAGGTCGGGCGTTACACCGCCGGCACGTTGGCAATGGCCGAAGCCGGCACCACCCTCACCAAGTCGCCAAACTGCGCCTCGCGGGCTTCTATTTCCTCAGGCGTGAGGTTGAGCAGCCGCTCCGTACCGAACTTCTCAACGCAGAATGAGGCCATGGCCGAGCCATGAATGACCGCACGCTTCATGTTTTCAAAGCTGATGTCGTCGGTGGCAGCCAGGTGACCGATAAAGCCGCCTGCGAAGGTGTCGCCGGCTCCTGTTGGGTCAAAAACGTCTTCCAGCGGCAGCGCCGGGGCGTAGAACACCTTGTTTTTGTGGAACAGCAGCGCGCCGTGCTCCCCTTTCTTGATGATGAGAAACTTCGGACCCATAGCCAGAATCTTCTTAGCCGCCTTCACCAGCGAGTACTCGCCCGAAAGCTGGCGGGCTTCCTCATCGTTGATACTGAGCACGTCCACCATCTCAATGGTGGTGAGCAGCTCGTCGAGGGCAATGTCCATCCAGAAGTTCATCGTATCCATCACAATCAGCTTGGGACGGTTCACGAGGCGCTGAATCACGAGGCGCTGAATAGCGGGCGTCAGGTTGCCCAGCATCAGGTATTTGCAGTCCTGATAGGCATCGGGAATGATGGGGTCGAAATCAGCCAGCACGTTGAGTTCGGTGACCAGCGTCTCGCGCGAGTTCAGGTCCTTGGCGTATTTGCCCGACCAGAAGAACGACTTTTCACCTTCCTTGATCTGCAGGCCTTCAGTGTCTACACCGTGCTCCTGAAGCAGTAGAATATCCGACTGCGGAAAGTCGTCGCCCACCACGGCCACCAGCTTCACGGGTTTCAGCGAGTACGAGGCCGACAAGCCGATGTAGGTAGCGGCGCCGCCAATAATTTTGTCGGTTTTGCCGAAGGGCGTTTCCAGGGCGTCGAAGGCAACGGTGCCGATAACAACCAGACTCATAGATAAGAGAAAAAAGGTGATGCGTGCAAAAGTACTACTGGGGCGCTAACACGGCCAGCCCACGAATCCTTCCCTTTCCGGGGCAAAAGCAACGCACGCAAACCAAATCAGCAAACAAAAAAGGCCTCTACCGTAGCGGAGAGACCTTTTTTGAGAGTGGGTAAATAATGGGGCTCGAACCCACGACCTTCGGAATCACAATCCGACGCTCTAACCAGCTGAGCTATATCTACCGTGTTGGGTATTGTAGGCACAAAAGTAGCGCCCCTGCATCGATATGCAAAAAAACCAGGCAGTTTTTTTCGGCACTGGAGCGAACTAGCTGAGTAGCTGCGCGGCCGCCCATGCGCTCAACGGTGCTATGCCGCCCGTATTCCCCGTACCTTTGTCCTTTCACCAGTTGCCCAGTACCATGTCAGAGCCTACGCCCGCCCCCGTCACGTTTGCCGATTTCAAGCTGAACAAGCAGCTCCTGACGGCCGTAGCCGAAGCGGGCTTCACCGAACCCACGCCCGTGCAGGAGCAAACCATTCCGCTGCTGCTGGCTGGCCATGATGTGCTGGGCATTGCCCAGACCGGCACCGGCAAAACGGCGGCTTTCGGTCTGCCGCTGCTGATGAAAGTGAAATACGCCCAGGGTACCCACCCCCGCGCCCTCATCCTAGCACCTACCCGGGAGCTGGCCATGCAGCTGGAAAACCACCTGCAACGGCTGGCTACTCACACCGACCTGCGCATTTTTGCCATTTACGGCGGACTGGGGCCCAAAACGCAGATTGAAACTATTGCCAAGGGCATCGATATTCTCATTGCCACGCCCGGCCGCCTGATGGAGCTGTACCTGAAAGGTGCCCTGGTACTGAAAGAGTTGAAAACCCTGGTGCTCGATGAAGCCGACAAAATGATGGACATGGGTTTTATGCCCCAGATCCGGCGCATTCTGGAAGTTATTCCGAGCAAGCGGCAGAACGTGCTGTTTTCGGCTACCATGCCGGATAAAGTGACGGAGCTGAGCGGGGAGTTCCTGGAGTTTCCGATTCGGGTGGAAGTGACGCCGGCCGCCACCTCGGCCCAGAACGTAAGTCAGGAGCTGTACGAAGTGCCCAACCTCGTTACCAAAATCAACCTGCTGGAGTACCTGTTCCTGGACTGGGACACTTTCCACCGCGTTATGATCTTTACGCGCACCAAGGAAAATGCCGAGAACGTAGCCAGTTTTCTGAAGCGCAAAGCCCACGGTGAGGTGCGCGCCATTCATGGCAACAAGGGACAGAACGTGCGAATCAACGCCATGGAGGCCTTCAAGGAAGGGGAAGTGCGCTTTCTGGTAGCTACCGACGTGGCGGCCCGCGGCATCGACGTGCCCCAGGTAAGCCACGTCATCAACTTCGACGTGCCCTTGGTGTACGACGATTATGTGCACCGCATCGGGCGCACGGGCCGGGCCCAGCACACCGGCGCGGCCATTACCTTCGCCAACGAGGCCGAAATGCACCACATCAAGCGCATTGAGGAGCTGATCCGGCAGCCTATTCCGCTGCTGCCGCTGCCGCCCGAAGTAGCCGTGGAGGAAACCCCTTTCGAAGAGCAGCAAACCATGAACCGTGAGATGGACGACCGACGCAAGCGCGAAGACCCCAATTACCAGGGAGCGTTCCACGACCGCAAGGAGTGGGTGAAGGCTGGCGAAACCATCGACAAGCGCACCGGCCGCACCTACGAAGCCCGCCCCAACCGCAGCCAGAAGGGCAGCAAAGTCAACCCTTCGAAGGGCAAGTCCTCCTCCCCTGCCGCCAAAGCTGCCCGCGCCGCCCACGGCCGCGCCGAGCACCGGCGGAAGAAGTAAACCACGGATTCGCGCGGATTTTTCGGATTTCACGGATTTTGTAGTCGGCACGGTTTTCAGCCAGACTCCCAGCCGCAAACAAAAAGCCTCGCAGTGTGCGGGGCTTTTTGTTTGGAAAGAATCGTCTACAAAATTCGTGAAATCCGCGCGAATCCGTGGTTCAGTGCTGGAAAATAGCCAAGTGGCTGAAGCGGGAAGCCAGCAGCGTGAACGCGCCGCCCCAGAGCATAGCGCTCCAGAGCATGTGCAGCAGAATGCGCCAGCGCGGCACGTGCAGCTGGGTAGCAATGACGGTGCCGCCAATGGGGCTGAACAGAATAGGCGTGAGAAACGCAATGCCTCCCATCCCGAAGCGCCGGTAGATACTCACGATGCGGCGGCTGCGGCGGCTAAACAGCGGCTTACCCTTTTCTTCGCGCTTGCGCCGCAAGTGCAGCGCCCAGGCCTTGCCCACGCCCGAAATCAATAGCACGGCCGTCATCATGCCCGCCACGCTCAGGCCCCAGGTAAGCCCCACCGGCACGCCCGCCGCCACGCCCGCTACCGGCCCGGCCACGAACTTGAACATGCTAACGGCGAAAACAGAGGCGTATTTGAGGATTTCGGGCAGCACGGCAAAAGCAGATGAATAAGTGGGGTAGTCAGGCAGTAAGACGAAGAACAGGCACCAACGCCGCCGGGTGACTCCGGTTGATGAAGCTTTAGTTGGTAGCAAGGCCAGCGTATAGCCAGGGTGTTTCCGATTAGTCAGGACCTATTTCTGATTAGTCGGGTGGTGTTTCGGATTAGTCGGAACGTGTTTTCGGCTGGTCGAAGGGTGTTTTGCTTAGGTCAGGACGTGTTTTTGATTCGTCGGGAGGTGTTTCTGAACAGTCAGGAGGTGTTTTCGATTAGTCGGAGCGTGTTTTCGAATAGTCAGGACGTGTTTTGCTTTAGTCGGGAAGGGTTGCGGAACGCGGCCCTACAGCTTGCTGCCGTACGACAGGTCGCCGGCGTCGCCGAGGCCGGGCACGATATAGGCCTGCGCGTTCAGGCCTTCGTCGATAGCCGCCACCCAGAGCGTGGCCTCCGGAATTTCGCGGGTGATGTGCTCCACGCCTTCGGGGCTGGCAATAACGGCCGCAATGTGCACCTGCCGGGGCGTGCCGAAACGCAGCATAGCCCGGTACGTTTGCACCAGGGACTTACCTGAGGCCAGCATCGGGTCGGCCAGGATCAGCACCCGCTCGTCCAGGCTGGGGGCCGTGAGATAGTCGAGCTGCACCTGCACCTGGGCCGTGCCCTCAATGCGGTAAGCTGCCGCAAACGCCGAAGGCGACTGGTCGAAATAATTCAGGAAGCCCTGGTGAAACGGCAGCCCAGCCCGCAGCACGGTAGCCAGCACCGGAAAGTCCTGCAGCAGCATCCCCGTCGACTGGCCCAGGGGCGTGGTCACGGTCTGGTGAGTGTAGCTGAGTTGGGAGCTGATGCGGTAGGCTATGATTTCGCCCAGGCGCTGCAGGTTGCGGCGGAAGCGCAGCGAGTCGCGCTGCTTGTCTACGTCGCGCAGTTCGGCCAGAAAATGATTGGCCACGGAAGGCTCGGCGCACACCACGTGTACGCGTTCAGAAATAGCGGGGGGCGTTAGCGCATCCATTGCAGGTACCAGGGACGTTGGGTGAAGGAAATAGCCGCGTAGGATACGGGCGTGGCTCCGAAATTGGCGAAAAAACGGGCAATAGATGGTATCATGCTGCCTTCAAAATCGAGAATCAGCCCGGGTGTGCCCGCATGCCGACGTATAACGGCATCCACCAACGCTAACGGCGCTGCCACCTTTTTACCTTCCGATGAAGCCGCCGCAAACAAATAAATCAGCCGCTGGCGGTACTGCACGAACAGGGCCCCGGCCAACAGCTCGCCCGTAGCCGGCTGCCGTACCTCATACACTTCCAGCAAATTGCGCTGCCGCAGCGCCACGACCAGCCGCCGGAGCTTCTCGTAGTGGCGGGGTTTCAAGCCCGCTTCCGGTCCTTTGGTTTGCTGAAAAAGCTGCAGCAGCGGCTCCGCGTCGGCCGTTTCAGCTGCAGTCAGCGGCGCGCTGGCGCTTTCCTGCTGGCGTAGGCGGCGGCGGTAATCGGCCGCGTAGGCGGCGCGCAGCGTTTCGTAGGGCGCCGCCAACGGCAGATGATACGTCTGGCGGCGCTGAAACAGCACGGGTGGCTTTCCGTTGCGCGTCAGCTGCCTATTCGTTGGCAGCTCGTTGGCGTCGTTGAGCTGCGCATAGAACTGTGTGTACCGGGGCGTCAGCCTATCAATAGATAACATCGATATCCTGGCCCCCTGCCCGGCTTCTTCCGCAAGGCTATAAGCGCCCAGCTGCTGGGTAAACGGCGGTTGGTACACTTGCCGGCCCCAGGGCCGCCACTTCACGGGCAGGGGCCACACGGCCAGGTAGCGGCCGGTGCCGGCTTCTACTTCCACCAGCGCGTCCCAGCGCCCGGCCGTGGCGTGCAGCCACCAGGAGCAGGCATACGGCAGCCCTTCCTGCGCCGAGGCCACGCAGGCGTCCCAGGCAGTTAAATCCAGTTCTCGGTAGCGAAGCAGGCGCGGCATCGGGCAAAGGTACAGGCCGCCCGGCACTCCCGGTTTGGCTTCAACTGCGTAGGTTTACCGACCTGCCCGCCGCTTTTGCGTAAGCGGCTCTGCTACCTATGAAAAAACCGCTTCTCCTCCTTGCCGTCGGGGCCCTGTTGGCCGCCCGGGCTTCGGCCCAGACTGACTCTACCGCAACCACTCCCGGCGTCCCCGCGCCCGGCACGCCCGCGCTGGAGGCTTCGCCCTGGAAAATCTATACCGATCCGCCCGCGCCCGACCGCCGGGCCGAGCGGGCAGCGCGTACCCCCACCCGAACCGCCGAGCCGGAGCTGACACCGGCCGCCGGGTATGGCGGCCGCCAGGGCACCACCTACGTGCCGCTCGATGCCGACGTGTATCGGCTCATTGACCGCTACGTCCTCAAGGTCGGGGCTGACTCCCTGCACGACCCACACACGGCCGTGCGGCCCTACCCGCGCGCCGTGGTGGCCCGCCTGGCCGAGCGGATGCTGCGCGACAGCACTGCCGGCCTTTCCCGCGCCGACCGGTTTAATCTGCGCTACCTGCTGCGCGACAACTGGGCCTACACAGGCCTGGACGCGGGGCTGAACACCAGCCGCCAGCCCATCCTCAAGCACTTCTACAAGCGCCCCTCCGACCTGCTGGCCGTAGAAACGCCCGACTTCACTTTGCGCGTGAACCCGGTGCTGGGTTTGCAGGCCGGCCGGGATACCGACATCGACGGGCTGCGCTATATCAACACCCGGGGCGTGCAGGTAGAAGGCACCATCGATGAGAAGCTGGGCTTTTACACCTTCCTGGCCGACAACCAGATGGCCGTGCCGGAATACGTGCGCCAGCGCGTGCTGCGCGACAATATTGTGCCGCACGAGGGTTATTGGAAGCGGTTCAAGCAGCAGAATGATCAATACGACTTCCTGTCGGCGCGGGGCTACGTGACGTATGCGGCCTCCAGGCACATCAACGTGCAGCTGGGCCACGACCGGAACTTCATCGGCAACGGCTACCGCTCCCTGATTTTGTCGGACTACGCCGCGCCGTATTTGTACCTCAAGCTGAACACGCGCATCTGGAAGTTCAACTACCAGAACCTGTTTGCGGAAATGACGGCCGACAAGGCCAATACCGACACCATTTACCAGAAGAAGTACTTTGCCCTGCACCACCTGAGCTTCGACGTGACGCCGAACCTGAACATCGGCGTGTTTGAGTCGGTGGTATTCGGGCGCGGCAAAGGGCGCTTTGAGCTGCAGTACCTAAACCCGATTATCTTCTACCGCAGCGTGGAGCAGCAAATTGGCTCCAACGACAACGCGCTGCTGGGCCTGGATTTCAAGTGGAACCTCTTCCACACGGCCCAGCTATACGGGCAGCTGATGCTGGATGAGTTCAAGATAAGCGAAGTGCGGGCCGGCAAAGGCTGGTGGGGCAACAAGCAGGCGTTTCAGCTGGGCGCCAAGTACGTAGACGTAGCCGGCATCCGTAACCTCGACTTGCAAGCCGAGTTCAACTACATTCGGCCCTTCACTTACCAGCACGACGATAAGTTCCGCAACTATCAGCACTATGACCAGCCGCTGGCCCACCCGATGGGCGCCAACCTCTGGGAAATGCTGGGCGTGCTGAGCTACCAGCCACTGCCGCGCCTGAATGTGGTAGGCAAAGTCTTTTACTCCGAGCAGGGCCTCGACCGGCAGGTGAACCTGGATTTCCCGCCTTACACCGGGTATATCAACTACGGTGGCAACGTGCTTAATTCCTACCTGACCCGCCCCGACAATTACGGCTTCTCGGTAGGCAGCGGCAACCGCTCCCGCCTGCTGCACGCCGACCTGACAGCCACCTACCAGGTGCGCCACAACCTCTGGCTGGATGCCACCCAGATTGTGCGGCACCGCAGCTCGGCCCAACCCACCGCCCTCGAAGGAAGCGAAGCCTATTCGGCCTTGAGCTTGCGCTGGAACATCCCGCAGCGCGTCCACGAGTTTTAAGTCAGCTTCCTCAATGCGTCACGATCCGGCTAACGTGCTGCTGTTCCGGCCCGTCAACCAGCAGGAGCTGGATTTGATTGCGGCCTCGGGCTGGCTGGAGTTTCCGCCGCGCCTGCCGGAGCAGCCCATCTTCTACCCCGTCCTCAACGAGGAATACGCCGCCCAGATTGCCCGCGACTGGAACGTGCCCTACTACGGCATTGGCTACGTGCTGCGCTTTGCCGTAGATGCCGAATACGCGGCCCAGTTCCCGGTGCAGAACGTAGGCGACCGGCAGCACGACGAGCTATGGGTACCCGCGGAGGAGCTGGCCGAGTTCAACCGCCACATCGTGGGCCGCATCGAAATTGTGAGCATTTTCCGGGCATAGAAGCCTCGTAGCTCAGCAAAAAGCCCAGGCTCAGCTGTAGCAGCTAGGCCTGGGCTTTTTTTTGATGCTTTCCGTTTACCCGGTGATGCGCAAGCTGTTGCCGGTTTGCGTCACGGTGTATTTGGCCAGCGCGCGGGCCGCCGGGCCATTCGATACAGTACCATCCGACTGGAAGGTCGAGCCGTGGCTGGGGCACACAAACATATTCTGGGCGGGGAAAAACGCTATGGTGGCTCCCTGGTGGGTGCAGGGCGCCTGCACGGCCACGTAAGCCCCCGCCGTGGTGCGGGCCACAATCACCTGCCCATCGGCGCTGTACACGTACCCGACGGCCGGGTCCTGCAGGGGCGCGTTGGCGGCAGCTGTCAAATCCAGCGTGAAGTCGGTTTTGCCGGGCGTGGGAGTTGGGGTGGGCTTTACGTCTTCTTTGTCGCTGGAGCAGCCACCCAGGCAGCCTCCACTTAGCAGGGCCACGGCGCCCAACCCGAAGAGTTGAATAAATTCTTTGCGTTCCATACAGTATGTGGCGGAAAAGTACGTGTACCCGGGTGCCGGGCTTCTTTTCCCCACTCGGCTCTGCGCCCGAATTGGTTGCCTGCCTTCCCGACAAATGCCGGTACCTTTGCTGCCTCCATATGAAGACTTACCTCCGCATTCTGCAGTTTGCGCGGCCCTGGGCCGATTTTCTGCCGCTGTACCTGGTGTATACCATTCTGGGTATATTTTTCGGTATTGCCAACTTCGGCATGCTGATTCCGCTGCTCAACATCCTCTTCGATACCACCGGCAAGATGCTGGCCGAAGCTCCCCAGGCGGCCCCGCACTTCAGCTTGTCGTTGTCGTTTATCACCGGCACCTTCAATTACTACTTCCGCCAGGTGGTGGAAACGCAGGGCCGGCTCAGCGCCCTGTCGTTTGTGTGCCTGCTGCTGATTGCCTCCGTGTTTCTGAGCAACCTGTTTCGCTACCTCAGTTTGCGCCTGCTGGCCAAAGTGCGGGCCCGGGTGATTCGCAACCTGCGCGCGACGCTGTATCAGCGCGTGATGCAGCTGCAGCTGAGCTACTTCACTTCTTCGCAGAAAGGCGACCTGATGTCGCGCTTCACCAACGACGTGCAGGAAGTGGAAACCTCGGTGGTAAATTCTCTGACGGCCGTTATCCGGGAGCCGCTATACATCATCAGCTTCTTTGCGGTGCTGTTCTTTATGTCTTTGAAGCTGACGCTGTTTACCCTGATTCTGCTCCCCATTTCGGGCGGGCTGATTGCCGGTATTTCCAAGCGTCTGCGCAACCAGGCCAAGCAAAGCCAAAGTACCCTGGGCACCATGCTCTCGGTGATTGACGAGACGCTCAGCGGCGTGCGGGTTATCAAAGCCTTCAACGCCGAGCCCTACATCACCACCAAGTTCCACGACCAGAACGAGCAGTACGCCCGCACCCAGCGCACCATCGACAACACCCGCGACCTGGCCTCGCCGTTCTCGGAGTTTGCCGGCGTTTCGGTGGTGGCGGCGCTGCTGTACTTTGGGGGCACGCTGGTGCTGGGCGGCGACTCGGACCTGACGGCGGCCAACTTTATCACGTACATCGTGCTGTTCTCGCAGGTGTTGGTGCCAGCCAAGGCCTTGTCGTCGGCGTTCAGCAACATTCAGCGCGGGCTCGTTGCCGGGGAGCGGGTACTCAGCGTAATTGATACCGAGCCCAGCATTCAGGACAAACCCGGGGCGCTTAGCCTGCCGCCTTTTACCAGCGCCATTGAGTTTCGGAACGTGGCCTTCAGCTACGGCGACAAAAACGTGCTCGAAGACATCAACCTCACCATCGGGAAAGGCAAAACCGTGGCGCTGGTGGGCCCCAGCGGCGGCGGCAAAAGCACCCTGGCCGACCTGGTGCCGCGCTTCTACGACCCCTCGGCCGGCCAGATTCTGCTCGACGGCCAGGATTTGCGCGATGCTACCCTGCACTCCGTGCGCGACCAGATGGGCATCGTCACCCAGGAAAGCATCCTGTTCAACGACACCATTTTCAACAACATCCGCTTCAACCAGACCGAAGCCACGGAGGAAGAAGTGGTGCGGGCCGCGCAGATTGCCAACGCCCACGGCTTTATCATGGCCACGCCCGAGGGCTACCAGACCATGATTGGTGACCGGGGCGCGCGGCTCTCGGGCGGGCAGCGCCAGCGCCTGAGCATTGCCCGCGCCGTACTGCGCAACCCGCCCATCCTCATCCTCGACGAAGCCACCTCGGCCCTCGACACTGAAAGTGAGAAACTGGTGCAGGAAGCCCTCACGCGGCTGATGCAAAGCCGCACCTCCCTAGTTATTGCCCACCGCCTGAGCACCGTGCAGCACGCCGATGAGATTGTGGTGCTGCAGCACGGGCGCATTGTAGAGCGCGGCACGCACGAGGAGCTGCTGCGCAACGAGAATGGCCTCTACAAGCGCCTGAGTTTGCTGCAAACCAGCGCCAACCCGGCTCACTAAGCCCGTTGTCGGCACCCTTTATAGCTGGCGGCGGAGCAACACAATCGTTGGTGGCATTTTGCCGTATAGCCTCCTACTCATCTAATCTTCTCTATATTTAACCTCAACTGTGGCCTGGCACGTACTACGGCTACTTTTTTTCATCTCAGCCTGACCTCTCCCATGCTTGCTCTGAAACGTTTGGTGACTATTCTGGTGATGGTATTTGTGCTGCTGGCCCTGCTGGTATTGCTGGTGCCATCGGTACGAAGCAGCTTTGCCAGTATGGCCGGCTCCTACGAGTCCCTGTACTTCGGGCTGCTGATTGCGGCTGTGGTGCTGCTGGCTTTGCAGCTTATCACCGAAAACCTGGACAGCACCCTGCTGCGCCGCAATATCAGCCTGCACGAGGGCAAAATCAACGAGCTGAAGGCCCGCCTCTACGACCAGCAGATGGAGCTGCGGGAGCGGGAGTTTCAGCAGCGCCCCGGCACCGTGCCCGGCACCACCACCTACCCCGACCCGACGCCCGAGCCCAGCCGTCCCATTTTCCCGCAGTCGGACCCCAGTTTGTCGAACGCCCCCATCGACCAGCCCAACTCCATTATTCCGCCCAACACGCCCGGCTCACCACAACCGCCGATGCGGTAACTTTGCGGCGTGACTACCTCGCTAACCGAACTTATCCGCGCCGAGCTGACCGAGGCGCAGGCCGTGCTGGACCGTTTTGTGCAGAACCCGGCCAACCTGGCTGCCATTGAGCAGGCAGCCCGCCTTATGGCTGACAGCCTACAGAAGGGCGGCAAAATCCTGACCTGCGGCAACGGCGGCTCCCTCTGCGACGCCCAGCACTTTGCCGAAGAACTAACCGGCCGCTACCGCCAGAACCGCCGCGCCCTGGCCGCCATTGCCCTTACCGAAGCCTCGCACATGAGTTGCGTGGCCAACGACTTTGGCTACGACCACGTGTTCAGCCGCTACGTCGAAGCCCTGGGCCGCCCCGGCGACGTGCTATTGGCCATCAGCACCAGCGGCAATTCGCCGAACATCCTGCTTGCCGCCCAGGCGGCCCGCGCCGCCGGTATGCAGGTGGTGAGCCTTACGGGCAAGGACGGCGGCCAGCTGGCTGGCCTCAGCGACGTGGAAATCCGCCCCCCGCACACTGGCTACGCCGACCGGATTCAGGAAATCCACATCAAGGCTATTCACATCATGATTATGCTAATTGAGCAGCTGGTGAACGAGTAAATCCTGTTTCCGCCATCCTGCGCCTTGCAAAGGGCCTTATTTCGTTGGAAAGAGTCGTTGATACGTTCTCTTCTCCAGCGTGATAAGGCCTTTTGCGTGAGTGGAGAGTGGATGGCAGTTTCTTTTCGCGGGTTCCGTATCTTCCCTCCGCTTCCTTTATACCCTACCTATTTATGCTGACGAAAACCTTCGGCTCAGCCGTGCAGGGCGTTAATGCCTATACTATTACTATTGAAGTAGTAGTGTCACAGGGCACCAATTTCTACGTGGTGGGCTTGCCCGACAATGCCATCAAGGAAAGCCAGCAGCGGGTGGAAGCGGCTCTGAAGTTCCGGGGCTACCGGATGCCGCGCACCAAGGTGGTGGTGAACATGGCCCCTGCAGACATCCGCAAGGAAGGTTCCTCGTATGACCTGCCTATTGCGCTGGGCATTCTGCACGCTTCGCAGCAGCTGGCCACCGAGCGGCTGCCGGAATACATCATCATGGGCGAGCTGGCGCTGGATGGGGAGTTGCGGCCGATAAAAGGCGTGCTGCCCATTGCCATTCAGGCGCGCAAGGAAGGCTTCAGGGGGTTTATCCTGCCCCGCGAAAATGCCCAGGAAGCCGCCATTGTGAATAACCTCGACATTATTCCGGTGGGCACCATGCAGGAGGCCGTCGATTTTCTGGAAGGCCGCCTGGACATTGAGCCCTTGGTAATGGATACGCGGGACGTATTTCAGCACACCGCCAACCAGTACGCCGCCGACTTTGCCGACGTGCAGGGCCAGGAAAACATCAAAAGGGCACTGGAAATTGCGGCTGCCGGCGGTCATAACGTTATCATGATCGGCCCACCCGGCGCGGGCAAAACCATGCTGGCCAAGCGCCTGCCCAGCATTCTGCCCCCGCTGAACATGCAGGAGGCCCTGGAAACCACCAAGATTCACTCCGTAGCCGGCAAGCTGGGCGCCAACGCTTCGTTGCTCAATACGCGGCCGTTTCGCTCGCCGCACCACACTATTTCTGACGTGGCCCTGGTGGGCGGGGGCGGCAACCCGCAGCCGGGCGAAATATCGTTGTCGCACAATGGGGTGCTGTTTCTGGACGAGCTACCCGAGTTCAAGCGCACGGTGCTGGAGGTGATGCGCCAGCCCCTGGAGGAGCGGCGCGTGACGATTTCACGGGCCAAAGTCAGCATCGACTTTCCGGCCAACTTCATGCTCATTGCCTCCATGAACCCCTGCCCCTGTGGGTATTATAATCACCCGGAGAAAG
This sequence comes from Hymenobacter sp. J193, assembly GCF_024700075.1. NCBI lineage: Bacteria > Pseudomonadati > Bacteroidota > Cytophagia > Cytophagales > Hymenobacteraceae > Hymenobacter > Hymenobacter sp. J193. The sequence continues at coordinate 1,775,509 of NZ_JAJONE010000001.1, forward strand.
AGTGCGTGTGCGGGCCGGGCGTGGTGCAGCGCTACCTCAACAAGGTTTCGGGCCCGCTGCTGGACCGCATCGACCTGCACGTGGAAGTAACGCCCGTGACGTTTGACCAGATGACGGAAACGCGCAGGTCGGAAACCAGCGCCGACATTCAGCTGCGCGTGACCACGGCCCGCCAGCGCCAGGCCGAGCGGTTCCGGGACTTTCCCGATATTCACTCCAACGCTATGATGCCTTCGCAGATGGTAAAGGACGTGTGCCGGATTGACCCGGCTGGCCTTACGCTCCTGAAAACTGCCATGGAGCGCCTGGGGCTTTCCGCCCGCGCCTACGACCGGATCCTGAAAGTGGCCCGCACCATTGCCGACCTTGCGGGTGCCGAGGAAATCGAGCTCCAGCACCTGGCCGAAGCCATCCAGTACCGCAGCCTCGACCGGGAAGGCTGGGCTGGGTAACAGGTGAAATAGTGAGCTGGTGAAATAGTGAGTCTGATGTTCGGCTGGCGCAGTACTACACCACTTGCGCGAATCGAACGTCAAACTCACTATTTCACTATCTCACCATTTCACCATCTTTGCGGCGCTATGTACCAAGCCCTGCTGAAGCCGCTACTATTTCGCCTCGATGCGGAAGATGCCCACCATTTTGTGTTTCGGAATCTGCGGCGGGCCTACCGGGTGCCGGGCGCGCCGGCGCTGTTGCGGGCTTCATATGACTTTGCGCACCCGAGTCTGGAGCGGGAGGTATTCGGGCTGAAGTTTCGGAACCCGGTGGGACTAGCGGCAGGCTTCGATAAGAACGCGGAGCTGACCGACGAGCTGGGCGCGCTGGGTTTTGGCTTCGTGGAAATCGGGACGGTGACGCCGCGCCCCCAGCCCGGCAACCCCGCGCCGCGCCTGTTCCGGCTGCCGCAGGATGAAGCCCTGATCAACCGCATGGGGTTCAACAACCACGGGGCCGAAGCGGCGGCCACCCGTCTGCGACAGCGCCGCAGCCACGGGCTCATCATTGGCGGCAACATCGGCAAGAACAAGGACACACCCAACGAGGACGCGGCCCAGGACTACGTGGCCTGCGTGGAGGCCCTGCACGAGGTAGTCGACTATTTCGTGGTGAACGTGTCGTCGCCGAACACGCCGGGGCTGCGGCAGCTGCAGGAGCGGGAACCGCTGATCCAGCTGCTGCAGCAGGTGCAGCAGTGCAACCAGGCGCTGCCCCGCCCCCGCCCGCTGCTGCTCAAAATCGCGCCTGACCTCACCAACGGTCAGCTCGACGACATCCTGCTCATTGCCCGCGAAACCAATCTAAGCGGCCTGGTAGCCACCAATACCACCATCAGCCGGGACAACCTACGCACGCCGGCAAGCCAGGTGAGCAGCCTGGGCGCGGGCGGCCTGAGCGGCAAGCCACTGCGGAAGCGTGCTACCGAAGTTATCCGCTACCTCAGCCAGCGCAGCGTCGGCAACCTGCCCATCATCGGGGTGGGCGGCATCCACTCGCCCCAGGATGCGCAGGAAAAGCTGGCGGCCGGGGCGGCGCTGGTGCAGCTGTACACGGGCTTTATCTACGAAGGCCCCGCCCTGGTGAAGCGCATCAACCAGGCACTGGCCGAACGGTAAGAATTAGAGTAGGTCACCCTGAATAGGCTTGTTTAAACGGCTCCAGCGCTTGGTGGAATGCTTACTGACGAAGCAGTAGAAGCTTCAACTAGCTTGGGGCGACATTGTACCCCGTCACAATTTCACGGCTTCACCTTTCGGGGCGTGGCGGCGCTGAAACCAGATCAGCAGAGGTACCAGCACCAGGGTAGGCCAGAGAAAGTTGAGCGGAAATACAATGAACTTGAGGCTGGTAACCGAAAACGCCGACACGGCGGCAATATAGGAACCCACGAAGCCCGAAATATGGTTGCGCAGCCACTGCCCGGCTGGCCAGGGACCCGGCCGCCAAAACCCGCGCAGCTGCCGCACTGTCGTCATCAGGCCAATACCGCCAAATACAACAAGCACCGGGTTGAAAGGCCGGCTGAACAGGCCATAGGCCAGCGTACCAAGGAAAATGAGCAAGCCCACCAGCACACTCACCCAATCGTATAGAGCCGGGCCCTGACCCGCACCCATGCGCTTGTGGCGCAACGACCGGTAGCCGAACTGCGCCAGGTACAGACTAAAGATGCCCGTGAGCAGCAGAAACGTCAGACCCTTGAGGCTGGCTGACACTATAGCAGTACCACCGGCTACCAGCATGGCCCAGAAAAACACCTTGCCCCAGAGCCGGTGCGCCGGCCCGCCCTTGCGGACTATCAGGGCCACGGGCGCCACAAAAAAGCCGGTAAAGCCCGCCGCAATGTGCAGCCAGCGGTTCAGGAGCAGGAAGGTTTCCATTTGGTAAGTGGCTGAAGGGTTGCCTGCCCAAAGGAAGCATCATAGCCGGTGCGCCACCACTTTTTTACGCCGAAGTGTCATTTCGGGCAACTCAGCTTCAGTTTTCGGCCGCTGAGCTCTGCTCCTTCTTCACCCTTCTTACAGCCAAAACCCATTCACAGCTTCGCGCCTAGCTTGAACTCCAGCACATCGGCGGCACCGCGGTGCACTTTCAGGTCGAGGGCGCCGAACAGGTGGTCGGTAAGGTGGTATTTCAGTCCGATTCGCTCGTAGTAGAACTTGTTGGATTTGTACGGATTGTACACGTAGAAGCCCAGGTGCGTGACGAAAGCCAGCCGCCCGAACAGCAGCTCGTGGCCCAGAAACACGCCGGCCTTTTTCACGTCGGGCAGCGGGCGGCTGGTATCGGCCGTGTCGCGTAGCTCGGCCCGGAGCGACCGGTCGTAGAAGCCCTCCAGGCCCAGCAGCAGGTTGCTTTTGCGGTTCATGCGCCGCCCACCAGCTACCGTCACCGAATTTACCAGGTACTTGCGCGTATCGGTTTCGTTGCGCTGCTTGTAGCCCAGGCTCGAGCTCAGGTTCAGGAAAAAGTACCCCACGTCGGCGGGCTCGGGCGCGGGTGGCTGGTCGAGGGGGCGGAACGGGCGCTGCGTGTGCATGTTCAGTCCCAGTACCAGCGTAGGCATGTTGATGCCCAGGTTGGGCTTGGTGGTGGCCCCGTTGGAGTAGTGGTTCAGCCCCAGCCCGGCCAGCAGCCCCAGGTGGTCCGACAAGGCCACATCATATTCCACGCGCGCCAGGATCAGCGCGTTCAGGCGGGAGCTGACGAAGGTATTTTTGTGGTTGGTGGCCTGGTCAAACGCCTGGCTGAACCAGCCCAGGCCGCCGCCCAGCCGAAAATTCAGCTCTTGCCGGGCCGTGCGCCACAGCGGCTTGCTCAGGTACACGCCGGCCCCGTAGCTGCGGCCCAGCGTGGCATTGTGGTAGTCGTAGTACAGCAGGGCTAGGCCCACGCGCGGGTAGCGGTGCCAGGCGTGCCAGGGCTGCTCGCCCCGGGTCTGGCGCTGGAAGTTCAGTTCCAGCCCCGTGGGGTGCGCCCGCACCAGGTGGCGCACGCGCGGGGTGTGGGCAATGATAAAGGCGCCCTGCGCATACGCACCTACCACTACGGCCTGCGCCGGTCCGGTTTCGCCTTGCTGCGCGGCGGCCAGGCGCGGCAGCAACAGGCACAGCCCCAGCAATATCCTCGTGTAGCGGCGCGCGGCGTCAGGTATCATAGCGGCCAAAATACAGCAGAATTGCGCTGGTAGTGCTGGGGGTGCAACTTCCCTTCCGCAAAATGGCTCTTCCGGCAAGCCGGCGCCGCGCAACTCCGCGCTTTGCCGTAACATTGTGGCCGCATGGCGCGGCGGCCCACCTGGCCAAAAAACGTAGCCGCGTCTGTTTGTACTGTCTATGCTGATTTCTGACTTTTTCCGCCCCGTGGCGCGAGTAGCCGCCGCGGCTTTGCTTTTGCTGCCCGTAGCCGCTTCCGCCCAAAACGCCGGCAAGCCCCGCCTCGGCCTGAAAACCGGCCTGGTCCTGAGCCGCCTTACCGGCGATGATGTAGACCAGCTGGGCGGCACCGACTACCGCACCCGTACGGATGGGCGCCGCCCCGATTTCTTCGTGAGCCTGGCCAGCACTATCCCGCTTACCAGCAGCGGCGTGTTTACCATCGCGCCTGAGCTGAGCTTTAGCCGCAAGGGTTACCGCATCACCAATACCTTCATTGGCACGACGGGCCTGGAGTCCGGGGAAACGCAGCGGGTATTGCTGACCAAGCGCAAGCTCAACTACCTGGAGCTGCCGCTGGCTTTCCGGGTGAATACCAACGGCGGGCTGTACTTTGAGCTGGGGCCCCAGGTGTCGTACCTGATGGGCAGCGAAAGCACCACCGAAACCACCAGCACCTTTGCCGACGGCCGTGATCAGGCCACTTCCGAAACCTCTGCCTCCATCACCAGCGACGTGCAGGACTTCGATTTTGGGGCCATCGGCGGCATCGGATTTCAGCACCGCAGCGGGTTCACGGCGGGGCTGCGCTACAGCCGCGGCTTCAAGACGGTGCTGGAGCGGGAGGCCCTGCCGGGCAAGCCTATCACCAACAACGACGCCATTATCGTACAGTTCGGCTACCTGCTTCAACTGGGCAAGTAGTCAAGCGCTTACCGGCTTTTTCCTGTGAGCAGGCCCTGCGGTCTGCTCATTTTTTTGGCGCGAGTACAGCATTTTTCTGAAACAGGCCGTTTAAGGCCCCAAGAACGCACCATGTGGCGCGGCCTGTGCAATGTTTCACTAACCCCTTTGTTGCACCATGAAAAAGACTCCCCTTCTCGCTCTTTCGCTGCTGTCGGCAGCTGCTCTTTCCAGCTTCCTCTGCCTATGCCCAGGGTCCCAGCGGATTTCGCGTGGGGCTGAAAGCCGGTGGTACCTACTCCAATGTCTCGGGCGACGACGTGAAGCAGTTCACCGGCTCCGGCTACGATACCAGCCTAGGCTCCTACAAGCTGGGCTACAACGCCGGCCTGACCTTCAACCTGCCCGTCAGCAGTGACGGATTCTTCTCTATTGCACCGGAGCTGCTTTACAACCGCAAAGGCTACGAAATCACCGCCGACCAGAAAGATGGTCTGCCCCTCGGAGTAGAGAAGTATGAGATAGAGCAGCAGCGCGTGCTGCACTACATCGACCTGCCCATCATGGCCCGCATTAATGCCGATGGATTCTTCTTTGAGGCCGGCCCGCAGGTAAGTTACCTGTTCGGCTCGCGCACCAAAACGCAGACAACAACCAAATACACCAACGGCGATAAGGACAAGACCGAAGACCGGTCTGAGTTCGTGGATTACCTCGGCGGTATCCGCAAAGAAAAGTACAAGGGCGACCTGTCGAATATAGACATCAGCGCCGTAGCCGGCCTGGGCTACCAGACCGAAAGCGGCGTGAGCCTGGGCTTGCGCTACGCCCGGGGCTTCAACTCGCTTATCGACAGCAAAGACTCCGACAACGAGCCGAAAGTGTTCAACAATGCTTTCACCCTGCAGGTAGGTTACCTCATCGGCGGCAACTAACCCGCGTGGCAGGTTTCCAAACCTCTGTTTAAAAGTCCGGCTGCCAGTGGCAGCCGGACTTTTTTGGCGTGCAACGGCATTGATACGCTGGCCGATAGCCAAAGCAGCTACGCCGGTTGCCTGTCCGGGCAGCTTAGTTCGGCAATAGGCTGGCACGCTTTTCGTTTTGAGTTCCCCATCTGTGCAATTTCTCTCACCTAACTTCATTGCACCCATGAAAAAGACTTCTTTGCTCGTGGCCGCTGCCCTGGTAGCCGGCGCTTTGGCTTCTTCCTCCGCGCACGCTCAGGGTATCCGCCTCGGCTTCAAAGGGGGCGCCAACTACTCCAACCTCTCCGGCGACCTGGTCAACGAAAACCGCTTCCAGAACAAGTGGGGCGCCCACGGCGGCATCATGGCCAACATCAGCTTCACCGACGACGGCTTTCTTTCGATTCAGCCCGAGGTTCTGTACTCGCAGAAGGGCTTCAAGTTTGATGAAAGTGAACTGTTCGGTATTGTAAAATACCAAGGCAGCCGCACCTACAACTATATTGATGTGCCGGTGCTGGTCAAAATCAACGCCGATGGGTTTTTCTTCGAAGCCGGCCCGCAGTACAGCTACCTGCTGAAGGTGAAAGACGAGACGGAGCGTAGCTTTAACGGCGGCCTTTCCTACGCCAAGTATTCCGGTACTGAGGACCTCGATGACGTAAACCGCAGCGAAATCGGGTATGCGGCCGGGTTGGGCTACCAATCAACGGCGGGTTTTCTGGTAGGTATTCGCTATAACGGCTCCTTCACTGATTTCGCCAAGGACGGCTACACGGGCGACGCTGATGTGCGCAATGCCCGTAACTCCGTGTTTCAGGCCTCTATCGGTTACCTCATTCCTAGCAAATAAGCCTCACTGAGCAACAAGCAAGTCCGGTTCCCTGGCAGGGAACCGGACTTTTTATCTATTCAGAAGTTGCTATAAGTACTTGACAGCAGGCAGCTCAGTATATTTGGTCGGGCAAGCCGCCTCTGTTCTTACTTAAGCGTCACTACTTACAGTACCAGCGCTTTTGGCTGGTACTATCTTTCCACAGTATCCAGATATGAAACACATATTCCTGCTGCTATTGCTTACCGGCTTTACTATTATTGCGCGTGCCCAGCAAACCGTGGTAGGCATGCGTGGTGGCTTTCACCTGAGCACCTATACAGGCCCTGGATCCGGTGGCTCACAGCTACTACCAGGTGGCACTGTGGGTATTACCACTACATCTTCCTTTAACTCCCTTGCAATTCTTGTGCTGCAAGCCGAATTGCTGTATTCGGGCAAAGGCGCCAAGGCTTTAGATAATGGAATAGCCGCACGGCAGCGCCTGCACTATCTCGAATTACCCGTGTTGCTGCAGTATCGGATCAACCATCTGGAGCTGGAAGCAGGCCCACAATTCGGATTTCTGGTAGCCCAGCGGACAAAGGTGACTTACCCTAATGGCAGCTACAAGGACTATACTACCACGAGTGGCTTAGGGGTATTTCAAGCAGGCTTTATAGTAGGAGCAGCGTACCGAGCCAAGGGAGGATTGGGTTTTGGACTGCGCTATAATGGTGGCATCAGTGATATGGCACCTTACAGTGGAGAGAAGAACATGGCCGTGCAGGGGCACCTTAGCTACCTATTCAGTGCCTTACCCATGGCAACTTCTACGGCAGGAAAGTAAGTCTGACTGGATTAGATAATCCACCAATACAATGGCCCTCCCCTAGATGGGAAAGGCCATTATATTTAGCTGAGCAGCCTTAGCCCCGGCTGGCGGCTACGTAGTTCTGGAAGAAGTGCGGAATCGTCTCAATGCCCTTCAGGAAGTTGAATACCCCGTAATGCTCGTTGGGCGAGTGGATGGCATCGGAGTCCAGCCCGAAGCCCAGCAGCACGGAATCCAGGCCCAGCTCCGTCTTGAACATAGCCACGATGGGGATTGAGCCCCCGCCCCGGGTTGGAATGGGCTTTTTGCCGAAGGTAGTTTCGAGGGCCCTGGCCGCCGCCCGGTAAGCCACCGAATCGGTAGGCGTAACCACCGGCTCACCGCCATGGTGCGGCGTTACTTTCACCGTGACGCTGGGCGGGGCAATGCGCTCAAAGTGCTGCTGAAACAGTTGGGTGATTTCGTCGGAGGTTTGGTGGGGCACCAGGCGCATGGAAATCTTGGCGTAGGCCTTGGAGGCAATAACCGTTTTGGCGCCTTCGCCGGTGTAGCCGCCCCAGATGCCGTTTACGTCCAGCGTAGGCCGGATGCCGATGCGCTCCACGGTGGTGTATCCTTCCTCGCCGTAGATGTCCTTCAGGCCGATGCTTTGCTTGAACTCATCGTCGGAGTGCGGCACGCGGTTCAGCTCGGCACGCTCCTCGGCGCTGAGCACGGCCACGTTGTCGTAGAAACCGGGGATGGTGATGTCGTTGTTTTCATCGTGCAGGGAGGCTATCATCTTGCAGAGGATGTTGATGGGGTTGGGCACGGCCCCGCCGTAGAGTCCGGAGTGCAGGTCGCGGTTGGGGCCCGTCACTTCTACTTCGTGGTAGCTGAGGCCCCGCAGGCCTACTTCGATGCTGGGCTGGTCGTTGCTGAGGATGCCGGTATCGGAAATCAGGATGACATCGGCCTTCAGCTTTTCCTTGTTGGCGCGCACGAACAGGGCCAGGTTGTTGGAGCCCACTTCCTCCTCGCCCTCAATCATGATCTTCACATTGCAGGGTACGCCGCCCTGGCTGCGCTGCATCAGCTCGAAGGCTTTCACGTGCATGTACACCTGACCTTTGTCGTCGCAGGCGCCGCGGGCGTAAATCTTCTCGTTCTTGATAACGGGCTCGAAGGGCGGCGAATCCCAGAGCTCGTAGGGGTCGGCGGGCTGCACGTCGTAGTGGCCGTAGACGAGGACGGTGGGCAGGCTGGGGTCGATGAGCTTTTCGCCGTATACGATGGGGTTGCCGGCCGTGGGGCACAGCTCCACGTTTTCGAGGCCGGCCTCTTCCAGACGCATTTTCAGGTAGTCGGCGGCCCGCAGCACATCTTGGTGAAACTTGGGGTCGGCCGAAACGGACGGAATACGAAGCCACTCCAGCAGCTCGCTCAGAAACCGCTCCTGGTGTTGTTCAATGTAGGTGGACATAGGCGGGAAGTTTGGGATGGGCGCAAAAGTAGGGAAGGAAATGGTAGGGCTTAATACGGAGCTCATAGAGCTAAGAGTACTCCAAGACCATTTTTCTGGTCGTTGGTATCACCACTTAACCATTCATCGTCAAATACCCTATCCACACCAGAAGGCAGCTTACGGCTATTACTAAAGCCCGATATGGCCATCTGCGTATCACAGCCAGTATTATAAGTATTGCGGTTGGTAGTAAATAAATGGCACCCTGTTTGGTTTTGTTGGGTACTTCTAAAAAGCTCCATGTTGCAGAGTCAAATACCCAGATTAACCCTATATAGATGATATTGAATATCGTAGTCAATAGGCCAACCAACAGTAAACGACCTACCTGCAACTTTGTCGTTTCCTGACCTTGTAGCGTTGCAAGGAGAACAAGCCAGAACAAGCCAATTGCTAATGGAAGGCCAACGATTAACCCGAAAGTTTGAGGAATAATAAAATCTCCCAACGCATACGCGGGCTGGCAAACTGCTGCAAACAGCGTAACAGCACCGATGCGTCGTAGAATTTGATTCATCAGTAGCAGCCTTGTTGGTTATATGATTTACTTCTTATCCCAGGGCATGGGCACGCGGCTTTCGGTGCCGGCGCGCAGGCGGCCGATGTTGGCGCGGTGGGTATAGATGAGCAAAGCTGCCAGCACGAAGCCCACTCCAATGAGGAAAGGCTGCGGGGGCCGGAACTGGGGCAGCAGCTGCAACAGGGCAAAGCTCACGCCGGCCGTCATGCTGCTCAGAGACACGTAGCGCGTGGTGAGCAGCACCGCCAGAAAGATGAGCAGGCACACGCCCACCGTGGCCGGAGCTACGCCCAGCATCATGCCCAGGATGGTAGCCACGCCCTTGCCCCCGCGAAACTGCGCAAACACCGGGTAGATGTGCCCTACCACGGCCAGTACGCCGCAGGCCAAGCGGTAGTACACCTCGTGCTCGGGCGCAATAGCGCCCTGGCTTACCAGCCAGACCGGCAGCACGTAGGCCGCCACGAAGCCCTTAAGCGCATCTACCACCAGCACAAAGGAGCCGGGCTTTTTGCCCAGCACCCGGAAGGTATTGGTGGCGCCGGCGTTGCCGGAGCCATGCTCGCGCACATCGAGGCCGTAGAAGCGGCGGCCCACCCACAGGGCCGTGGGAATGGAGCCAAGCAGGTAAGCGGCCAGCAGGGCGCCCAGAATCAGAAGCAGATGCATACGCGGAGGAACGGGGAGGGAGGAGGTCAAAGATAGCGGAACCGCATTGGTGGCCTTCCTACGGTTTTCGGCAATAGGAAGGTACAGGCGCAAAAAGCCCCCGCCAGCAGAACCAGCGGGGGCTTTCCTATCGCCAAAGGAGCTTACTGCTCGCCGAAGGGGTCGTCGGCAGATTCCTTTTTCTTCTTTTTCTTTTTGCTGGTATCCTCGGTCGGGGTCGTGGGCGTGTCTACGGTGGGCTCGGTAACGACCGGCTCGTCTTTCTTCTTTTTCTTTTTGCCGGTATCCTCGGCCGGAGCGGCATCGGTGGGCGTGGCGGCCGGCTCTTCGGTGGCTTCGTCCTTTTTCTTTTTCTTTTTGCGGTCTACCGGCGCATCGTCAATGGGGGCATCGGCGGCGGGCTCGGTGACTACGTCGAACTCGGAGCCTTTCTTTTTCTTTTTCTTGCCCGTTTCCTCGGTGGCATCAGGCTCCGGCTCCGGCTGGGTGGTCACGATTTTCTTGGCCGCGTCCTTGCCCGTGAGGCCCAGATAGGTTTTGCGGAAGCGGTTGAGGAAGGACTGCACCTCCTGGTCGTCGCCTAGGAAGAAGCCGTACTCCGTGGCCGTGTTGTAGTCACCTTTGGCTTTGAAGCCCACGATTTCGTCGTAGGAGCCGTGCTGGGCCTTGGTGAGCACCGTGTTGTTGGAGTACTTGATGTAGTACCAGGTCTGGGGCTCGGCCTCAAGGTACATTTCCACCACGTCGCCCGTCGACTCCTTCTTGATTTCGATGAAGCCGTCGATTTCCGCGTTGATGTCCTTCTTGTAGATGCTGACCAGGCCAATCTTGCCGGTGGAGTACCAGGCCCGCTGCTTTTCGGACCATGTCAGCTTTACCCGGTTGAGCACGATGGTGCGCAGCAGCTTGGGCGAGAGTTTCTGCAGGGGCGAGTAGCCGCCTTTGCGGTTCTGGTACTGCTGCACAGCCTTGCTGCCCACAAACTCGCCCAGCTTCAGGTACTCCTCGCGGGTACCGGTCATGGCCTCGGGCAGGCCTTTGGCGTAGCGGCCCATGTCCTCGCCCATGGCTATAATGGCTTTTTCGGGCAGGTTGATGTCGAGGGCCATGAACGTGTCCATGGTATAGCGGCTGCTGTCGGGCTTGCCAAAGCCGATGGCCGATGCCTCCAGGGTGTAGTCCTTGTTGGAGTTGATCAGCTCCACCTTCCCCCGGAACGTCATGGTGGTGGTTGAGTCGTTGAAGGTCATCACGCTGCCTTCGTACACGTCGGGGCTTTCTTCCTGGCGGCCCATACGGAAGGTGCGCTTGGCCGCATCAAAGCTCAGGGTGCCATCCACCTGAAACACGTTCAGGTCCGTCACGCTGGGCTTCTGCCCCACAAACAGCGGGTACACCTTATTGCTTTCCGACAGAAACAGCCCCGTAAACAGCGGTGAGCCATCTTCCGCCTTCGGATCCTGTACCCGCAGCTGAATTCGTTTGGGGTCGATGGAGTCCTGCACGGCAAACCAGGTGGACGCGTTGGGGCTTTTCACAAACTCCAGCTTCGACTGCCCATCGAAGGCAAAGCGCTTTTTCTTGGAGTTCATAATGGCGCTGCCCCGGTAGGCAATGCGCGGGGCCAGATGAAACTTATCCTCCGCCTTGATGGAGGCCGTAGCCAGCGTCACCGGCCCGGCTTTGTTGTCGCCGTTGCGGCCCATCAGGCGGGCGCCCAGTCCTTTGCCGGTGCTGGCCGTGAGGCCCGCCAGCCCCTGCGTGGAGTCAATGCGGAAGTTGGCAAACTTCAGGGCAAACGAGTCGGCGGCGGCATTTTTGTAGCTATAGAGCGCGCTGCCGGTAAAGGCCAGGCGCGACTGCACGTCCACCTCGCCCTGGTAGAGCGCGTGGTATTTCTGCAGCGTGTCCATCGTTACGCGGGCGTTGCGGAAGGCGCGCATATCGGCGCTGGCAGCCACGTACACTTTGTTGGAGTCGGGCTCAATCCAGGCATCAGCCGAGGAAATGCGCGGCACGCCACCGGCCAGCAAGGTATACTGCTTCAGGTCGTAGACCCCGCTGGAAGCCTGAAACTTGAGGCCGTGCTGGTCGGGCCGGGTGGAGTAGAAGTAGGAGCGCGTGGAATCCGCACCGGGTGATACCCGGAACACCACCGTCTTTTTCTTGAAGTCCCACTTGCCGCCGCTCAGCGACGTGCGGTACTGGGTGTAGGGCAGCTCTACGTTGGCCGAGCCGGTTTTCTCGGGCGAGAAGTCGGCAAAGCCCTGCTTGATGTCGTAGTCGATAGCCACGTCGGTGGCCTGCACGGCCGGCTTGTTTACCTCGCTGGATTTGATGCTGAGCGTGGCGCCATTGCCCTTGTAGTGGTGCTGCAGGAACGTGAAGCTGCGCGAGCGAACCAAGGACTGGGGCCCCTCGATGCGGCCGTTGCCGTAGAGGCCGGTGGGCGTCAGCACGGCCTCGCCCCGGTACGAGAAGGCCCCGCCGTAGAAGCGCATATCCTGCCCCGATTTAGCCGTGCTCCAGTACATAGAGTCCTGGCGTACAGCCCACTTCATCTGGTAGCCCGGCAGCAGATCCACCTTCGGGTATTCGGCCCCTTTGTACGGGCCCTCGACCAAAGAGGCCGTAGTGCCCACCGTCACCACCGAGTCCTTGTAGAAGATAAACTGCTTGCTCTGGAGCGTGGCAGCCAGGTACTTTATTTCGCCCACGCCCTGGATACCGCGGTTGCTCATCTTCACGGTATTATACAGGCGGCCTTTGTTGCCGTAAAGCGGGAAGCCCTCCTTGGGCAGCTGGTACACGAAGCCCAGGGAGCCGTCGTCCTGCATCGTGAGCTTGGTGGCGAAGGCCGGCATGATGTCACCCGTCACAAACTTGCCTTTGAAGCCTACCGCTGAGCGGTTCTTGTTGTTCAGGGAGTCGATGCGGAACGGCGGAATATCGAAATACACGGTGGTATCGTAGGCGCCGCCGAGCACCTCGGGCTTGTTGAAGAATACGTAAGCCCCGGTGGTAGCATCAAACGACGGGTAGGAACCGATTTTCTTGCGGCCCGACTTGTTTTTGGGGTGGTTGATGTAGAGCTTGCCCGCCGAGTTCTTGCTCTTGTTGGTCAGGGCCCATTCCACGTCCTTGCGGGCCTTGATGGAGGTGCCTTTCGAGTTTTTGCCCTTCACGATGATGGAGTCAATCTTTACCAGATCCACGAAGAACCCGTCGTAGTCGAAGCGGAACTCCCGGCCCTTGAACACGAAGGCTGAGGCCACCAGCGTACCGTTGAACTCGATGTTGCGGTTTTTGAGGATGCGTACCACGCTGCTGTCGGGCTGCACATACACGGCCACCGAGTCGTCGGAGAAGTTGAAGCGGTCCACGCCGCGCACCGTCAGCACTTTATTGTCGAGGTTGAGCACGGCGTTGCGCCCGCCCGGCGCCACCGATTTGATGGCAATGTGGTCGTAGTCTTTCTTGCCCTGTGCCGAGTTTACGTAGTGCGAGGCCTTGGGCAGCACCGTCAGGCTGTTGCCGTCCGGATTCAGGCGCACGTACCCGTCGCGCGCGAGGCCCGACACAGCGGAGCGCACGTTCGGTTCGCTCAGGCCGTACTCCTGCACCAGCTGGCTGATGGTAAACGTCTTCGCATTGGAGTGCGTCTTGCTGTAGCTCACCACCATCTGCAGCGGGTGCATACGGTTGATGCTTTTCACCTGCTGGTAGCGCGTATTGGTGTAGAACTCCCGCGACTCAAACTTGGCGGCCACCTGGTTTTTGGCCGTCAGCATCGAGAAGTTCATCAGCGGGGTATTGATGGGCCAGGTGAGCAGCTCCGTCGTAATTTCCATCTGATGGTAGGAGTCGTAGTAGGGCGTGGTTTTGTAGAGGCCTTCTTCGCGGGCCAGCTGCAGCACCTGCCGGGCCTTCGAGAACTTGAGCTTCACGCCGGGGTGATACACGGAGTCCAGCTTGTCTTCGTAGATGGATACGGCCGCCCGGCTTGAAGACAGCAGCGTGTCGCCCAGCTCGTAGGCGCGGGCCGAGGCCTTGAACTTGGTTTGGCCGTTCGACTGCACGCTGATGCTCGACAGCGACCCGTCGAGGCTGGCGCTGAAAGTGCGCTGCCCGTTCAGGGCGAAGCCCCCCACGTACTTGATGTTGTCGCCGATGTTCTTGACGCGGGCATCGTTGGTGAGGGAGATAAAGCGCGGGTACGAGGTGTCGGTGCTGCCTGGCTTCTTCTTGAAGCTCTTAAACGACAGCGCCCCGCGCACCGGGCTTTCCAGCACGGTGGGGTACGTCAGGGTCACGGGCTCGGCCTTGAACTCCGGCTTGCCCATGTCAAAGTCGAAGTGGGTGAGGTCAGCGGTGGCGGGGTTTGCCTTCACCTGCCAGGCGTATTGGCCGCCGTAGCCCACAAAGCGGTTGGTGAGCGGCACCACGTAGCCCGTGGTTTTGGTGATGACGGCCGAGTCGGCCCCAAAGCTGCCGATCAGCAGGTCCACGTCCTTGAGCACGATAACCGGGCCGCGGGTGGTCGGGGCCATGTAGTCGTCATAGTATCCGGGGGCAGCCATCGTCGGCTCGGGTTCGGGCTCTTTTACCGGGGCTGCCGCGGCTTTGGTGCCGGCAGTTTTCGAGGTCGTTTTGGCGGGCGCAGGCTTTTTTAGCCGACGTGCTCCACCCATCATTCGACGATGAGCTCCACCCGTCGTTGGTGCCCCAGTCCGAAACCGTATCCCAGCCATCCGAGCTTTTCTTTTTGGCCGGCTTGGCGGCGGGCTTGGTGGTTTTGATGGGCGCCCCCGTGCGCACCGGCTCCGAGGCCGTGGGCGTAGGCTCGGGCGCTGCGGCCGGCTCCAGCGACTGGTCGCTCTGGTTGTAGGCAAAGGAAAAAGTACCGCGCACCAGCTGCACGCGGTTGTAGCGGGAATAGTACAGGCGGTTGGATTGCAGAAACTGCGCGGCCATGGTCATGAACCTTTCCGTGTCGCGTACCTGCTCCCGGTCAAGGGTGGTGCTGATGGTCGATAACAGCCCGTCCATCTGCTGGTCGCTCAGATTCTGCTTGGTTGAGCCGGCCAGAATCACGTTGAAGAACGTTTCGAAGTGAGGCCGGGGCTTAAAGCGCTTGGCCAGCAGCCGCTGCGAAATATCCACAATCAGGCGCTGCTGCGAGGCCGTGAGCTTGTTGCTGGCCCAGAGCGTTTGCAGGGCGGCGGCGCTGGCAATGGCCGCCGGGTTTTTGGTTGAGGCCATCATGGCCTGCACGTCCACAATGTACTGGGCCGGGTCGGTTGACAGCTTGCCGGGCTGGGTGCGCGGGGCCGCGGGAGCCGTGGCCGGAGCCGCCGGCTGCTGCGCCCAGGCCCCTACCGATACGAGCAGCAGCGCCGCCCACAGCCAACCAATTACTACTTGCTTCATACTCACTACCGTCAGAACAAACTTATTCGTCTCCAATTTCGCTAAAATTCACCGCATTTGCGCGTCGGTCTGCTATTGCCCGTTTCGGGGCAGCAGCACCGTGGCAGGCAGGTTCTTGCGCTGCCTAACGCTAACCAGACGCGCAATAGTGCCCGTAGTTACCCCCGGTTTTGTACTATCCGGGCGGGCGGCAACCAGCAGCTACGGTCCAGCCTATTTCCGGAAAACGGCCGACACCCAGTGGTTGCTGGTTCGCATCGATTCGTAGGTGAAGCCGGCCTGCTCGGCCGCCGTGCGGATCAGGGGCAGGTCTTCTTCATAAAAGCCGGAAAACAGGATGGGGCCGCCCACTTTCAGGTATTGCCCGTAGGTGCCCATGTCTTCCAGCAGCACGTTGCGGTTGATGTTGGCCAGGATGATATCGAACGGGGCCTCCCCTTCCAGCGCGGTTACGTCGCCCAGGCGGGCTTCTACGCGGTCCTGCACGTGGTTTTCGGCGGCGTTGTCGGCGGCATTTTCGGCCGTCCAGGGCTCCACGTCCACGGCCAGCACCGAGGCGGCCCCCAGGTGCACGGCCATGACGGCCAGGATGCCCGTGCCGCATCCCATATCCAGCACCCGCTTGCCCTGGTGGTCGATGGTGAGCTGGTTTTCAATCATCAACGCCGTAGTATCGTGGTGGCCGGTGCCGAAGGACATGCGCGGCATAATCACGATTTCGTAGGGCAGATCGGGCCGGGCCGGGTGGAATGGGGCCCGCACAGAGACTTTATCGGCAATAACCAGGGGCTGAAAGTTCTTCTCCCACTCGGCGTTCCAGTTCTGGCGCGTGATGGTGCGGTGGCTGTACTCCAACTCGCCCAGGCCCTCGTAGCGGCTCATGATTTCGGCCACATCGTCGGGGTTGAACACGTCTTCGGTGGTGTAGGCGCAAAAGCCCTCGTCGTTATCCTCGAAGGTGTCGAAGCCCACTTCGGCCAGCTCAGCCACTAGTATATCCGACAGCTCGCCGGGTGCTTTTACGCGCAGTTCAATGAAATCCATGTGCAGATGGGGATAGGTAAAATCGGGATGTCGGCTCGCGCCGGGCCAGACAAAGTTCGGGCAAAAAACCTGCTTGCTGTTAACTGGCAACTGTGCCCCTGGATTGCACAATAATATTTTAATATAAATCTGGCTTTATTTGAGCCTTCAAACTCTTATTCTCTTCCTTGCTGTATGAAAAACACGCTGCGTTACCTTTCTCTCACTGGCCTGCTAGCCGCCACCCTCTCCGCCTGCGGCAGCAAAGACCAGGCGGAAACAACCGCAACTACCGCCTCCACCGAAACGCCGGTCACCACCGAACCCACGGCCCCTGCCGAAACGCCCGCCGCGGCACCAACGACACCAGCAGTGCCAGCAGCTACCTTCGATATCAGCACCGTGCCGGTGACGGCCGAAAACCTGGGGGCGTTTCCCTATCTGTCGGGCCTGAAAACGTACGAAGAGAATACCAGCAACAGTGAGGAATACGACTTCGAGCGGGCCTACGTGTATGATGGCAAAAACCTGGTGCCTGTGGAAGGAAAAGTGTCCCAGCGCCTCTTCAACCCCAAGAGCGGAGAAAAGAAAGCCTCGGAGCTGATGATTCGCCGGAACTACGAAAGCCTGGTCACGGGGCTGGGCGGCGTGAAGGTATTTGCGGGCGAAGTGCCGCGGGAAGTTATCGATAAGGTGGGCTCCGATGAGGTGTACAAGCACGGCAAATGGAGCATCAGCAACGACCACGAAACCGATGCTTACGTCATCCGGCAAAAGGATAAGGAAGTGTGGGTGCAGGTAACGGCGCTGGGCGGTGATGCCAACTACAACCTCACCGTAACCGAGCGGGCCGCCATGCCTCAGCAAGCCACGGTGATACCCGCTCAGGAGTTAAAAAAAACTAGATACCGAAGGGCACATAGCCCTTTACCTCAACTTCGACACGGATAAAGCTACCCTTCGACCCGAGTCGGCCGCTACCGTAGCGGAAGTGCTCCGGCTGCTGCAGCAGAACCCTACGTTGCGCCTGGCTGTGCAGGGCCACACCGATAACAGCGGCACAGCCCCGCACAACCAGCAGCTTTCCGAAGCCCGGGCCGCGGCGGTGGTAGCCACCCTCACGCAGGCCGGCGTTGGGGCCGCCCGGTTGCAGTCGGCCGGCTTTGGGCAAAGCAAACCCCTGGCCGATAACAGCACTGAGGAAGGAAAAGCCAAAAACCGCCGCGTAGAGCTAGTGAAGCTGTAACCTGTTGAACTTCCATTCAGCAACAAGGGCCGCATCCATACCCGGATGCGGCCCTTGTTGCTGTCTGAAATTTGGTAGCCCTACTTCCCGTTGCGGCAGCCGGCGTAGGAGCGGATTTTGGTGTACTGAATACTGAAATCGGCCAGGGCGCGGTTGTCGGTTACAAACAGCACGTAATCGGCAAAGTCGCGGGCCCCGGTGAAGTACCAGAAGCCGGCCTTATCGGCAAAAAGCTTGTTGCTTTCCTCGTACACCAGCACGTCGGCAAAAGCCTCTTCCGGCTCCATGTACACCGTAGCAAAGCACTGCCCCCGGCGGCGTGGGTCCTTCTCCAGAAAGATGGAACCGTAGATCCGGCACGGCTCTACCGAGGCCGCTACCATTGCTGCTGTGAATGGCACGGCTGGCGCGGGCTGAAACGGATTCAGCGTGAGGAAACCGGAAAGGAGCAGCGTAGAAAACATGGTTGATGGGAAAGGCTCGTCTTTCCGACAATTATCCGGCCGAAAAAGGTTCTTTGTCATTCCGAACGAAGTGAGGAATCTGAGTCGGCCGCTAGCAGGTAACTCAGATTCCTCACTTCGTTCGGAATGACAGTTAGAACGACTTGATAATCTCGGTGAAGTCGCGGGACTTGAGGGAGGCACCACCGATGAGGCCGCCATCTACGTCGGGCTGCGAAAACAGCTCCCGGGCGTTTTGGGCGTTGGCCGAGCCGCCGTACAGGATGCTCGTGTTCAAGGCCGCTTCGGCGTCGTAGGCGCGGGCAATCTGCTCCCGAATGAAAGCGTGCACTTCCTGAGCCTGCTGGCTGGTGGCCGTTTTGCCGGTACCAATGGCCCAGATAGGCTCGTAGGCAATGACTACCTGGTCGAACTCCTCATTGCTAAGGTGAAACAAACCGTCTTTCAGCTGCTTGCTGATGAAGTTGAAAGTCTCGTCGGCATCGCGGGTTTCCAGCGACTCACCCACGCAGAAGATAGGCTTTAGGCCGGCGGCCAGAGCGGCTTTCAGCTTCTGGCTTAGCAGCTCGTCGTCCTCGCCGAAGTACTGGCGACGCTCCGAGTGGCCCAGAATCACGTACTCCACCCCTACCGATTGCAGCATTTTGGCCGATACCTCGCCGGTAAACGCGCCGGTTTCCTTCTGGTGGCAGTTCTGCGCACCCAGGTGCAGGCGGCTACCCTCGGGCAGCTGGCGGCCAATGGCTGACAGAAACGGAAATGGCGGGCACACCACCACCTCGACCGAGGAGCCGGTGGTTTCGTCCTGCACCATGTTCACAATTTCAGAAATCAGGGCCTGGCCGTCCTGCAACGTGGTGTTCATTTTCCAGTTGCCGGCCACAATGTTCTTACGCATAGCGAAGGGAGAGTTTGATCAGAAGGTGAATTGATTGCGGCCGCAAGGTAAGCGCTACGCCGTGGAATGCCCTAGCCTGCCCTACCGGCGTTTCTGCCACACCAGCCAGGCAGCCGCTACCACCAGCGTAAGGGCCGCGCTCAGAGCCACGCCCGCCAGCCCCGGCGCATTGCCGCTCCGGGCCAGCCCAATGCCTACCAGGCCCCAGGCCAGCGTGAGCGGATACGCCAGCTCCCGAAACTGGTGCGTAACGACCACGCCCAGCACCAGCACCACGTTCAGCAGCAGCATAGCCGCGGTGGAGGCCATGCCGGCAGAGGGTTGCCAAACCGTACTCAGCCACAGCGTAGCATTGACCACCGTGGCCACCGTAACCCAGCCGAAGTACAACCCCAGCGGCACGCTGCTGCCCCAGCCGGCCTGCCCGCTACGAATCAGCCGCCGCGCCCGGCCATACGCCACGGCCAACGACGCCAGAATCAGGAGTATAACCAGCACGCTCAGTCCCAGCTGCTCATAGGCAAAGACTACCAGCCAGCCCGCTGTGGCTACGTTGGCCAGGATGAAGGGCTCGGCTACGGCGTCGGGCAGCGGATTCTGACGCTGGGCAGGCAGCAGCTGCCAGATGGTGTAGCCCAGGATGCCCAGAAAAATCAGTCCCCAGATGCTGAACGCGTAGCCGGCCGGCGTGAGCAGCGTGGGATACTGCCCGGACACCACCGAGTTGGTTTGCCCATTGAACGGGTAGCGCTGCGCCACGTAGTTGCACAGAATATTGCCCAGCACTGCGGCCAGGGCCAGCCAGCGCCACACACGGTTTCCAGGCAGAGCGGCGGAAGAAGAAGTAACGTCCATAAGGCGAATATGCTCCTGAAACCGTCATTCCGAGCGAAGCGAGGAATCTAGGTTGGCCTGTAACCCAGATTCCTCGCTCCGCTCGGAATGACAGTTTCGGTTGCTGTTGATGTCTGATTACAGCTTATCTACCAGGAAGCGGGCGGTGTGGTTTGTGTCTTTGAGCTTCACCATTTCTTCGGGCGTGCCTTCAAAGAGCAGGTGGCCGCCGTTGATGCCGCCCTCGGGGCCGAGGTCGATAATCCAGTCGGCGCACTTGATGATTTCCATGTTGTGCTCGATGATGAGCACGGAGTTGCCCTGCTCTACCAGCGCGTTCAGGGCCGTCATCAGCTTGTTGATGTCGTGGAAGTGCAGGCCGGTGCTGGGCTCGTCGAAGATGAACAGGATTTTATCGTTCTGCAGGGTGTTGCCCTTGGTCAGGAACGAGGCCAGCTTTACGCGCTGGGCTTCGCCGCCGGACAGCGTGTTGGCCGACTGCCCCAGCCGGATGTAGCCCAGGCCTACGTCATCGAGCGGCTTGAGGCGTTCCACGATTTTGGGCTGGTCCCGGAAGAACTCGATGCTGTCTTCGATGGTCATTTCCAGCACCTCATTGATGCTTTTCTCCTTGTACTGCACGTCCAGCACATCCTGCTTGAACTTGCGGCCCTCGCAGGCTTCGCAGGTCAGGTAGATGTCGGCCATGAACTGCATTTCAATCTTCACCTGGCCTTCGCCCTGGCACACCTCGCAGCGGCCGCCATCAATGTTGAAGCTAAAGTGCGAAGGTTTGAAGCCGCGCGCTTTGGCCAGCTGCTGGTCGGCAAACAGGCTGCGAATGGCGTCGTAGGCCTTCACGTAGGTGACAGGGTTGGAGCGGCTGCTCTTGCCGATGGGGTTTTGGTCCACGAACTCCACGTGGGTCACCTGCCCGTTCACACCCGTGAGGCGGTCAAACTTGCCGGTAGCTTCCCCGGCTCCGCCACCGAGCTGCTTGAGCAGGGCCGGGGCCAGAATCCGCCGGATCAGCGTGGATTTGCCCGAGCCCGACACGCCCGTTACCACCGTCATCACGTTCAGTGGGAACTTGACGGACACGTTTTTGAGGTTGTTTTCGCGGGCGCCGGTCAGCTCCAGGGCATTGCGCCAGGGGCGGCGCGTTTTGGGCACGGCTACCTGCATGCGGCCGCTCAGGTACTGGCCGGTGTAGGTGTCGGAAGTCAGCACCTCGGCGTAGGTGCCCTGGAACTGCAAAATGCCGCCTCCGCTGCCCGCCTCGGGCCCTATGTCGATAATCTGGTCGGCCTGCTCCATCATCTTGTCCTCGTGCTCCACCACAATGACGGTGTTGCCGAGCTGCTGCAAGGAGCGCAGCACACCAATCAGCTGCTCGGCGTCCTTGGGGTGAAGACCAATCGAGGGCTCATCGAGAATGTACATGGAGCCCACCAGCGCCGAACCGAGCGAGGTAGCCAGCGAAATCCGTTGACTTTCCCCGCCCGAGAGCGTGCTGCTGAGGCGGTTGAGCGTGAGGTAGCCCAAACCCACTCGGTTCAGGTACTCCAGGCGGTTGGTGACTTCCGTAACGAGGCGCTCGGCTACTTTGGCTTCGTGAGTGGGCAGGTCCAGGGTCTGGAAAAACTCCAGCGCCCGGCTCACCGGCAGCAGCACCAGGTCCGTGATGCTGTGGTCCTGGATTTTCACGTACTGGGCGTCCTTGCGCAGGCGCGTGCCGCGGCAGTCGGGGCAGGTGGTGCGGCCCCGGTAGCGACTTTGCAGCACGCGGTACTGGATTTTGTGCGTCTGCGTCGACACCCACTTGAAGTAGGAGTCGAGGCCTTCGAAGTACTTGTTGCCTTTCCAGAGCAGGGTGCGCTCGGCTTCACTCAGCTCATTGTAGGGCCGGTGAATGGGGAAGTCGAAGCGGATGCCGTTTTTGAGCAGGGGCTTGAGCCACTCGCTCTGCTTGTCGGTGCGCCAGGGGGCAATGGCGCCCTCGTACACCGTCATGCTTTTGTCCGGAATTACCAGGTCTTCGTCAATGCCCAGCACCGAGCCAAACCCCTCGCAGGTCTGGCAGGCTCCGTAGGGGTTATTGAAGGAGAAGAAGTTGACGCTCGGCTCCTCAAACACCAATCCATCCAGCTCAAACCGGTCGGAGAAAGTGCGGGTTTCTTCGTCCATCTTCACGATGCAGGTGCCATGGCCCTCGAAAAAGGCGGTCTGCACCGAGTCGGCGAGGCGGAACATCAGGTCTTCGTCGCCGGGGATGATGGCAGTGCGGTCAATCATAATGAAGACGTCCCCCTTCACTTCGGGCTGGCCCTCAGCAATCAACTCCTCAATAAAGGCAGTTTCACCGTTCACCACCACGCGGCTGTAGCCTTTCTGAAGGAGTAGATCCAGCTCCTTGCTCATGGGGCGGCCATCTTCGGAGGGCAGCAGCGGGGACAAGAGCATCACGCGGGTGCCTTCGGGCAGGCGCATGAGGTGGTCCACCACGTCGGCTACATTGTCCTTTTTCACCTGCTCCCCGCTCACGGGCGAATAGGTGCGGCCTACCCGCGCAAACAGCAGCTTGAGGTAGTCGTAGATTTCGGTGCTGGTGCCCACGGTGGAGCGGTTGTTCTTGATGCTGACCTTCTGCTCGATGGCAATGGCCGGCGAGATGCCCCGGATGTAGTCCACGTCGGGCTTGTCCATGCGGCCCAGAAACTGGCGGGCGTAGGAACTGAGGCTTTCCACGTACATGCGTTGGCCCTCGGCGTAGAGCGTATCAAAGGCCAACGAAGACTTGCCCGAACCCGACAGGCCCGTGACAACGATGAACTTGTTGCGCGGCAGGGCCACGCTCAGGTTCTTGAGGTTGTGCACCCGGGCGTTTTTGATGAGGATAAACTCGCGCGGGTCGAGGTGGTCGATGGGGTCGGCCGCGGGAGCCGTTGCGTGCAGATCGGAAGTAGAGGCCATAGGTCGGTAAACAGCCGCCACCCAGGGTTTGGTTTCCTGTAGCTTCCCGAGGCGCGGTTTACGTCCGGCGAAGGTACGGCGGGGGCAGCTGGGTTGGTTGCTTTCCGCTGAGGTCATAAAAATGTCAAATAGCAACCTTAGAGGGTGTTTGGGAATTGGGTAGGGAGTAAATAAAAGCGAGTCAGTAAGTTGCCGGGGGAGTTCCTAGGCTCCTTCCGGCTTATGGTTGACGGCTATCAACCCCTTACTGACTCGCAATGGCAAGTTATCGAGTTGCTGCTGCCTGTGCAACGGCGCCGACGCCTGTGTTTGCGTCACGTCTTCGATGCGTTGC
Organism: Hymenobacter sp. J193; assembly: GCF_024700075.1. Classification (NCBI taxonomy): domain Bacteria; kingdom Pseudomonadati; phylum Bacteroidota; class Cytophagia; order Cytophagales; family Hymenobacteraceae; genus Hymenobacter; species Hymenobacter sp. J193. The sequence continues at coordinate 1,798,577 of NZ_JAJONE010000001.1, forward strand.
TTTACGTGTGTCGCACCGGCTGTCAGTGGCGGGCGCTACCCCCGCAGTTCCCACCCTGGACGGCGGTGTACTACTATTTCTACCGCTGGCAGCGTCTGGGCCTGTGGCAGCAACTCAACACGGTCGTCAACGCCCTGGACCGGGTGGCACACGGCCGCGAACCTACCCCGGCGCTGGCTTGCATCGACAGCCAAAGCGTCAAGCTGGCTCCGCGTATCTACGAACACCGCGGCCTGGACGCGCATAAACTCGTCAATGGCCGCAAACGTCAGCTACTGGTTGATTCGGGCGGGCGCATCTGGGCCGCGCACGTGCACGCGGCCCACCGCCATGACAGCACCAGCGCGCTGGCTTTGCTGCCCCACCGCCCCTGGTGGGCGCGGCGCCTTCAGCTGGTGCTCACCGATGCGGCCTACCGTGGGCGCTTCACCCGCCACCTGCTGAGCTTGGGGGTGGCTCAGCAAATCAGCAGCCGCCCGCCCACGCAGCGCGGTTTCGTGCCGCTGGCCCGGCGTTGGGTCGTGGAGCGTACCTTCGCCTGGCTGGCCTGTTTTCGCCGCGTAGTCGTTGATTACGAATTCACCCCTGCTAGCCACGCCGCCTGGCTCTTGCTGGCCAACATCACCATGGCCCTTAATCGAGCCTGAATTCCCAAACACCCTCTTAGGCCCGCTAGTATGCTTATCTATATTATCTTGCGAACCAAGCATTAGAGGAAAATCCAAAGCTTACGGTAAGGCTTACCTAACAACACGACAATGCCAGAGTTAAGTAATATCCAGACTTATGAAAAAATTAACAACTCTAATTTCGAGCCCACACTTAATCGTTTTGCCAATGTTTTAAAGAACATTGGTCTCTGGAATACTGAAATAAAAACAGATTTTGATAGCGTTAAATGGGAGGTTGAAGATAATAGATTTATTTATTCTTCAGTCGCAGAACTTGGTTATTTCACCTCTAACCTCTCTAGCATAAAGATCCGACCGCTTTTCACAATTTATACTCCAGCAATTGATGATACTTTTAATGAAAATTGGATTGGTTGTGAATTTTTAATTGAAGCTAATGAAATACGAAGCTATAAAAACGGAAAGCTTCATGCCTATGCTTATGATCTGGTAAGAGCATTAGTTTTTGAAATGCATAAAGAGTTTAAACAGACAGGAGTTTATTTTACTGATGAAGCGCAAGATGGAGGAGATTTTGATGGGGTGAGATGTAACGTCCCTGAGAAGCTTTGGCAGTTCGATTACGCCTTAATTCCCTCGTCTCTTGAAAAGCTATACTCAAAAAAGCCATATAGACACAGCATTAAGCATCACGAAAGCTACTTTGAAGCCTGGTATATTGAAAGGTGGAAAGAAAAACAATAACATCCTCCTCTGGCGCGAGTTTAGCGCAGCGTAACTCGTGACCAGCCCACGACGCGGAGGCTGCGCCTCCACTGCCGCAATGCGGCAAACCAACGCCGCGCCGTCTAGAGCGGCGCGTTTGTCGTTCGGGGCTGGGAGGCACAGCCTCCCGGTATGGCCTGCACAAGTTACGCTGCGCTAAACTCGCGCCAGATTACGAACATCTACCACAGAATCACAACGCAACTGCAGACAACCAAATACCCTATACATAGTATTCCAACCCCAATAGGCTTCTCATCGGAAATCTAACAAGGACACATGGACTCATCTGCCCACAACGAAATCGACCTTCTGTTAGCAAAAGCCAAGAGCTCTGGAAGAACTGAAGACCTTTCCGCCTTATGGAAAGCAGTACTCGACTTGCCGCAATGGCATTTTATTACACGGCAAACGGAGAATATCGAAGACCGGAAGCCGTTTGTGGGCGTGATGGATGGTAAGCCCTGGGCGTTCCTGTTTACGGACAGGCAAAGGGCGCAGGAGTACGCAAGAACAATCCCAAACGGTGGGTTTGTGGATGAAAGCGGCAACGTTCTGGTGATATCCACGGATACGCAAAAAGCCATTGACTATCTTTTGGCGCTTGTCTCACAAGGCGTATATGGCTTAAGATTCAATGAACTTAATGGCTGGTTTTCGCCAATTGAAAATTTGCCAGCTATTATAAAGCACGTGAATAAAAATTAATCCGAGCGAGGCTATGCCTCGCACCAGAATAGCCCAATTGCTTTATTGCCTCCACGTTTGCTGTTGAGGCTAATACTCTGAACTATAAGAGGGTGTTTGGGAATTCAGGCTCGATTAAGGGCCATGGTGATGTTGGCCAGCAAGAGCCAGGCGGCGTGGCTAGCAGGGGTGAATTCGTAATCAACGACTACGCGGCGAAAACAGGCCAGCCAGGCGAAGGTACGCTCCACGACCCAACGCCGGGCCAGCGGCACGAAACCGCGCTGCGTGGGCGGGCGGCTGCTGATTTGCTGAGCCACCCCCAAGCTCAGCAGGTGGCGGGTGAAGCGCCCACGGTAGGCCGCATCGGTGAGCACCAGCTGAAGGCGCCGCGCCCACCAGGGGCGGTGGGGCAGCAAAGCCAGCGCGCTGGTGCTGTCATGGCGGTGGGCCGCGTGCACGTGCGCGGCCCAGATGCGCCCGCCCGAATCAACCAGTAGCTGACGTTTGCGGCCATTGACGAGTTTATGCGCGTCCAGGCCGCGGTGTTCGTAGATACGCGGAGCCAGCTTGACGCTTTGGCTGTCGATGCAAGCCAGCGCCGGGGTAGGTTCGCGGCCGTGTGCCACCCGGTCCAGGGCGTTGACGACCGTGTTGAGTTGCTGCCACAGGCCCAGACGCTGCCAGCGGTAGAAATAGTAGTACACCGCCGTCCAGGGTGGGAACTGCGGGGGTAGCGCCCGCCACTGACAGCCGGTGCGACACACGTAAAGCAACGCATCGAAGACGTGACGCAAACACAGGCGTCGGCGCCGTTGCACAGGCAGCAGCAACTCGATAACTTGCCATTGCGAGTCAGTAAGGGGTTGATAGCCGTCAACCATAAGCCGGAAGGAGCCTAGGAACTCCCCCGGCAACTTACTGACTCGCTTTTATTTACTCCCTACCCAATTCCCAAACACCCTCTTACGCCGGAGAGGCTATTCCCCGAATCTGGCTCCGTTACCTGTCGTTCGACCAATAGGATGCAGTTGCAACATATGCTACGTGAGAAATATCAGGGCTGTTTGCTGGCCGGGGCCATTGGTGATGCCTGGGGCAGCAGCTTTGAAAACGAGCAAGCACTTCCTGCGGCTTCTACCTTTTACCTCGGCGGCCAGCCAGGCCGCACCCGGCATTGGGCCCTGACGGATGACACGCAGCTGACCTTGGCAACGTGCGAAGTGCTGGCTTCCGGCCCCTTCGACCCGGGCCAGTTGGGGCAGCAGTTTGTGAGGTATTATCGGCAAGGCAAACTCACCGGTCTGGGGGCCACTACGCTGCAGGCCATCCGCGACACGGAAGCGGGTATGCACTGGACGCAAACCGGCCGGCGGGGGCATTTCGCGGCAGGCAACGGAGCCGCCATGCGCATAGCCCCCTTCGCCTTTTACCCGACCACCACCCGGCAAACTATTTACGACGCCTGCCGCATTACGCACCAGAACGAAGACGCCTACGCCGGCGCGCTGGCCGTGTATCTGGCTATCAAGGCCGCTTTGCACCAAACCTGGACCGGCCGCAACAATCTGCTGGCGCTTGTTCTGCCCGAACTGCCGGATACCAACCTGAAGGACCGGCTGCAGGAACTAAGCCTCTACCCACCCGAAGCTACTATTGATGAGGCCGCCGGGCTGGGCAACAATGGACACGTTGTCAACTCTGTTCCGTTTGCTATTTTTTGCGCCACCAAAGTTCTGAACCTGGGGCTAACCTGCCTGATGCAGCAGCTTATGGCCACCGGGGGCGACACTGATACGAATGCTTCTATGGCCGGCCAGATTGCCGGGGCGTTGGTCGGGCTGGCCGGTCTGCCACCGGAGTTGCTGCAGAAGCTGGCACAGTTGCCGGATTATCAATGGCTGAAGAATACCCTAACCCGTACCATGCCCACGGATTGGTAGTGTAATTCATACAGAGTTTCGCCGCTTCTGTTACTTTCCGGCAGCACTTTCTATTTCTCTCCCTTGTGCCGCCGCGCCAACTAATCCGCCAAACCTGTAACATTGTGCATTCACCTTTCGTGCTGAATGCCCATGCCAGAACCTGACGACTCCCTCGGCCGCAAAATCCTGGGCTTTTTCATCAAGGATGAGCCCGCCGCGCCCGGCCAGCCCGCCCCTCCGCAAGCGCCCACCAGCGCTGCACCGGCCCAGGCTCCCCTCCCACCCGGCTCCCTCGACGCCCGCTTTGCCGAGCACTTCGCCAACGTGCTGGCCAAAAACAACCTGCCCGGCCCCGACTACTTCGAGTTTCGGGAGGCTCTGCGCGGACTGGCGGGGCTGGAGCTGAGCGAGAGCAAGCAGTTTCAGGCGGCCTGGGCCAGCTTCAAGGCCCTGGGGGGCTCCACCGACGTGGCCCAGCTGACAAACACCGCCAACCAGTACCTGACCGTGCTCAGCCAGGACCGCGAGGCCTTCGGCAAGAGCGTGGAAACCGCCATTGCGGAGCGCGTGGGCGGCCTGCAGAACGAGCAGCAGAAGCTTCAGGGCGAAAACGAAGCCCTGGCCCGGCAGCTCACCGAAATTCAGCAGCGAATAGCCGCCAACGCGGAGCGGCTGACGGCCATTGGTGGCGAAATCACGGAGCAAAGCGGCAAGCTCCAGCAGAACCGCCAGAACTACGAAGCCACCTACAGCCAATTCACCCAGCAAATCCGCGACGACCTGGCCAAAATCACCCAGCATCTGCGGTGACAAGGGTGAAGTTGTGAGTTTGTGAAATTGTGGGTTTGTCGTTCTGGCAGCCTACCATTTCCAATTTCAACTCCACTTCACAATTTCACAAACTCACAATTTCACCTCTTCATGGCAACTCCTGACTTTTCGCAAATAGGCGGCAGCACGGACGTGGAAAAACGCTCGTTCTGGTCGCGGCCCGAGGGCATTCTGGGGCTGGTGGTGCTGGCCGGCCTGGTGGGCACGGGCCTGTATTACTACAATCAGATCCTGGAGTTTCTGATTAAGGTGGCTACCAACACTCTGCACCTGGCTTTTTTGTTGGGCGCGCTGGGCGTGGTGGTGTTCCTGGTTACCAGCCGCGACGTGCGCACGGCCACGTTCTTTCTGTTCAAAACACTGATGCGCAAGATTGCCGGGCTCGTCATTCAGCTCGACCCCATTGCCATCCTCAAAATCTACATCGACGACCTAAAGCAGAAGCGCCAGAAAATGCAGGGCCAGATAGATACCCTGGCCGGGCAGCTGGTGAAGCTGAACAAGAAAATCAACGAAAACAACGTCGAAATCAAGCAGAAATTTGCCGAGGCAAACAAAGCCAGCTCCATGCTCGACCGGCCCGGCATGAAGGAAACTGCCTCGCTGGCTACCATTGAAGGCGCCGGCCTGCAGGACATGAACCAGAAGCTGCTGCCCCTGCAGCGCAACATCCAGATGGTGCTGGCCTTCATGGAAAAAGTAAACCAGAGCGCCGACTACATCATCAAGGAAACCGAAATCAAGGTGCGCCTGAAGGAGGTGGAGTATAAGATTGTGAAAGAAAGCTCCAACGCCCTGCGCACGGCCGTGAGCATCTTCAAAGGCGACCCGGACAAGAAATTCTACTTCGACCAGTCGATGGAATACATCCAGGATGACATGAGCCAGAAGTTGGGCGAAATGAAGCGCGCCATGGATATGTCGATGGATTTTATCAATTCCGTGGACGTGCAAAACGGCATCTTGTCCGACAAGGGCGAGGCCATGCTGGCAGCCTACAATAAAGGCGAGTTCAAGCTCGTCACGCTCGACGCCCGCCCCGACGCGGCCGCACCTGCCCTGCGCCCCGGCGAAACCTACCCGGCCAAAGACGCCGGCTACCGCAACCTGCTGGAATAACCAACCCTGTTCTTTCTCCCGCCACTCTTTCCCTTCTTTCTCATATGCAACGATTAACCCTCGCCGGCCGGCTGATCATTACGCTCATCGTGCTGGCCGCCGCCTACTTCGGCTTCCGCCATTTCTTCGGTGATAAGCTGGGCCAGGGCACCGCCACCGCCCCCACGGAAGCTACCACTGCGGGCAGCAGCAGTACTGCCTCCGACACGTACGACGGTGGTGCTGCCAGTACCACAAACGCCACCTCGGGCACCGCCACGCCCACGGCTTTTTCCTACTCGGCGCCGGCGCCCGTCAACGGCAAGCTGAAAGGCGTGGTGGAGCTGGGTGCCAGCGGCTTCAACTCCTTTATCGTGCGCATCGATGAGCAGAAAAACTGGAAGCTGGAAAAGGCCGAGTTCGGCACCAGCCTCGCCATCGAAAACATGGCCTCCGATGATGACGTCCGCACGGGCCTGAAGGCCTACATTGCCAAGATGCTGGACTTTGGCGTACCCGGCCGCGACATTCAGTTTGTGGTGAGCTCGGGGGCCCTGAAGGCGGAAGGCACCCAGAAAATCATCAAGGCGCTGAAGTCCCTGAGCTACGTGGTGAACACCGTGACGCCCGAGCGGGAAGGTGCCCTGGCTTTGCGCTCCGTACTGCCGCCCAGCTACGCCGATAAGGCCTTCGTGGTCGACATCGGCTCGGGCAACACCAAGATTTCGTGGCTGGAAGGCGGCGCGCCCAAAGCCCTGGAAACCTACGGCGCCAAGTACTTCCAGAACGGCACCGACGACGCCACCGTGGCCACCGACGTGAAGGCCAAAGCCAGCCAAGTGCCCGCCGGACTGCGTCAGACCTGCTTTATCATCGGCGGTATTCCTTTTGAGCTGGCCAAGCAGGTGCGTAAGGGTGATGAGCGGTACACCGTGCTCAACGCCGCTGACGCGTACAAGCTCGACAACGCCAAGTCGAAAGCCGGCCAGAACATCTACCGCGCCGTGCAGGAAGCCACCGGCTGCCAGCAGTTCGTATTCGACTGGGATGCCAACTTCACCATCGGCTTCCTGCTGAGCAAGTAACCCCGACGCAGCTTCCTGCCTGAAACGGGCCGGCAGACACGTTCTGCCGGCCCGTTTTGCTTTTTCCGCTTACCGGCGCAGATAAGGTGCCAGTATTTGCGTCCACACCTTGTAACCGGCGGAGTTCAGGTGCAGGCTGTCGGATTCGTAGAGTTCGGGGCGGGGTTTGCCGCCAGGGCCCAGCAGGGGCGTAACCGTGTCTACAAAGCGCAGGTACTGCGGGTGCGCCTCAATGTAGGTGCGAATAAGCCGGTTGGCTTCCTGCACCTTGGGGTAGAGCGCCCAGCGCAGCGGGCTGGGCTTGATGGCCAGAAACACCAGCGGCACCCGGCGCAGGGGCTTGTGCTGGCGCATGCGCCGCTCAAACTCCAGGAAAGAGGCATACACTTCCTGCGCGCTGGCACCGGCCCCAATGTCATTGTCGCCCTCGTATATCACCACTTGCCGGGGCTCGTAGCCCAGCACTACCGGATCGAAAAAGTACAGCGCATCGGGGAAGCGGGAGCCGCCGAAGCCCCGGTTGAGTACCGGCAGGCCCGGAAAATCCTGTTGAAGCGTCGTCCACTTGCGCAACGAGGAGCTGCCGTAGAATAGGATGGGCCGCTTGGGTGGTGGCGCGAGGCTGTCCTGGCGGGCAAAGGCGCGCATTTCGGCGGCCCACTGCGCGGGGTTGGTGGATGACGCGGCGGCAGTCTGGCCCGAGGTATCAGGGCTTCTGAACAGCAGTAAAGCAAGCACGGCGCTCAGCCGCACGGCGTTTGGGAAGCTCTTGAAAAATAACATGGCGCAAAATAGCACCTGACGCTGGTTTGCGCTCAGCGGCTGGTAGCAAGGCTTAGGGCTTGAGGCGCCGCAGAACCTCACGGGGCAGCCCAAGCTCGGCTACAGGAATGGCGTATAAGTCTTCTCGCTGAATTTTGTCTCCTTCCCGAACCGTTCGTGAGAAATAAAGCATCCGGCCATCGGCCGACAGCACCGGGCAGAATTCGGCGTCCGCGGTGTTGACGGCGGGCCCCAGGTTGTGCGGCGTACTCCAGGTATTCCCCCGGCGGTAGCTCACGTAGAGGTCGGCAGCCCCGAACCCGCCGGCCCGGTCCGATAAAAACCAAAGTACCCGGTCATTAGCGGATATATAAGGATTGCCGTCCAGGCCAGGCATATTTAGCGGCCAGAGCTCCGCGGGCTGGTACGCGCCATTTTTCCAGGCCGACCGGTAAATATCCGACTTGCCGGCGCCCACTTTGCGGGTAGAAGTAAAGTACATGGCCCCGTTGCGCGCCACTGACGCGTACGACTCGGAGGTGGAATCCTGCGAGACGACGGGCACCCGCGCTGGCTCCGACCAGCCGCCGGCCGGCGTGCGCTCCACCACCCACACATCAAAATTTGGACGCTCCCTGCCGCCGGCTTCAACTGGCCGCGTCGAGTTAAAGTACAGCCGCTTGCCATCCGGGGAAAATATCGGGTCAATATCCCGGTAGGTACTGGCAAAGGGCACCTGCGTGGGCGGCTGCCACCGCCCCCGTACCCGCTTCGACTGCATCAGCCGCAATGAGGTTCGGGTTTTATCGAAATCGGTGAAGTAAGCTTCCTGCCCATCGGCCGACAGAGCCAGCCCAAATACACCCCCATCCGAGAGCGTATCAGGAGCAAAGATACGGGCCTGAGCAGTGCTGGTTCGGACGCTGGCAAGTAGCAATATACCAACAATTACAACTCGCAGAACTTGATACATACAATGCACAATTTCGTATTTTCTATATAACAAGACGATCAGCAGAGCCAAAGGCTGCGTCTCACGCTAAAAGCATCCGTTCACAGGATTATGCTGGGCCCTTTTAGTGGTTTTCCGCTAATACAAACTGCCATCGGATATTCCATTGGCAAGTCTGCGCAGGGTTTGATAATTTCAGTCCGGTTTTTCAATAATACTTGCAGATTTTCGCCCTTAATTTTCACTTTATGCCGAGAGCTATACTCGCACTCTTATTACTTATCCTAGCATGGTGGGCTCCCTCGCAAGGGATGGCAGGCGCTACTCCTCCCGTACTAAACGGCCAGTGGACGGGGCAGCTCAAAGTGCCCGGCGGTGAGATGGAGCTGATCATTACCATCGTACCGCTGAGCACCGGCGGCTACTACGCCGCGCTTGATGTACCCAAGCAGAAGGTAAGCCGCATGCCGGTGGAGGCCCAGGTGAAAGGCCGGGACGTGCAACTGCGCATCGACCAGGCCGGCAGTCGCTTTGTGGGCAAGCTCAGCGAAGACGGCAAGCTCATGGCCGGCACCTGGGAGCAGCCCGGCCTCAAAAGTGAGTTGATACTGACGCGCACGGCCACCTCGGCCGTCAACGCCGCTTTCAAGGCCGCCCCACCTTATAAAAAGGAAGAAGTTATTGTGCCCAATAAAGTAGCCAAGCTGCGGCTGGGGGCCACACTTACTATGCCCAGCGGTACCGGGCCGTTTCCGGCCGTGGCGCTGGTATCGGATATGGGCGCCCAGGACCGCGACGCGTCCCAGGAGCAGTACCGCATGTTCGCCATCCTGGCCGACTACCTCACCCGCCGCGGTTTTGCCGTACTTCGCTACGATGACCGGGGCGTGGGCCAATCCAACGGCAAATACCTGGCAGCCACTACCGCCGACCTGGTGAGCGACGCGCAGTCCGCCCTGGGCTACCTGCGGGCGCACTACCGCGTGAAGAAAACCCAGGTAGGCCTGATCGGGCACGGCGAAGGGGCCAACATTGCGCTGCTGGCCGCCGCCCAGCCTAAAGGCCCCGATTTTCTGATTTCGCTGGCGGGCTACGGGCAGCCCGGCCGGGAAGTGCTGCGCCAGCAGCAGGTGGAAATTATGCGGCTCATTGGCGCCAACACGGCCCAGGTGAAGGCGGCGCTGGACCTGGAAGACCGCATGGTGGAAACCATCCGCCAGACGCCCAACAACGCTCTGGCCCGCGCCAAAGTAGGTGTGATGCTGCGCCAGAACAACTCCGACATCGACCATACCATGGTATCGGCCCGCGCCGACCAGCTGACTTCCACCTGGCACCGGTTTTACCTGGACTTTGACCCGGCGGCCCGGCTGGGCGAGGTGAAATGCCCCGTACTGGCCCTCAACGGCACCGACGACCTGCAGGTAGCCTCAGGCAAAAACCTGTCGATTCTCAGCAAAGGCCTGCGCAACAGCCCGGAGGTGAAAACCGAGAAGCTCGCCAATGTGAATCACTGGTTTCAGCCCCCCATAGCCGAATGGGCTATGGTGAGCGGCCAGCAGCAGCCCATCTTCTCGCCCAAAGCCCTGCAACTGATGAACGACTGGCTAGTAAAGCAAACCCAGCCCACCGTATCATCTTCCCTGAAAAGCCGGCTGCTGCCCACCAAACGCGCCCCCGCCCCCGATAAGCCCCGCGGGTAGGCTTAACGTGGCTGATCGAATGGCTACAGGCGCTTGTTCTAGGAGAAGCGCCAGGGCGGCTAGTTGTTGCTGTACGATACCTCAAACCATTTGGTACCGCTCCAGATGAGCTGCAACACGTCGCCGGCCGTGAGCAGGCGCGTCTGGCTCAGGTTTACGACTCCTTCAAAGTCAATCAGTTCGCAGCTGTTTGTCATGTTCATCAGGTACAGCACCTGCCCGGCCTGAGAGCCGGCCCCCAGCACCACGGTGCGGTCGGTGCCCATAGCGGAGTTGGAAGCAACCTGCAGAAACGAGCGGTTGCCCACCGGCACAGCCTGGTTGTCGATTGTCAGGTTGATAACGGTGGCGTTGGGCCGTAAAGTGAGGGCTCCGTTTACGTCGAGGGAAGTGGCGGCCGCACTGCCCGTACCGATGCCTACGTTGCCGGCTTCCGTCACCACCAGGTCGGGAGCATCCGGGTTGCCGTCCCCGCTCACCGTCACCGATTTCACCCCGCGCAGCTCTAGGGCTCCTCTGCGGTTACTATCGCCAAAGTCAGTTCCGATGTAGTCGATAGTAGCCGCGCCGGCCCCGGTCTTGGTGAGCTGCAGGTGGGGGCCGGCGTTGCCGCTTTCAAACGTTGCCACGTCATAAGAGCCACTGTTGAGTACGCGCAGACGTGAGGTGATTGGCGCACTGCCTATGCCCACGTTACCAGCGTTATCTACGCGCAGGCCTTCGCTGCCGCCGTCGTTGCTGAGCCACTTGTCGTTCAGTTTCAGGTTTTCCGTGGCCGTGTGGTTGCCCATGTTGTCGCCGGGCGTGGCGGTAGAAGGCAGCGTCACGCTGTTGCCTCCGCTGATGCTTAGCGTCTGGCCGCTCAAACTCAGCGTGGGCGCGGCCGGCGCCGGTACTGAACCCAGCGAGCCATCGGGCCCGACGGCTACCACGCGGGGCGTCCCGCCTAACGTCACGACGCCAATCAGGCTGGAAAAATCAACCCCGATGTACGCCGTGTTGCCATCCGTAGCCAGGGAGTACGGATAGGCATAGCTGGGCGCGGTAGCCGCCGCCGCGGCCGGAAGAGCCGGACCAGTGCTTTCCAGCCGGGGGGAGGCCGGATTGCTCACATCAAACACCTGTACGTTGGTAGCATCATAGTTGAGCAGCACGGCTTTGGTGCCCACCACGGCTAAATCTATGGGCGAAGATCCACCAGTTGCACTACCCAGCAGCGCCGGGGTGGCGGGGGTAGTCACGTCGTACACGTGCAGCTTCCCGTCGTTCGTAGCAATATATAGCCTGGAGCCGCTCAACGCCAGCCCGTACGGGGAGGAACTCAGCACCGTGCCCCCGGCCCCATTCAGGCGCACGAGCGCACCAGGGCTGCTCACGTTGTACACATACAGCGTGGCGTTTTCAGCGTCAATGATGTATGCCGTAGTGCCTGCTACTACTATCCGTATGCCGTTCAGGTTGTTGGTGTAGGGGGCCAGTAGTGTGGTGCTGCGGCGCACCGGCGCCACCAGGGGGTTGCTCACATCAAATATTTCCAGGGTATTGCCATCGGCATTGACGACGTACACCGTCGTACCGCTCACGGCTATATCAATAGGATACGAGCTGGTGGGGGGGGACGAGCCCGTCGCTTGCTGGCTAAGCAAGGAGACAGCGGCCGGATTGGTGACATCGAACACCTGCAACAGGTTACCATAGTCGGCCGAGTATAGCAGGGTACGGCCGGCGTTGGTGCTTACCGCTAGGGCGTTGGCTCCGCTGGCCTGCTGGCCGAGAAGCACCGGAGCGGTGGGCGTACTCACGTCGTAGATGCGCAGCCCATTGTCGGTGGCAGCATAAAGCCGGTTGTTGTACAGCACCACATCATAAGTGCGTTCTTCTCCATCCGGCGCAATGCGTATGGCGTCCTGCGGCTGCACTGTCCCACCTGGGGCGGAAGAGAAAAGCGGGGTTCCGATGCTGATGGTACCATCGGGCTGCACTTGGGGCAGGCGTATGCCAGTTCCGGAAAGACCCCGGATGCGCAGGTTGCCATCTACATCCAGCTTTTGCGTGGGAGTGGTAGTACCGATGCCTACGTTGCCGGCGGGCGTTTGTGCCCGGCCGGGCAGCACGCCCAGTCCCAGACAAAGCAGCAGGCAGGCAATTAACTGAAATTTCAACCGGCAAACTGCCGTAGTAAGTAGCGCTTGTAGCATGGGCTAGCGAAAATAGAACAGCCCAAAGGAAGCTACCACTTGCACGCGCGACCGGGAATAGGCAGTCAACGACCGGATTTATGGAGGCAAACAACTCCGTTTGGTAGGCCAATGCTTATGAGGGTTTTGTCCGGGGTGGTCAGGATGCCACCAAGGCCGGAAAGTAGTGGCGGCCGAAGCTGACGAGTACAGACCATCTGCGGTTAGGCTGGCCTGGTTGCGGGCAGTTTTCCGGCGAGGCAGAAATCAGAAACGCACCCCGGCGCTGTACCCGGCCCAGACGCGCACCAGGGTATTGCCACTCAGGGTTTCGGTTAGCAGATGTTGGCCCTGCCCTACCTGCGAATACACCGCCTGGCGGTCGGCGTCATAGCGCTGCGACACCAGCACGTTTACTTGCGGCCCGGCTACCAGGCGTACCCGTCCTCCCTTCCACAAGGCCCAGCCCACCAGCAGCCGGAGCTGGCTTTGCAGGTTCAGCTTTTTCGTCCAGCCGCTGGGCTCCTCGTTTACGTGCAGGGCCAGCGCATCGAGGCTCACGCTAAACCGCCGCCGGGCGGCCAACTCGGTGCCTAATCCATACCCCAGCCCCCAGCGCAGCTGGCCATCAAATGGCTGCGCTGCTCCCACGAACTGCGTGTAGAACAGCGCGCTGCCGCCCAGCTTGAGCGTGGCCAGCATCGGCCAGGTTTCACTATACAGTACATCCAAGCGGTGGTAGCCGTGGCGCACAAAGTTGAGCAGACCGATGCTGACGCCGGTTACCGTGTCTGCTACATTGAGCAGGCCGAGTTGCACCCCACGCACCCGGCGGGCCATATTGAGTATGCCCGCGGCTTGTAGTCCTCTCACCTCAGCCAAAGACACGTTGAGTACGCCCGCCGTTTGTACCAAACGACCAGTAGTCTCCGCCGCATCGGGCCGGGGCGGGCCGGCATAGTTGAGTACCCCAGCCGCCTGCCAGCCGGCCAAGGGCCGCGCCGCTACGTTCAGCACCCCGGCCAGCTGCACACCCCGGCCCCCGCCACCTACTACGTTGAGTGCCCCAGCCGCCTGCAGCCCGCGCAGGTGACGCCCGGCCAGATTGCCTACCCCCGCCAGCTGACCGCCGCGCACGGTGTCGCGGTCGAGGTTGAGTACTGACCCCATTTCCAGCCCACGTAGCCCGGCGGCGTAGCCTACCAGCACGTTCACGGAATAGCGGTTAACGGCCCGGCCGGTCCGGAGCCCGTTGGTTCCCAGGGGTGGAACCAGGGTTATCTGCCAGGTGTGCTCGTCATATAATGAGTTATCAGAGCGCGGGGACATTACTGGCGCTTTGGCCTGGGCTGTGTCGCGCGCGTGCAACCCTGCTTTTGCCCGCATAATGCTCACGGTAAGGCTGTCGATAAAGCGTGAGGCCCGCGCCCCCCGCTGGCGCCAGCGGGCCGAGTCGGCGCTAAAGTCCAGGGGCGGCACGGCGGCAACCCGCTGGGCAGTGGTTTTCAGCTGCCGGCCTTTAATCTGAGCCTGGCGCTTCATAGCTGCTAAAGTTTGCTGCGCCTTGGCCATGATATTGCCCAGGTTGAAATACGCGGCCGTATCGGCGGCCATGTTGATGGTATCGGCAGCAGAAAGCGTGGGAGCCGACAAGTCAGGCACCGGAGTAGCTGCCACGGATGCTGTGGCGCTGGTCGTAGTGGCCAGCTGCCGAGCCAAAGGGGGCTTTTTTACCCGCACTCCTACCCGGCGGGTAGGCAGGGGGCGCAGCGGTACCGCCTGCCGGGGTGGAGCCGGTGGCCCAAGAGGCTTGGGATAAATGCCCGCCCCCGCCAAAAGTCCCGCCGGGGGCCGGTCGTTGGTGCGCCAGAGCACTATCTGGCCTTCCACCACGGCGTAGGAGAGTCGCAACGGCCGGCAAAAGGCATCGAGGGTATAGTAAAGGGGCCGCGGCGGGCCCGGCGGAATCGTGACGCGCGTTTGCAGCGGCACGACGGTACTGCTATAGCTGAACGATACGTGCGCCTGCCGGCTCAACTCGCGCAACACCACGCTTAAGGGCTGATTGTCGGCCGTAACAGGCACCGGCCGCTGGAGCACCGGGGGCATCTGGGCCCAGGTCAGCAGAGGCAGCCAACAAAGCAGAAACAGGAACAGATGCCGCATACAAACCGGATAGCCCAGCAAAAGTACGGAGCGCCGGTATAGAGCCGGAAAGTAAAGATGCAGGCCTTGTTTACGGACGCGGAGCCCCCGCCGCGGAGCAGCCGGCCCCACGGAGCACGTAGCTACCGTCGGGCTTGGTGGAGAGTTCAGCACTTAGGGCCAGGCTCAGCACCCGCAGTACCTGGATGGGCGTAGGCGCCGGAAATGAGCCTTTGAAGCGGCAGGCAAGCAGCGTAGAATCGGACACCGTTACCCGCGTGTGGAAAGTGGTTTCGAGGGTGCGCAAGACGTGCGCTACCGGTGCATTGTCGAAGCTCAGTTCCTGCTGCTGCCAGGCCCGGAAGTTGGAGTCGGCGGTAAGCGTGCGGCGGGCCCGCTGGGGCTGTTTACCCTGAACTACGCCCCGCCGGCCGGGCAGCAGCAGTACGGTATCGGCAGGCGCAGCCCGGGGCCCGAAGGCCACCTTACCCGTTACAACGGAAACCTCCACGGAGTCCTCCCCCGGATAGGCCCGCACGTTAAACGAAGTGCCCAACACCTGGGTGCGAGAGGTTGAACTCAGCACGGTGAAGGGCCGCTGCGGGTTTTTCGTAACATCGAAGAAAGCTTCTCCCGTCAGCTGTACTTCCCGCGGCCCGGCCTTGAAACCGGCTGCGTAGTGCAGGGTGGATTGGCGGTTCAGCCATACCTTGCTCCCATCCGGCAAGCCTACCACGCGCACCGCGCTGCCGGCCTCCACGGCTACCATCGGGAGGTTGGCCGGAGCCCCGGAGCGGGTGAAGCGCCACACGCCTACGGCGCCCAGCAGCAACAGAATGGCCGCCGCTACGCGCAGCCAGCCTTGCGAGGCCCACATCGGCACTATGCGGGCTTCGGGCCGGGGCGCAGCTTCGGTTTTTGCGGCCGGAATGTTTTCCCGCGTTCGAAAGCGTTGCCAGGCTGCTTCTACGCTGGCCTCCGTGAAGAGCGGGGCCGGTGGGGTAGCCTGTTCCCAGGCCCGGGTAGCCTCCCGCAGCCACTGCTGCCCCTCGGGCTGGGCCTGCACCCAGGCCTGTAGCTCGGCCTGCTCAGCCGGCGTCGCCTCGCCCGCCAGCTGCTTGGCAAGCAGCTCCCAGGGAGCATCAGACGCAGGTACGGGGGCAGACATAGCGCGAAGAAACGAAGAGTCAGCCAATGGCTGGTAGCACAGGAACCGACTGGCCGGCCAAATTCGGGATTTTCCGACTGGTGCCCACCATGTCCGGTCCCGGAAAGTGTCGCCCTGCCCCCTCTTTCAACCCAGGCGGTCAGGGCGGCCGGACGCTAGTTGTCGCTCAGCACCCGGCCCGAGCCCGATATCTGGGTATTGATACTGGGTTGCCCTCTGTAGTACACGTTGCCGCTTCCGCTGATGCGTACATCCAGCTTTTCGGCAGCACTTACTCGTACCCGGCCCGAGCCAACCAGATCCACATCAACGGCATCCGTATCGAGGTCGTAGCTGTTTACCTGCCCGGAGCCGCTGAGGCTGATTTCGTGGCGGGCGGCGTTGCCCCGCCAGTTAGCTCGCCCGGAGCCCGAAATCGTAGTAGCCAAAGCAGTAGCCTGCTCACAAGCCAGGTCGGTACTTCCCGAGCCACTAATGGTTACCTCAAGACGGGGCAGCAGCCAGGTGTTGGTGCTTTCAATACGCCCGGACCCCGCCAGAGTAACCCGGCTGAGCGTAGGAGTGGTCAGGTAAACGCGAATCCGGTCGTGCTTGCGCACCGTGGTGCGGCCGAAGTCAATATGCAGCCGGTTGCCCTCTACATCGGTTTCCAGCACGTCAAGAATGTTGCGCTGCGCTTCTACGCGCACTTCCTGCGTGAGGCCCTGGGTGAGGTACACCTCCGCATCGATGGGAAGCTCAAGCTCCGTGAAGTCCCGGACAGAACGGTTTTCCGACGTCATGGGGCCGCTACCGCGCACGGTAGGGCCCATGATGTCGTTGTGGCAGCTGGCCAGCAGAACGGTCAGCGGCAGCAGAGCGGAGAGCAGGAACGTTTTCATAGCAGAAAAAGGGGGTTGAAGAGAACAGAAGATTGGTTTCTCTTCTAAGACCCGCAACCCGGCTCCTACCCCTACGCGGCCGGAAATATTTTTCAAAAAAGATTCTTTTAGCAACTCAGCTGACGCCCCAATGCGCTGGGCATTTCGCGCCGTCGCACCCGCTTCCGGTACGTTCATGCCCTCATAAGCGAAGGCGCAGCCACGGTCCGAAAGCACCCGCTCACCACCCAAACCCGGTCGTTGGCATCTATCATGGGCAAGGAATAGCAGTCTATTCTCTATATTCGTTTGATAAGTCCTTGGCTGCGAATGGCCGCCGTACCCAGGCCTGGCCGTAGTGGGCTGCGGGTACCCAGCATGCTTATGCGAGTACAAGGAAGCTACCCCGCGTTGTATCTTTATGCCGGGCAGCAGCTGCTTTTCGTTTGTGTTTCTGCCATTTACCCTTTTTTCGCACCGCTCTTTCCTGCCTCTATCGATGAAAACGCTACTTGCCCAACGAATGACAGCCACGTTGCTGGGGCTGACCCCTCTTGCCGCCGGGGCCCAGGGCCTTACCAATGATGGCGCCGTCATCACCATCGAAGCCGGGGCCACGGTCTACGTTTCGGAAGCTGTAACCAACAAGGCAAGCAGCACGCTTACCAACAACGGGCGGCTCGTGATAGGGGGCAACCTTACCAATGCCGGCAGCCTTACATCGGGCGGGCAGCTGGTATTTGCAGGCAGCGCACCACAGGAGCTGGATGCCACCGGCGCCACTCTGGCCCGCGTGCGCGTGAGCAACTCCGGCCCCGACGGCAGCAACCACCTGAAGTTTCTCGCCAATACCACTATCACCGATTCGCTTACGCTCACCAAGGGCATGGTGCAAACGCCCGTGGCCGTTACCATCACCCTGCCCAATGGCGCCGTGCTAAGCGGCGAAGGCACCAAACAGTACGTGCAGGGCAATCTGCGGATTGAGCGCAGCAGCCTGGCTGGCGGCAGCGCCACTGATTTCGGGCACGGCTTCAGCCTCAATCCTGGTACCAACGCGCTGGGCACGGTGGCCGCCACGCGCACGGCCGGCCTGCAAACCGCCGGCGTGAGCTACGGCCAGCTGGGCAGCAACAAGGGCATCGACCAGCTGTGGCGGGTAGAAGCAGGCATCGCGCCGACCACGCCCGTGCAGGTGCAGCTCAGCTGGCTTGCGGATAATGATAACGGTCTGACGGATTTCTCGCAGGCCCAGATCTGGCGCGGCCCGGCCGCTGCGGGCCCATGGGTGGCACTGGGCGCCCCCACCAACGCCAGCAGCCGCAGCATCAGCGGCAGCTCCAACGCGCTGGGCTTTTTCACCGTCAGCAACCTGGCCAACCCGTTGCCGGTGGAGCTGCTGAGCTTCACGGCCGAGCGTCAGGGCGAAAATGGCCTGCTGCACTGGACCACCGCCACTGAAAAGGACAACGCGCACTTCGTAGTGGAATCCTCCGTGGATGGCACCACATTCCGGCGCATCGGGCAGGTAGCCGGGCACGGTACCACCGTACAACGCCAGGATTACCGGTTCAAGGACGTGAACGTAGCTCGCTACGCCACGGAGCTGGTTTACTACCGGCTGCGGCAGGTAGACAACAACGGGGTGGAGCACCTGGCGCCGGTGCGGACCATCAACGTGCCTTTACAGGTCTTTTTCGCAGTGCAGGCGTATCCCAACCCCTTCCAGAATGCGGGCGTGGGCGTGGTAGTCCGTACGTCGCAGGCCAGCCCTGCCACGCTGCTCGTCACCGATGCCGTGGGCCGCGTGCTGGTGTCGCGGAAAGTAACGCTGGGCAAAGGCAGCAACGAAGTGGCGTTGCCGGAAGCCCAGCAATGGTCGCAGGGCCTCTATCTGCTGCGCGTGCAGCAGGGGCCACAGCAGGAAGTCCTGAAGCTTATCCGGGAATAACCCTCCCTTAATAAGCCCGCAAGGCCCGTTGGGGTCCGGTTGTTGGTTGAAGTTCTCAGCTAACTAACCGGCCTCAACGGGCCTTTGTTGGTTACGGCTAAAACAGCCAGCTGTATAGGTTACGCAGAACGCCGCTTAGCTGCTGACGCAGCACCCGTAGGGCTTTGCCCATCTGATTTTCTACGGTTTTCGGCGAAATTTCCAGTGCGTCGGCTATCTGCTGGTAGGTCATTTCCTCGTAGCGACTCAGCATAAACACGGCCCGGCACTGCGGCGGCAGGGCAGCCAGCGCCGCTTCTACCGACTCTGCTGCTTCCTGGTGGTGCAGCTCCTCGTCGGCGCTCTGCCCGAGGGGTTCTATCGTGCCGGTGGCTTCGTCCCAGGCTACCTGCCGCTTGCCCCGCTCCACGTAGCGCAAAGCCGCATTCAGGGCAGCCCGGTAGAGGTAGGCCCGGTAAGTAGTAGTAATGACAAGCGTTTCCCGGCTTTGCCAGACGCGGGCAAATACATCCTGCAACAAATCCTCCGTGGCCTCCCGGTCCTGCACCACGCGCTGAATCACCTGCCCCAGGGGCCGGTAAAACTCCCGGAACAGCACTTCCATAAACGCGGGCTGGTCGGTACTGCGCAGGTGCGCCAACCGGGTTTCAAGCACGTCGGAAGAAAGGGCTGCAGCCATGCGTATGAAGGCGAATCGCGGCCTAAAGCTACAGGTTTCGGCGCGTTTCTGAAGCCGGATTTTGACCTTCCGCGCGGCGTCTGTCGTATAGCGGGCATCTTACCGCTTTCTGCTTATGCCTCGCTCCTCTACCTCTGCCGCCGTAGCGGCGCTGTTGCTGTTTGCCGCCTGCCAGGGTCGTGAAAACCCGTACGGTACCGGTCCCCAAAATCCGGCCGCCGAAAAAGAGGCACCGCCCGTGGCCCAGAGCCTGGCCGGCACCTACGCCGATACCATTCCCTGCGCCGACTGCCGCGGCATCCTCACCAACCTGCAGCTGAATGCCGATAGCACCTACGTGCTGCGGGAAACCTACCTCGACAAGCAGCCCGAGCCAACCGAGCAGCGCGGCAACTGGCGCCTGCGCGGGCAGGTACTCACGCTGCCACCCAGCGGCGCCCACCCCGGCCGTAGCTACCTGGTAGAAACGAGCAGCCAGCTTTTGTTGCTGGATGGCAGCGGCAAGCCCATCCGGGATGCCAACCTCGACTATTCGCTGGAACGGCAGTAATCAGGCGGCCGGAGCAGGCTCAGCGGGTTTGGTGGGCGTCATGTCCAGCTCACGCAGCTTGTTGGCGCGCCAGGCCGTCACCATTACCACCAGTATCGTCATCGAGCCCCCGAAGACCACCGAGGCCGCCGTGCCCAGCCACTTGGCCATAGCGCCCGACTCAAAGGCCCCGATTTCGTTGCTGGAGCCGATGAAGATGTTGTTGACGGCCGACACGCGCCCTTTCATATGCTCCGGCGTGAACGTGTGCAGCAGCGTGGAGCGCACAATCACCGATACGGAGTCGAACACGCCGGTGAGGAACAGCAGCACCAGGGAAAGCCAGAAGTTGCGCGACAGCGCAAAGCAGATGGTAGCCAGCCCAAAGCCCCCCACGGCCCACAGCAGCTTGCGGCCCGCGTGGCGGCGCAGTGGAAAATAAGTTAGCAGCACGGCCATCAGCACCGAGCCCACTGCCGGCGCAGCCTCCAGGTGACCCAGGCCGGCGGCTCCCACCTTCAGAATATCTTCGGCGAAAACTGGCAGCAGCGCCACCGCCCCCCAAACAGCACGGCAAACAAATCCAGGGAAAGCGCCGCCAACACCAGCTGATTGGAAAAAATAAACTGCAGGCCCGTGAGAATACTCTCGCGGAAATCGAGCCGGGCGCCAACCTGCACCGGCAAGGGCCGCGACGCAATACTGCCGAACATCAAAAGCGTCAGCATAAGCAGCACGGTAGATACTGTGTAGGCGCTGGCTACGCCCAGGTGCGCAATAAGGTAGCCCCCAATTACCGGCCCCAGCACCGAGGATCCTTGCCAGGTGGTGCTGTTCCAGGTAATGGCGTTGGCCAGCTTTTCACGGTCGGGCAGCAGCTGCGGCATAAACGAAAACAAGGCCGGACCCAGAAAACCCCGCGCAATGCCACTCACGAAGATGACGGCGTAAATAGGCAGTGTGCCAAGTCGGACGTCTTTTAGCAGCTCCAGGCCGTAGGGTGAGGCCAGCAGCGCCAGCGCCCCGGCACATAGCAGCAGCACCGCCACTGCCGACATAATAATGTTCTTGCGCCTGACGGAATCGGCCAGGTGGCCGGCGTACAGGGAAACGGCAATGCTCGGAATAGCTTCCGTCAGGCCAATCAGCCCCAGCTTCCAAGGGTCACCGGTAAGCTTGAACAACTGCCAGCTCACGACCAGTCCCTGGATGCGGGTGGCAATAACGAACAGCGCGCGGGCACTGATAAACCGCCGAAACTCCGGCAGGCGAAGCGCAGCGTAAGGGTCGTGGCCCGGGCGGGCAGCGGCAGATTCGGGCATAGGGCAAGGCAGGCATAAGCTGCAAAGGTAGGGCCTGCCCCATGGCCTCACCAGCTCGAGAATGGCAAATCGACTTCTTGGCCGCAATTGCGTAGTAGGCTGGCACCCCGGTTTCATTGCCCACCTCCTACCGTCTGGTTTCTATGTCACGCTTCCTCTACATTGCCCTGTTTCTGACAGCTCTGGGCGCTACGCCCGCACATGCTCAAACCACCGCGCCCGCCAAGGCTGGCGTGAAAACGGCTCTGAAGGATGGAGCCTTCCGCCGCCAGGGCACCATGATGCGCATCCAGAGCGGCAAAATCACCCGCCTTACCGCCCCTCTTAAGCTCACCAATGGCACCACCGTGCACCCCGATGGCCGCATCGTGGGTAAAAATGGCACTCAGCAGCTCCCCAATGGCCGCGCCATCAATATGCAGGGTGATATTGTGGGCCTGAGCGACGATATGCTGACGGCCGACGCCATTCAGCAGTTGGATGAAATGGTGACCGGCTACAAAGGCACGACGGTAGCTATGCCCAATGCCGTGTCTGCCGATGCTGCCAAGGCTCTGGCCCGCCTGGAACGTAAGGCCGCGCTGATGCAGCAACTCACGGAAAAGCTGGCGGAGCGTACCGCTCAGGCCGTACCGGTATCGGAGGAAGCTACCCGCATCAACGCCGAGCTCAGCGCGCTGGAAGCCCGTCAGAAACCTTGATTCTGAATCCGGCGGCACGTTTTTGCGCCGGGTGTGTGGCTGCGTTGTGGACTGCCCAGCCCTGCTTAACGCCCGGTTGTCGGACTTCGTGAAGAAGGCGTGAAAAAAGTTTGCCTTTTGGGCCCAGCCGGTATTGTGTTTGGTCAGCCGGTTTTCTACATTTGGTCAGGAGGTTGCTTTAATCCCCGAATTTTATACCCCTTCTTCTCCCCTAGCTGCGCAATATGGCCTAAAGCTCTACGTTCCCTTACCCGTAGCCTTTATGGAAACCATGCAGCCGAGCGACTCCGCGTTGATTTCGCTCTATATCAACGGACAAGAAGATGCCTTTGCCCTCTTGCTGGCCCGGCACAAAAGCCGTGTATTCACCACCATCATGCTGATCGTGCGGGACACCGACGTGGCTGATGATTTGCTGCAGGATACCTTCATCAAGGCTATTCACACCATGAAAAGCGGCCGCTACAACGAGGAAGGCAAGTTCTCGTCGTGGATCTGCCGTATTGCCCACAACTTGGCCATTGATTTCTTCCGCAAGGAAAAGCGTAGCCCTCTGCAAAGCCTGGATACGTCCAGCCACGCCTTCAACTCGCTTTCTTTGGCGGAAGAGGGCTCGGAGGCTGCTTTCACCCGCGAAGAAACCTATGCCCGCCTGCGGGAGTTAATACAAGACCTGCCGCCCGCGCAAAAGGAAGTACTCATTATGCGCCATTACGGCGAGATGAGCTTCCAGGAAATTGCCGACGCGACGGGGGTGAGCATCAACACGGCGCTGGGCCGGATGCGCTACGCGCTGATCAACCTGCGGAAAATGATGTCCGCGCAACCCGAACTCTATGATCAAAACCTTTACCCACGAGAAGCTCCTCCGGTACGTGTACAACGAATTGCCGGCTGACGAACAAAGCGAAATCGAGCAGGCCCTGGTGCACGACGCCGACCTGGCTGCCAAATGTGCCGACTTGCTGTTGGCTCAGCGCGCCCTCAACTCGCTGCGGCAGAACCCGCGCCCTGATACCACGCAGGCTATCCTGCAGTACTCGCGCACGTTTTTGAAGGCCGGCTAGGCTATACTTCTTTTCGGCATCTGGTATCTGTATACTTCTTGGCTGCCGCCGGGGTATGCTGGTATTAGATGCCGTTTTTTTGGCCGAACTTGCGGGCTCCCGTTGCCCCGTTGCGTTATGCGTAAAGCCGAGCGTTTCCAGCGTTTTCTGGAATACTTCACTACCCACTTTCCCGAGCCCGAAACGGAGCTGCAGTACGGCAGTCCCTACGAGCTGATTGTAGCCGTAGTCCTGAGCGCCCAGTGCACCGACAAGCGCGTGAATCAGATAACCCCGGAGCTTTTCCGGCAATTCCCCACGCCCGCTCACCTGGCTGCCGCCACCGCCGACGACATTTTTCCGCTGATTCGGAGTGTATCGTATCCCAACAACAAAGCCAAGCACCTAGCGGGACTAGGTCGGCTGCTGGTTGAGGAGTTCAACTCCGAAGTGCCCAGCAACCTGGACGATCTGCAGCGTCTACCCGGCGTGGGCCGCAAGACAGCCAACGTGGTGATGTCGGTGATTTACAACCAGCCGGCTATGGCCGTGGATACGCACGTGTTCCGGGTTTCGCACCGGCTGGGGCTCGTGAGCAAAAGCGCTACTACTCCGCTGGCTGTAGAGAAAGAACTCGTGCGCTATATTCCAACAGAGCTTATCCCCAAGGCACATCATTGGCTGATTCTGCACGGCCGCTACATTTGCGTGGCGCGCACTCCTAAGTGTGCCGTGTGCCCGCTTACTTCTATATGCGCTTACTATGCCCGGCAGGTAGCGCCTTTGCTGGAAAATTTGCCGAGCTTGCCATCAGCACCGAAAATGCCTCCTCAGGCCTGAAAACAAGGGTTTAGCAAGCCGATAAGTTTATTTTAGTATAAAACCAGCACTAGCAAGTTTATAAGCAACTCGCCTTCTCCAGTACTGCCTGCACCGTTGTGGCTATGCGTTGCCGGTCAAAGTGCTGTATGGCTACCTGCAGACCGCGCTGGCCCGCTGCCCGGAGCTGCTGCGGATTATTCAGCAGCATTTGTAGTTGTTGCGTCATCTGTACCGGCTCCGAGGCGGGTACGTACCAGCCAACCTGTTCCTTTTCCGCCAGTTCCCGCGTCCAGCCGTCGTTCGTGACGATGACGGGCGTACCGACCGCAAGGCTGTCGTAAAACTTGGCCGGGGAGTTAGCATCCAGCACCGGCAGCGCCAGAAATGACGCCACTGACACCTCAGCCAGTTTAAACCAGGCAAACACCGCGTGGCGGGGCTGTGGAGCCACGAGCCGGATGCCCGGGCACCGTTCCGCCGCTTCCCGCACCAGCGGCTCGTGGTAGCCGTGTCCCATGAACAGCCAACACATGCTAGCATCCTGGGCAAATAGCCGCTCGGCGGCTTCCAGCAGGGTGGGAATATCGTTGGCGCGCCCAAACGTACCAGCGTAGAGGAGCACGCGCCGGCCGGTTAGTCCATGTTGCGCCCGAAGGGCCCGTACAGCTTCTTCGGTGGCGCGAGCTGCCAGGTTCAGATCGGTTCCGTTGAGCACGGTTGTAATCTTTTCCGGCGCAATACCGACCTGCTCCACGTAGCGCGTCATATCCGGCGACAACGGCAGCACGTGCCGCGCCGACTGATACAGGCTTTTTTCCAGCGCATACAGCCCACGCTGCGCCAGCTTGCTCGGTACGGCGCCCATGGCAATAGGAAAGGAAGGCCACAAATCCTGCACCTCAAACACCCACGGTACCCGCCGCAGCCACGCCACCTGTGCCGCTGCCCAGGCAGCCGTGAGTGGCGTGCTGATGCCCCAGATAACGTCGGGCCTCTCTATTCGCAGGCCCTCGCGCACGGCGTAAGCTGCATATTGCCCAAACGACACGATGCGCCGCGCTACTCCCATCCGGTTCTCATAGGGCACGGCGGCGGCGCGCATCTCCACCCCGGCCGGCAGCCACGGAAACTCGTGCGTCAGCCGTTGCCGCTCCCAGGTGCTGGTGGTAATTAGCGTGACGCGGTGCGTGCGTGCAATATGCTCCAGTAGGGCATAGTGCCGGCTGGTAGCTGGGCAGTCGGGGTTGGTATGGTACTGGCTGAAGACGGCAATATGCACAGCAGATTACTTCTGAATTAGGTGTTTCTCTTCGCTATGCCTATCCAATCCAGCCCTCATCATTTCAGAAGCTACTTCTTGCGGGGACGGTATTTCGACTGGGTTAGAATGCGCTGGGCATCCTGCTCGGCCATCAGCTGGCGCAGCGTCACGTTGGGGTGCTCAGCCATGTACTTGCGCACAATCTGCCAGCCCAGCCACGTGCCTACCCGCCCCGGCGCAATGCGGTCGATTTCGGGCGTATTGGGCCGCTCGCCCACGTATTTCTGAATAACAAATGGCGTAGTGTTGTACAGCAGGTTCTTCTCGATGAAATGGCCCCACACTTTGCCTTCGTTGTACTCCAGGCCTTCCAACTCCCGGCCGGTATAGCCAATCAGCAATGAATCGGGAGTGCAGGGCAGCATTTTTTCGGCGAAGTACAGGGCCTTGCCAAACTGTACCATCTCGCTTAGCATCGTGGGGTTGGTGCGCGGGCGCTGGTTGTACTTGGTTGATACGGCCAACATCACGGTAGGCAGCAGGTGCGCCGGGGTGTAGCGGCGCAGAATGTATTCGGGCACGTTGGGCCGGTAGCTCGCCTTGGGGCCTACAAAGAAATCCAGCCCCAGCACCAGCAGGCTGTCGTTCACGAACACGTCCTGGCTCAGGCCACTCACAAACAGATTCACTGGCGGCACCCGGAAATCCGGAAACTCGTAGCGTACGTGCTGAAACGCCTGGTGCAGCTGCCGGCGCAGGGCGGCCGTGTCCTGGAAAGCCGCTTCGGTTTCGCGGCCCAGCTTCTGCAGGCCCGCATTGGTGGCCAGCTGCGTGAGGCGCTGGGCCAATACATTATCCGAAGGAAACTGCCGACGCTGCAGAAAATGGTTGGCAAAGCCGGGGTGCGCCTGCAGGAACTGCTGCGCATCGGCCGGGTTCTTTATTTGAAAGAAGGGCTTAATCAGGCTTTCCAGATGCACCGGGGCAGCCACGCGGGCTACTTCAGGGTTCTGCTCGCAGGTTTGTTTGTCGCGGCCGCAGCTGGCCAGGCCCGCCAGCAGCCCTACGCTCAGCGCCATTTGGAATACTGCCCGCATACAAATTCGTTTAAAGTTCACGTTTCTATCTTTGAGGCGAAATTAGCCAAAACCGAACGCCTCAACGTAGGCGCTAGTATCTGACCCTTCATTTCTTCGCTGCTTTATGAAAAAACTCTTTCTAGCACTACTGGCCGTGGGCGTTTCGGCCTCGGCGGCTTCGGCTCAGGTGGAAATCGGCCTGCGCCTTTCGCCCGCTGTTACCTCCCTGCGCGCTGATGGCTCGGCCAACAAATTCGAGGGCAAGTCGAAAGTCAGCCTTGGGGGCGGCCTTGTGGTCGATTATTTCTTTGGCGAAAACTATGCCTTCAGCACCGGCATCGACCTGGTAGGCAAAGGCGGCAAGCTCACGTACACAGACAAAGATCCTAATACTCAAGCCACTCTTCAGCAAGAGCTGAAAATCGGCGCGCAATACCTGCAGGTGCCGCTTACCATCAAGCTGTTCACCAACGATATTGCCACCGATACCAAGCTGTATTTCCAGCTGGGCGGCTATTTAGGCGCCAACATCGGCACCCGTATTGATGGTGAAAAGGAATTCACCGACCCCGGTTCCGGCAAAACCTTCAAGAGCAACAAATTTCTGCTGATTCCCGACGCCGGTGTGCTGGCGGGCTTCGGCACCGAATACCAGGTTGGCCAAAGCACCAAGGTATTTGCCGGCCTACGCTATCAGCGCGGTCTGCCCAACATCGACAACTACTTTGAGGACGAGCGGAGCTTCAGCAACGTCGTTATCAAAAACAGTGAGTTCGTCCTGGACCTGGGCATGAAATTCTAGCGAAGGCTGAATGAGTTAGTGGCTAAATGGCTAAGCCATTAACCAGTTACCAAGACAGGTATTCATTCCACCAGAAAACCATTTAACGGAAAACGCCCGCGTTGCTTTGAGCAGCGCGGGCGTTTCTTCTACTTGTCAGGCGGGGTTTCGCAGAAAACGGCCGTCAATTCAATTAATCAATGATTTCCAGCTTCGCGGTCCTGCAGGCGGCTCATGGCCGCGGCTGCCGAGTGTAGCTCGATTTCCTCGCCGTACTCGTCCTCGATGCGGTATTCGGTAATGCCGAGGGAAGTGTCTTTCATCACTTTCACCCATTTGTAGTACTTCAGGTACCACTTCATCTGGCGGCTCACCAAACCTTTGGTGTAGTAGGCATGCAGGAACGGATGCACGTTCAGCGTGACGCCCGACTGGTTTTGGGTTACCAGCAGGTCTTCAATGCTGTTGTCGATTTCATCCGTCACCAGGATGGAGGCCGAAATCTTGCCCGTGCCGCCGCAGGTGGGGCACACCTCGCCGGTCACGATGTTTTCGGCGGGTCGCACGCGCTGCCGCGTGATTTGCAGCAGCCCGAACTTGGTGATGGGCAGCACGGTGAAGCGCGCCTTGTCGTGCTTCATCACGTCCTTCACCACATCCTCCACCTTTTTGCGGCTCTCAGCCGACTTCATATCAATGAAATCGACTACGATGATACCGCCCATGTCGCGCAGACGCAGCTGTCGGGCTATTTCTTTGGCTGCCAGCATGTTGACCATCAAAGCCGTGGCTTCCTGGTCGCCTTCCTGGTTGCTTTTATTGCCCGAGTTTACGTCTACCACGTGCAGGGCTTCAGTGTGCTCAATCACGAGGTAGCCGCCGCCGGGCACCGTTACAGTTTTGCCAAACAGCGACTTGAGTTGCTTCTCGATGCCATGGTGCTCAAACACCTTCACTTTACCGCTATGGAGCTTGAGCAGGCCCACTTTATCGGGGGCAATTTTCTGCAGGTAGCTGCGCATCTCCTCGTACATCGGGGGCGAATCCACGATGATGGAGTCGAAGCTCTCGTTCAGCATGTCGCGCAGCATGGAGCTACTACGGCCTAGCTCGCCCAACACTTTATCGTTGGGCTTGGCTTTGCGCAGCGTCTGAAACAACTGATTCCAGTTGTCCACCATGCTTTGCATGTCTTTGTCGAGCTCCGCCACTTCCCGCCCTTCGGCCACGGTACGGATGATGACGCCAAAGTTGTCGGGCTTGATGGAGGCTATGAGGCGCTTGAGACGCTCCCGCTCCGTGCGGCTCACGATTTTCTTCGAGACGCTGATGGTATTGGAAAAAGGAACCAGCACGAGGTAGCGGCCAGCCATGGAAATATCCGTGGACAGGCGCGGGCCCTTGGTTGAAATCGGTTCCTTGATGATCTGAACCAGCAGCTGCTGGCTCTTCTTCAGGGTGTCGGCAATCTTGCCAACCTTGTCGAGCTGCCCGTCAAACTGAAAGGTTTTGAGTGGCCCAACGGCAATTTTCTGCGAATGCACGCCTTTCACCCACTTGTTGAGCGAGGGAAAATTCTCCCCTAGGTCGCCGTAGTGCAGAAAGGCGTCTTTTTGATACCCGATGTCAATGAACGCGGCGTTCAGACCGGGCATAACTTTCTTGACCGTGCCCAGGAAGATGTCACCAACCGAGTAGTTGGTGTCGTTGCGGTCGAAATGATATTCGATGAGCCGCTTGTCCTGTAGCAGGGCAATCCGTTCTCCGTCCTGAGTAGAATTAATGATTAATTCGTTACTCAATGGATTAAGCGGTTAGGAAGCACCCACAAGTTTGTGGCGAAGTCGGCAACCCGGAAACCCGTAAAGGGAAGCCGGTGCATCAGAGCACCAGCTTCCCTTCCAGGCCACGGGGAAAGCGCAGAATCAGCCACTCTCGGGGATACTAAATGAGAGATAGACGAATGCTTGGTCGGCCGCCGGTAGCGGCTACATTCGCCAGCAAACCCCGAAAGGCTTACTTCTTCTTGTGACGATTCTTGCGCAGACGCTTCTTGCGTTTGTGGGTAGCAATCTTATGACGCTTTCTTTTTTACCGCAGGGCATGGGTTAAAAGGGTTAGGTTGAAGAAATGATTATTGCAGCTTCTGCAATTCCTGATCGACCGATGCCGACAAGGCCGGATCGGTACTGTTTTGTTTTAGTTGGGTGAAGACCTTGCGCGCCTCGGCCCGGTTCTCCGTCTGCGCCAGGGAAACCCCGAGGTAGAACTGGCCGCTTTCGTTTTCGGGGTGGTATTTCACCAGTTCCCGGAAACGCTCCACGGCCTTTTCAGCCTGGTTGCTCTGCAACGACAGCACGCCCAGGTTGTAGAGCGCCTTTTCGTTGCGGGGGTCGGTAGCCAGCACCTCGCGCAGGAGCACTACGCCTTGTACGGGGTTTTCACTGGCCATGTACGCCATTCCCAGGTTGGTTTTGGCGTCCAGGTTGTCGGGGTTGTTTTTCAGCACCCGCTCGTACAGTTCCCGGGCTTTGGCGCTGAGCGTTTTGGCCCGCTCCTCAGTAGCGGCAAAGCTGAACGCTTCGAAGTACTGATCGGCTGCCTTTTTCCACGCCTGCTCGCCGGGCCGGGCTACGGCTACTTGCTCGTAGTAGTAGCCCGCGCTATCGAACTTGGTAACCGCCGCGTACTTGGCCGCCAATTGCCCCGCCAGTTGCAGCTTAGTGCTGGCATCGGCGGCGGTGTAGCGGGTGCGCAGCTGGCTCAGCTCTTTCTGCTGGGCTGGCGTAGCACTCATGTGCGGCTTTTCGGCGGATACGCCCGCAGGCGCCGCCCCTTCTACGGAGGCTGTGGAAGGCGCCGCAGCTCCCTGGTCACGGTTGGCCGTGCGGGCTGCTGTCTGGGCCAGTTCGCCTTTGCCTTCCTTGGGCTTCACAATGCCTTTAGGCAGGGCAAACAGGGCACCCACAACCGCCAGCGCGACGAGAACCAGAAGAAGCTGATGCGAGGAAGTACGGGTCATTCGGAGAAAAAAGCAGGCCGCCCGGCTTTCAAGGAAAACCCAGCGGCGCTGCCACAATGTTACGAAGAAACGAACTTAGGCCTGAGCCAGTTCTTTGATCTTCTTGCTGTTTTTGATCTTGCCGATGAAGGTTTTCGACGGCTTGAAGCTGGGGATGAAGTGCTCGTCGATGATAATCGACGTGTTTTTCGAGATGTTGCGGGCCACTTTCTTCGCGCGTTTTTTGTTCACGAAAGAGCCGAAGCCGCGCACGTAAATGTTGTTGCCTTCGGCCATCGAATCCTTCACGACTTTGAAGAAAGCCTCTACGGTAGCCGAAACGTCTGCTTTCTCGATGCCGGTCTTGTCGGCAATTTCGGCAATTACTTCTGCTTTAGTCACGCTGGTAAGTGTACTATGGGGTGAAAAAAAGTGGGGTATGATTCCCCGGTGCCAAACGTAAGCCTTTGCCCGATAGGCGGTTCGCTTACGAATTGGGGCCACAAAGGTAGTCCCCTTTTTTTGTTTTACAAACGTTTTCGCCTAAACCATTCGGGCATCTGCTTTCCTGACAACCCTTTCTGCTTCAACTTCTTGTCTGTATCCACTTCTCTACCGGCTTCGTCCTTTTTTGCTAACGCCCTGTTGGGGTGGTACCCACGCCACCGCCGGGACCTGCCCTGGCGCCATACCCGCGACCCGTACGCCATCTGGCTGTCGGAGGTAATTCTGCAGCAAACCCGGGTTAAGCAGGGCCTCCCTTACTACCTCGATTTCATCAGTGCCTACCCTACCGTGCACGATCTGGCCGCCGCGCCCGAGGATGAGGTACTGCGCCACTGGCAGGGCCTGGGCTACTACTCCCGGGCCCGTAACATGCACCACACAGCCCGGCAGGTGGTGCAGGACTATGGCGGCCGTTTTCCGGGCTCCTACGCCGGACTGCTGCAGCTGCGCGGCGTGGGCCAGTACACGGCTGCCGCCATTGCCTCCTTTGCCTACGACGAGCCCGTGGCTGTGCTGGATGGGAACGTATACCGGGTGCTGGCACGGGTGTTCGGCATCACGGCCGACATTGCCGCTCCCGCCAGCCGCAAGATTTTCCAGCAGCTGGCCGATACGCTCATTCCGGCCGAGCACCCCGCCGAGTTCAACCAGGCCGTGATGGAATTCGGGGCCCTGCAATGCACGCCTGCCAAGCCCGACTGCCTGTTCTGCCCACTGCAAAGCCAGTGCTTTGCGTTTCAGCACGGTATGGTGCACGAGCTGCCCGTGAAAAGTAAGGCCAAAGCAACCCGCACGCGCCACTTTCACTACCTGGTATTGCGTTACAACGATACCGTGTACATGCGCAAGCGTACCGGCAAAGACATCTGGCAGGGCTTGTACGATTTCGCCCTGCTGGAAACCGACTCACTGGAGGTAGCGCCTGCGGCAGTGGTGGCGCACGTAGCGCAGTTGGGCGGCCAGTTGGCTACCAACCACGTGGAGGAGCCCAGTGCTACTTTTCGCCATGTGCTAAGCCACCAGAAGCTCGAAGCGCGCTTCCATCCGTTGTGGCTGCAGGCGCCGCTGGCCGCCGAGCACCTGGCAGCATCGGGGTTGCAGCCGTTCACACTGGCCGAAGTGGAAAGTCTGCCCAAGCCAGTACTTATTACTAATTTTTTTAGCTGATATTTTAAGCTAAAAAATTTGGTATTTTATTTTTACTATAGTATCTTTAATATCAGAAAGCATTCCTGAATTTACTCTCTTAACTTTCTACAGATCAGACCATGGCAGGCATCAACAAAGTAATCCTGATTGGCAACCTGGGCAAAGACCCGGAAGTACGTCACCTGGAAGGCGGCGCCAGCGTAGCCCACTTCACGCTGGCTACCAACGACCATTATAAAGACAAGCAAGGCAACCGCGTAGAGCGCACCGAGTGGCACAACATCACGGCCTGGCGCGGACTGGCTGAAATGGCGGAGAAATACCTCAAGAAAGGCCACCAGGTATATATTGAGGGCAAGCTGCGCACCCGACAGTACCAAGACAAGGACAACCAGACCCGCTACATCACCGAAATTGTGGCCGATGAAATTACCATGCTCGGCGGGCGTCCTTCCGGCTCCGACGGCCCGGCAGCCCCCGAGCAGGCGGCTGCCGCGGCTCCTGTCACTTTCCGACAGGAGCCGGAGCTGGACCAGCTGCCGTTCTAACGTTTTCCCTCTTTCTTCCTGATAGAGCCCTGGCACGTAGCCGGGGCTTTTTGCGTTATAGGGTACAGTGCCCGGCAGTGGTTACCTTTGGTAGGTAAATGCGTTTCTGAATGTCTCTTTTCTCCTTTTTCCGGGCTGTATTGGTTGCCGGTCTCACGCTGATGCTGGCTGGCTGCTCGTCGGCGCCCGAGTACACGCCCAAGCCCAAGGGCTACAACCGCATCGACCTGCCGCCGCACCGCTACCAGCAGTTGGCACCGGGCCGCCCGTATACGTTTGAGTACTCGCGCTACGCTAAAATCCTGAGGGACTCCTCCTACCTGGCGCAACCGCACTGGATAAACGTGTACTATCCCTCGTTGCGAGCCAACGTGCAGATTACCTACACCAACGTGCAGCAAAACCCCAAGCTCTACAACAAGATGCTGGAGGACGCCCGCAAGCTTACCAGCAAGCACGAAATCAAAGCGTCGGCCATTGATGAAACCGTGCTGACAACGCCCAGCGGCATGCGGGTTTCGGTGTTTGAGCTGAGCGGTGAAGTCCCCAGCCAGTTTCAGTTCTACACCACCGACAGCACCCGGCACTTCTTCCGCGGGGCGCTGTACTTCCGCACCGCCACCGCCAACGACTCCCTCGCCCCGGTCATCGACTACGTGAAGACGGACATCGTGCGGCTGCTGAATACGCTGAAATATAAATAGGTCAAATTGTTGAATGGCTGAATAGTTGATTGCTGATCAGACTTCTCCGCAGCCGACCATTCAGCCATCTGGCCATTCAACCATTTACTCCTTGAGTACTTTCTTTCAGACCAAGATTGAATATCTGCGCGGAGTGGGCCTGCAACGGGCCCAGCTGCTGCAAAAAGAGCTGGGGTTGTTCACGTACGGTGACCTGATCCAGCGCTACCCTTTCCGCTACCTCGACCGCACGCAGTTCTATAACATCTGCGATCTGCACGACGACCTGCCCTACGTGCAGATAAAAGGCATTTTGCGCAACCGTGAAGTGGTGGGCGAAGGCCCCAAGAAGCGCATGGTAGCCAAAATAGCCGATGCCAGCGGGGAGCTGGAAGTCGTGTGGTTTAAGGGCGTAAACTACCTGGAGAAAATCATCAAGAACCACCAGGAGTACATTGTCTTCGGCAAGCCCACCATGTTCAATGGGCGGCCGCAGATGGCTCACCCTGAGTTGGAGGAAGTAACCGAGCAGAAGCCCGGCCAGAGCTTTCTGCAGCCCGTCTACAATACCACCGAGAAGCTCAAGAACTACCACCGCGTCGATAGCAAGGCCATTGCCCGCATGGTGGCCGACTTGCTGAAGATTGCGCTGCCGCAGGTAAATGAAACCCTGTCGACCGACCTGATCCGGCAGTACGGCCTGATGGACAAGGCCACGGCGCTCCAGCAGATTCACTTTCCGCAGAGCACCGAGTTGCTGCAGGCCGCGCGCTTCCGGCTGAAGTTTGAGGAGTTGTTCTACGTGCAGCTTAAGCTGTTGCGCCAGCGCGACCAGCGAAAGGTAGAGCTGGCCGGGCAGATTTTTCGGGAAGTGCCTTCCCTGGTACACTTCTACAAAAACGTGATGCCCTTCGACCTCACCGGGGCTCAGAAGCGCGTTATTCACGATATCTACAAGGACTTCTGCTCGGGCAAGCAAATGAACCGCCTGCTCCAGGGCGACGTAGGGTCGGGCAAAACCATTGTGGCCTTCATCAGCATGCTCATGGCCGCCGACAACGGGGCTCAAAGCTGCCTGATGGCACCCACCGAAATTCTGGCCGATCAGCACTATGTGGGCCTGAAGCAGTATGCCGACCTGCTGGGATTGAAGATTGGCCTGCTCACAGGCTCCACCCGTACGGCCGCGCGGCGCGTGTTGCACGAGCAACTGCGCTCGGGCGAGATGCACATGTTGGTGGGCACGCATGCCCTGCTCGAAGATGTGGTGCAGTTCCGCAACCTTGGTCTTACCATCATGGACGAGCAGCACCGCTTCGGGGTGGCACAGCGCTCCAAGCTCTGGCAGAAAAACCCGCACGTCATTCCGCACGTGCTGGTAATGACGGCCACGCCTATCCCACGCACCCTGGCCATGACGCTGTATGGTGACCTGGATGTATCTGTCATTGACGAGCTGCCGGCGGGCCGCAAGCCCATCGTCACGGTACACCGCTTCGATTCCAACCGCCTAAAAGTGTTTCAGTTTCTGCGCGACCAGATCAACCTGGGCCGCCAGGTCTACATCGTGTACCCGCTCATCGAGGAAAGCGAAGCCATGGCCGATTACAAGGACCTCATGGATGGGTACGAAAGCATTGCCCGCGCTTTCCCGGATTTCCAGATCAGCATCGTGCATGGCCGTATGACGTCCGGCGAAAAGGATGCCGAGATGCAGCGCTTCATTGAGCGCAAAACCCAGATTATGGTCGCTACTACCGTTATCGAAGTAGGGGTGAACGTGCCCAATGCGTCGGTAATGGTGATTGAAAGCACCGAGCGGTTCGGCCTCTCGCAGTTGCACCAGTTGCGCGGCCGCGTGGGCCGGGGTGCCGAGCAGAGCTACTGCATTCTGATGAGCGGCTACAAGCTCAGCAAAGACTCCCGTACCCGCATCGAAACGATGGTGCGCACCAACAACGGTTTTGAAATTGCCGATATCGACCTGAAGCTACGGGGCCCCGGCGACCTGATGGGCACTCAGCAGAGCGGCGTGCTGGATCTGCTCATTGCCGACTTAGCCAAGGACGGCCGTATCCTGACGGAAAGCCGGGCCGCAGCGCAACAGCTCCTGCTCGAAGACCCCGAATTAGCGAAACCAGACAACCAGCCCATCCGGCGCCATATTGAAAGTCTGCCGGCTACGGCTGTCAACTGGAGCCGCATCAGCTAGATACCTATATAGCGGAGTAGGCATAAAAAAAGCGGAATAATTATCCGCTTACTGGGTTTACTCGATGCTCATTACGGCCGAGGTGGTTACTATAGGAGCTGCCCCCGGTACCTGTCGGATGCCATGAGGATGCGTACTTACGTGCTGTACCAAAAAAGGCAATGCCTTAACGACCGGCTGAGCCTTACGGGCAGTAGCTACAGGCTGCTCCGAGGTTCGGACGAAGCGGCCGGCAATGATAAGTACGAAAAGAAGAAAGGTCTTGAGTAAAAACTTCATAGTAACAGGCCACAGGTGTGCGGCGGCATTTGTGCAAAAATTGAGCCAATACTCATTGACTCCTTAGTAAGTTGGTGCTTTGGCTGGTAGTAAAGCGCGGGTTGGTTTATACAACTTACGCAATAAAAAGTAGATTTTATCTACATGATTATGGCAATTATACAAAACCGGGCAAGAATCTGAGGCAAAGTAAGCGAATTAGCAGGAGAAAGGCGTTCAGTTTCGAGTTAAGAAAGCATGAACTTTTTTTCTGCAAATCACAGCTTACTATGCTAAGCCGGGTCCTTTACGGTAGTAAAGCCAGAGTTGATACCTTTGGACAGGACTTTTTTCTTTTTTTTTCTTCCTTTCAGATAACTCTCTTCTCTCGTGCATTTTATCTTAAAATATATTGGAGCCGCGCTGAGCTTGGCGGGACTTCTGCAAACAGCGCCTGCACTTGCCCAGAGTGTAAAGAAGGCGGCATTCAGCTACGTGCCCGAGCAAACCGACGACCGATACAACCAGCGGGTTCCGCGCAAAACGCTGTCCATACCCGGCACCACTGACTTTGTAGTGCTGGGACATAAGTCAGCTGCGGAGTACACCGTTGAGCGGTATGATATAGAGCTAAAAAAGGTGTGGACGGCTACTATTCCCATAGCGGCGGGCGAAAGCATTGAAACATTTGCTGCCAGCGCCACACAAGCCTTGGTGGTCGTTCATCATAAAGATGATGCCGCTCAGTACCTGGCTGTAACACCCATAGAGTTGAGCACCGGCCAGAAAGGGGCCGCTAAAAAGCTTATGGATGCCGCCCCCCGCGACCGGCGCCCCGGCATAGCCATTTCGCCCGATGGCAAACGCCTGCTGGCTTTCCGCTACCTCACCCGCGGGGTGCAGATCCGCGCTATCAGCGCGACGCTCTACGATCAGCAGCTTGCCAAAATCAAGGACCGCACTTACGATTTCCATGACCTCGGGGACTTCTTTTCGCCCGCCGTGCACGTGGCCAACGACGGCACCCAGTACATAACGCTGGTGAGCGATGGAATGAAAAAAGTAGCCGTGCGCCGCTACCGCCTCGACTCCAACGATGTGCAGGTGATGGCCGTGGCCGTTGGTGGTACGTTCGGTGGCAAGGTGGTCAACGTGTTCGATACCAAGTTCACGATGCAGCCAAACGGCGTCATCTTTGGCGCGGCTATTTGCACGGAACGCGAAACCGGCCAGTACTACAGCCTTAAGCTCATCAAGTTCGACCCCACCCAGGGCGGCGACCTAAAGTTCGCCCCTGAGTTCCGCTTCACGCCCGAATACCTAGCTGAGGTAAACAAGGCCAGCCAAACCAGCGCCAAGCGCCTCGAGGACGTGTACCTGTCGGACATCGTCTTCACCCCCGATAGTGCCCTGGTGGTAATGGCCGAGAAGAAGTACGAAGAAGGCGGCGACAACTCCCCCACCCACGCCCGTGAGTTGCACCTGTTTGGCTACAACCAGTTCCAGACGCCCACCTGGCACAGCATCATCGCCAAGGACCAAGTTGCGTCACCCGCCGAGGGTTTCGCCGGCATTGGCTACCGCGTGGCTGTTTTCGGAAATGAGCTGCAGATTGTTACGCAGGAGAAGCTCAAGAACAAGTCGGATCTATACCTACGCCGCGTGAATGCCCGCACTGGAGTGGTTACGGAGCCCAAGAAGCTTGGACTCAACGTGGCTTCCGACCAAAGCCTGGCTTACGTGAAGGACTTTACCACTTGGCTCGATGCCAAAACTATCATCGGGGTAAGCCGCCCCAACAAGAAAAGCGCCGCGCTGATGCTGAATAAGATTGTAGTAAAGTAAACCACAGATTCTACGGATTTTGTGACTGGAGCAATCAGTGCTTTACAGCTATTGACCAACAAAAAAGCCTCGCACACTGCGAGGCTTTTTTGTTGGTCAGCTAATCGGCTGCATAATACGTGGAATCCGAAAGAATCCGTGGGTTAGTACACGTACTCATTGGCGGCAATCAGCTTGTCGGCAATGCGCCGGCGGGCTTCCTTGGCGTTGTAGAGGTCGGCTTTGGTGAAGCGCTTCAGGCCCATAGCCAGCAGGCGCTGCTCGTCGCCCTCAGTCATGGTGCCAATGGCGTCTTTGCCGAACTTGTTTACCTGATCTACAGTATCGTAGAGGTACACGCGGGCAATGTCAATCTGCGTTGAAACGGCTTCCTCGCCTTTAGCGGCAGCTTCCTTCTCCACGCGCAGCAGGGTGCTTTCGGCGGTGTACACCTTGATGGCCATGTCGGCAATGTTCATCAGTACTTCCTGCTCTTTAGCCAGGGAACTCATGTACTTCTGCACGGCCGTACCGGCTACCATCAGGATAGCCTTCTTCAGCTTGGCAATGGTTTTCTTTTCGGCGGCAAACAATCCAGTTTCTTCTTCCAGGTTGAAGTCCGGAATGGCCATCAGCTCCTGCTGTACCGCCTGGGCCGGGCCCATCAGGTCCAGTTCGCCCTTCATAGCCTTCTTCAGGATCATGTCGACGGCCAGCATGCGGTTGATTTCGTTGGTGCCTTCGAAGATGCGGTTGATGCGCGAATCCCGGTAAGCACGGTCCATTGGGTAATCGGCCGAGAAGCCGTAGCCCCCGTAAATCTGCACGCCTTCATCCACCACGTAGTCGAGCACTTCCGAGCCTTCTACTTTCAGGATGGCGCACTCCACGGCAAACTCGCGGGCGGCTCCCAGCAGGGCTTCGTTGTGGCTCTGGCCTTTGCTGAGCAGTTCCTGCTCCATGCGGAAGATGTCCATGCCGGCGCGGTAAATAGCCGATTCCACGGCGTAGATGCGCACGGCCTGCTGGGCCAGCTTGTATTTGATAGCGCCAAACTTGCTGATGGGTAGCTTGAACTGCACCCGCTCGTTGGCGTACTTCACGCTCAGCGTGGCAGCCATCTTAGTAGCACCCAGGCAAGCGGCAGCCAGCTTGATACGGCCTATGTTCAGGATGTTGAAGGCAATGAGGTGGCCCTTGCCAATCTCGCCCAGCACTGCCGACTTCGGCACTTTCACGTCGGACAGGAACACCTGGCGCGTGGAGGAGCCCTTGATGCCCATCTTGTGCTCCTCGTTGCCGAGGCTCAGGCCGGGCGTGTTTTTCTCCACGATGAAGCCGGTGAACTTGTCACCATCCACTTGGGCAAACACGATGAACACGTCGGCGAAGCCGCCGTTCGTAATCCACATTTTCTGGCCGTTGAGCACGTAATGCTCGCCGTCTTCGGTGGGCATAGCTTTGGTCTTGGCGCCCAGGGCGTCGGAGCCGGATCCGGGTTCGGTGAGGCAGTAAGCACCCATCAGCTGGCCGTTGGTAAGGCCGGGCAAGTACTTGCCTTTCTGCTCCTCGTTGCCGAAGTACAGAATAGGCAGCATGGCAATGCCCGTGTGGGCCGCAAAAGCTACCGGGAACGAGTGCCCGCCACCCACACCCTCCGTCACACGCAGTGAGGTCGGGAAGTCCATATCCAGCCCGCCGTACTGCTCCGGGATGCTCACGCCAAACAAACCCAGCTCGCCGGCCTTTTCCATCAGGCCACGCATGAGGCCTTCCTCGTGGTTATCAAGGCGGTCCAGCAGGGGCATCACTTCTTTATCCACGAAGTCCAGAGCGGTCTGGTGCATCATGTTCTGCTCCTCCGAAAAATCGGCGGGCGTGAATACGTCCTGGGCGTCGGTTTCCTTGATGATAAACTCGCCGCCTTTCACAAGTTGATTGGTTACTTCCATGACCGGGTGAGGTGAAATTGAGTGGGAAATAATGAAGTCAAAAAGAAGAAAACTACTCGGCTTACCTACTATTTACCGGCAAGCAAGCCCTGTTGTTTTGTCGTACCGAAAGATACAAAAATTTGTTATGCTTGCCGACTACTTCCAGAAAAGAAAACCTCGAATGGATCGAGGTTTTCTTTTCTGGAAATGCCTTATTTAAGCAGCTCGTAGATGCCGGCTACGCCTTGGCCGCCACCTACGCAGGCGGTTACCATGCCGTACTTCTGGCCCCGGGCGCGCAGCTCATGGAAAAGCTGAATGCTAAGCTTGGCGCCGGAGCAGCCCAGTGGGTGACCAAGGGCAATGGCGCCGCCGTTCACGTTAAGCTTGCTTTCATCAATGCCCAGCTCGCGCACTACCGCAATTGACTGGGAAGCAAAGGCTTCGTTTAGCTCGAACAGGTCGATATCCTGGAGCTTCATGCCAGCCTGCTTCAGGGCCTTTGGTACGGCCTTGATGGGGCCCATGCCCATGATGCGCGGGTCGATGCCTTCAGTGGCGTAGGTGACCATGCGAGCAATAGGCTCCAGGTTCAGCTCCTTCACCATGCGCTCCGACATGACGATGACGAAAGCCGCCCCGTCGGAAGTCTGGGAAGAGTTGCCGGCCGTAACGGAACCATTGGCAGCAAATACCGGCTTCAGGCGGGCCAGGGCTTCTACTGAGGTATCAGCACGGGGGCCTTCGTCAGTATCTACCACAAAGGAGCGGGTTTTCTTTTTGCCGTTGGCCTGGTCGAGGTAGGTTTCCTCCACCGTTACGGGTACAATCTGCTCCTTGAACTTGCCTTCCTGAATAGCCTTAATGGCCTTCTGGTGCGAGTTATAGGAGAACTGATCCTGCTCTTCGCGGCTGATTTTGTAGTCCTGAGCTACAGCTTCGGCGGTGAGGCCCATGCCGAGGTAGTAGTCGGGGTGCTGCTGGGCCAGCTTGTAGTTAGGCACGGTTTTCCAGCCCACGGTGGGCACCAGGCTCATGCTCTCGGTACCGCCAGCCACGATGCAGTCGGCCATACCGGCGGCAATTTTGCCAGCGGCCATGGCAATGGTTTCTACGCCGGAGCCGCAATAGCGGTTCACGATAAGGCCCGACACGTTCATGGGCAGCGCCAGCAGCGAAATCAGGCGGCCCATTTGCAGGCCCTGTTCGGCTTCCGGCACAGCATTGCCCACAATCACGTCGTCGATGCGGGTGGGGTCGAGAGCAGGCACCGAGGCTACCAGGTGCTTGATGACGTCGGCGGCGAGGTCATCGGGGCGGGTGAAGCGAAAACCACCACGGTTGGCCTTACCAACGGCCGTGCGGTAACCAGCTACGATATATGCGTTCATGATTTTAGAAGTTAGAGGTGAGAACTTAGAGCTTAGACTCTATTGGTTAGTTCTCAGGTTGAAGACTTTTTTGAAAGCCGTAGAGCATCTTTTGTAGTTCCACTAACTCACTTACTGCAGCTTTCAGTCGAATTTCATCCAGGTAGCCAAAATCGGCGGCTAGTAGAAACTGCGTCTCTAACTCGTAAGCCGAACCGGTGACAATTGAGAGAAACTGACTGAAATCCTTCGCCGAGCCGCGTCCTGCTCCTTCAGCAATGTTGGAAGGAATAGAAACAGCTGCCCGACGCATCTGCGACGTTAGCCCAAACCGTTCGTCGGGCGGAAACGTGGCGCAGCATTGGTAAGTGAGCTTGGTAATCAGCATCGCCTTCTGCCAGATTTTTAAATCCCGAAACCGATGCCGACTTATCATACAGAACAACTCTAAGTTCTAAGCTCTCAATTCTCAGTTCTAATTACGAAGCGGTTTGCCCGTGGTAAGAATAGACTGAATCCGCTCCAGCGTTTTCCGTTCGCCGGTGAGGGAGAGGAAGGCTTCGCGCTCCAGGTCCAGCAAGTACTGCTCCGATACTTCGGTGGGGCTGCTCAGGTCGCCGCCGCACATGATGTAGGCCAGCTTGTTGGCAATCTTCACGTCGTGGTCGGAGATGTAGCGGCCTTCTTTCATGGCATGTACGCCCGTCATGAACATACCAAGCGCGCCTTTGCCGTGTACTTTGATGTTAGTTTTCTGCACGGGCATAGTATAGCCATCTTCGGCCAGCTCAATGGCCGCAGCTTTGGCCTGCGCCAGCACACGGTTGGAATTCACCACCAGCTTCGTCGCCGCGGCGCAGGAAGCC
Source organism: Hymenobacter sp. J193 (assembly GCF_024700075.1). Lineage (NCBI taxonomy): Bacteria > Pseudomonadati > Bacteroidota > Cytophagia > Cytophagales > Hymenobacteraceae > Hymenobacter > Hymenobacter sp. J193. Next base: position 1,839,890 of record NZ_JAJONE010000001.1, read on the forward strand.
CAAGTCGAAAGCTTCGTGGGCCGAAGTGGATACCTTGGCCATGGAAATGGTCATGAAGGTGTTGCGGAGCAGGTTGTACTCCGGCTCGCCTTCCTCGTACTTGGCGGCCGTGCGCAACGTCATTTCCTTGGAGCCGCCGCCACCCGGAATCAGGCCCACGCCGAATTCCACGAGGCCCATATAGGTTTCAGCGGCTGCTACCACCCGGTCGCAGTGCAGGTTCAGCTCGCAGCCGCCGCCCAGGGCCAGGCCGTGAGGAGCGCCTACCACCGGAATGCTGCTGTAGCGCATCCGCATCATGGCTTGCTGGAACTGGGCAATCATCAGGTTCAGCTCGTCGTATTCCTGATCCAGTGCGAACATGTACACCAGGCCCAGGTTGGCCCCGGCCGAGAAGTTAGGCGCGTCGTTGCCGACTACCAGACCGCGGAAGTCCTTTTCGGCCAGCTCCACGCCCTTCAGCAAACCCTGGATAACGTCGGAACCCAGCGCGTTCATCTTCGAGTGGAACTCCACGTTCAGAATCCCGTCGCCCATATCGAGCACCGAGGCCCCGGCGTTTTTCCACAGCACTTTGCCCGTGGCGCGCAGGTTGTCGAGAATAATGAAGTTCTCAACGCCCGGAATGGCCTTGTAGCTCTTCGACTCGATGTCATAGAACTGCTTTACGCCCTGCTCGCTCACCTTATAGAAGGCAGCGTTGCCGGCAGCCAGCATTTCCTCCACCCAGGGAGCAACGGTTTTGCCTTCGGCCTGCGCCAGCTCCAGACCTTTCTGCACGCCCAGGGCATCCCAGGTTTCGAACGGGCCCATGTCCCAGCCAAAGCCGGCGCGCAGGGCATCGTCAATCTTGTAGAGCGAGTCGGTTATTTCCGGAATCCGGTTGCTCACATAGGCAAACAGGCCCGCGAAGGTTTTGCGGTAGAAGTCCCCGGCCTTGTCTTTGCCGGCAGCCAGCACTTTGAAGCGGTCTGCTAGCTTCTCAATGGGCTTGGTAGCTTCCAACGTGGCAAACTTCACCTTGGCGCCGGGCTTGTACTCCAGCGTATTCAGGTCAAGGGCCTGAATTTCCGACTTGCCGCCTTCGCCTTTCACCTTTTTGTAGAAGCCCTGGCCGGTTTTGTCGCCCAGCCACTTGTTTTCGGCCATTTTCTTGATGAAGTCCGGCAGCTGGAATACCGCTTTGGCTTCATCGTTTGGCAGATTCTGGGCCAGACCGTTGGCCACGTTGATCATCGTATCCAGACCTACCACGTCGGAAGTCCGGAACGTGGCCGACTTGGCGTGGCCGATAACCGGACCAGTGAGCTTGTCTACTTCCTCCACCGTGAGGCCGAGCTGGCTCATCACCTGCACCACGTCCATGATGGCGAAAACGCCCACGCGGTTGGCAATGAAAGCAGGCGTGTCTTTGGCCAGCACGGTGGTTTTGCCCAGGTACAGGTCGCCGTAGTGCATCAGGAAATCTACCACCGACTGGTCCGTGTCCGGGGTCGGGATGATTTCGAGCAGCTTGAGGTAGCGCGGCGGGTTGAAGAAGTGGGTGCCGCAGAAATGCTTTTTGAAGTCGTCGGAGCGGCCTTCCGTCATCATGTGAATCGGGATGCCGCTGGTGTTCGAGGTGATGAGCGTGCCGGGCTTGCGGAACTGTTCCACGCGCTCAAACAGGCTCTTTTTGATATCGAGGCGCTCTACCACTACCTCAATCGTCCAGTCGCAGCCGGCAATATCCTTAAGGTTGTCGTCGAAGTTGCCGGTTTTGATGCGGCTGGCGTCGGCCTTGCGGTACAGCGGTGAGGGGTTAGCCGCTACGGCTGCCTGCAACGAGCTGTTCACGATGCGGTTTTTCACCGCCGGATTGTCCAGCTTCAGACCTTTGGCTTCTTCGGCGGGCAGCAGCTCCTTGGGCGCGATGTCGAGCAGCAGCACCTGCACTCCGATGTTGGCGAAGTGGCACGCAATGCGCGAGCCCATCACCCCGGAGCCTAATACAGCTACTTTTTTGATGGTACGATTCATTCTTGGAGAGGAATGAGGTGGGTGAGAAATGAGTTAGTTGGTTGTCGGTCGACAGCTTCGGCGGCTGTCGGCTTTCGGTTAAACTATTCGTCATGCCTACTTTATGGAAGCATGAAGGCACTGCAAAGGTTTGCGGGCAGCCTAGCGCCACCCCGAAACTGACGCCGCTAGGCGGCGGAAGATTCGGAGCGCAGGGGCTTCAGCGTGAAGTCGTCGTAGAGGGCTTTGCTTTCAATCATGCCGGTAATCTGCCCGACAACTTTGAAGAACACGTTCAGCTCATTCTGCGGGATTTTCTCGCGCACCTTCAGGTTGAAGTGGCGCACCGTCTGGCGGGAAATTTCCTTGCCGCGCAGGCCTTCCTCGGTCAGGAAGATGCGCACCGAGCGTTTGTCCTGGGCATCGGCTTGCTTATAGATCAGGCCTTTTTCCTCCATGCTGCGCAGGATGCGGGTCAGGGAGCGGGTTTCGAGGCCCAGCAACGGGGCTATTTTGGTGGCTGGCGTCCCGTTTTCCTGGTCGATGTTCAGCAGCACGAAACCAATGCTGGTGGTGATGTCGTGCTTGGCAGCCTGCGTATTGTACATGCGCGAAATGGCGTGCCAGGCAACTTTGATGTTATAATCGACGGTTTCTTCGGGGGTCATAGGATGGAAAGGCAAGTCCGGTAAACATACGAAAATATGTTATGCTTGCATACTAAGTTTCCCGAAAAAAGTTTTGGCATTCCCATCGAAGCGGCCCCGTAGCGCTGGCTACAGGGCCGCTCTGGATTTAGCGCTGGCCGTTCTGATTATACAGGTTTTCGATGATGTCCTTGTTATTTTCGGTGATGACCTTGCGCTTCACTTTCATAGTGGGCGTCATCTCGCCGGTTTCCACGGTCCAGAGTTGGGGCAGCAACGCAATTTTCTTTACCTGCTCCCACTGGGCGAAGCCGCTGTTGTATTTCTGCACGAGGTCCTCGTACATCTGCACTACCTTCTCGTTTTTCACGAGGTCCTGGTTGGAGCAGTTGTAGTCTACACCGTTGCGCTTACACCAGCCTTTGAGGTCATCAAATGAGGGAATAACCAGCGCAGAAGGAAATTTCTGCCCGTCGCCGACGACCATAGCCTGCTCTACCAGCGGGGACTCTTTCAGCTTACCTTCAATTACCTGCGGGGCAATGTACTTGCCGCCCGAGGTCTTGAACATTTCCTTTTTGCGGTCGGTAATTTTCAGGAACTTGCCGTCCACGATTTCGCCGATGTCGCCGGTGTGGAACCAGCCTTCCTCGTCAAACTCCTTGGCCGTCAGCTCGGGCTTGTTGTAGTAGCCTTTCATCACCGACTCCGACTTGGTGAGAATTTCACCGTCTTTGGCAATCTTCACTTCAGTGTTGTTGATGATGGGCCCCACGGTGCCAATCATGTTGTTTTCGGGCTCGTAGCCACCCACGGCAATTACCGGCGAAGTTTCGGTCAGGCCGTAGCCTTCCATCACCCGAATGCCGCCGGCCCAGAATACGCGGGCCAGACGCGGCTGCAAAGCGCCGCCCCCACTCACGATGCAGCGCAGGTTTCCGCCCAAGGCCTCACGCCATTTGCTGAAAATAAGCTTGTTGGCGAGTTTGAGCTGCGTGTTGTACAGGAAGCCATTGTCCTTCTGGTTGTCGTATTTCAACCCCAGGTCCAGGGCCCAGAAGAACAGGCTTTTCTTCACGCCGGTTTGCTCGTGGCCCTTCGCTACAATCTTATCGTAGACCTTTTCCAGCAGACGGGGCACGGTCGTGAAGATTTCGGGCTTCACTTCGCGCAGGTTGTCGGCAATGGTTTCCATGCTCTCGGCGTAGTAAATACTCACGCCGTTGATGAGGTAGAGGTGCGTGACCATCCGCTCGAAGATGTGGCAGAGTGGCAGGAAGCTCAGAGCTTTATCGTCCTTGGTGACGGGCACGAAGGGCTGAGAGTTGCGACAGTTGCTGAGCAGGTTGTTGTGCGTAAGCATCACCCCTTTGGGCTGACCGGTGGTACCCGAGGTGTAAATGAGGGTAAGCAGGTCGTCGGGCTGTACGGCGGCTTTCAGGGGCTCCAGGTCGGCGGGGTTGCCTTTTTGCCCAGCTCCAGCAGCTCATCGAAGTGCCGGGCGCCTTCTATCTTATCGAAGGTGAAGACGTTTTCCGGGGGGATGTTCAGGCCCTGGGTGGCTTCGCGCACTTTGTCGAGCAGCTTCTTGTCCGACACGAACACGGCCTTCACGCCGGCATCAGTGAAGATATACTTGTAGTCCTCGACCGTGATGCTAGGGTACATAGGTACGCTGGTGGCCCCCAACTGCGCAATACCGAAGTCGGCGAACATCCACTCGGGACGGTTCATGGAGATAATAGCCACCTTGTCGTCTTTGCCGATGCCGAGACTGCGCAAACCCAGGCTGGTCTGGTTGACCTTTTCCACCACCGTATCGGTGCTGACGGGAACGTATTTGCCGTCGATTTTGGCGGCGAAGCAGTCGGGCTTATTGTACTTCTGCTGCAGGTGGGGCAGGATGTCGAAGGTACGGCGAATGTCCATGAAGAGAGAAAGGCACTGGTGGGAAGATGCAAAGACGCGGAATGGCGGGCCGGCGGGCGAAGAACTTGCGCCCAGCACAAACCGCAGCTTAAATAACTACTTTTTTGCCGGTTGTCCAGCTTATGCCGCAAGAATGCTCTACGGAGCGGCTAGGGGCGTGGCCGGGTTTTGCGTAGCTTTGTGGGAGTCCGCTCCGTCTGCGTCCGATGAATCTCGCTATCTTTTTTGATCCATTGCCCGAAGACCCGCTGGCTTCTCCGCCGGCTCCTACCACGCTGGGGGCCTACGCCTCGCGCTTTGTGGATACGTTTCCCGACTGGCGCACGGCCGATCTGGCCCTGATTGGGCTGGACGAGTGGCGGGGCAGCGCGGCCGGCGCGCCGGCTGCCCACGGTGCCAACGCGGTGCGGGAACGGTTTTACCAGCTGCAGAAAGGCACCGGCCCCATCCGGCTGGTAGACCTGGGCAACCTGCGGCCCGGCCTTACCCTGGAAGATACCTACCTGCGGCTGCGCGAGATTGTGGCGGCCCTGCTGGAAAACAAGACCATTCCGCTGCTGCTGGGCGGCTCCCAGGACCTCGACTACGGGCAGTTTCTGGCCTACGAAACCCTGGAGCGCCCCGTCAGCCACGTCACCATTGATGCCCGCGTGGACATGGCCGAGCACGACGGCGCCACGGCCGAAGACACGCACCTGCGCCGCATTCTGATGCACGAGCCGAACTTTCTGTTCTGCTTCAGCCAGATCGGGCACCAGCAGTACCTGGTGCCACCGGGCGTGCTGGGCACTCTGGAAAAGCTCCAGCTTCGAAACGCTGCGCCTGGGTGAAGTACACACTGATGTGCGCCAGGCCGAGCCCCTCATCCGCCAGGCCGACATGCTCAGCTTCGACCTCTCGGCCCTGCGCTGGCCCGATTTCCCCGGCTACTACCCCGCCAGCCCCTACGGCCTCACGGGCGAGGAAGCGTCGCAGCTATGCTGGTACGCCGGCCACAACGACCAGCTCAGTTCCTTCGGCCTCTACGGATACCGCCCATGCCGCGACGAGCATGGCCTGGCCGCGTTTGCCGCCGCTACCATGCTCTGGTATTTCATCGAAGGCTTCTACCACCGTCTGGGCGAAACCGACTTTCAGAGCCGCCGCTTTATGCGCTACGCTATTGGGCTGCCGGGCACGCCGGCTAAGCTGGTGTTCTACAAAGCCCGCCGCACCGAAAAGTGGTGGCTGGAAGTGGAAAGCATGGCCGACAGCTCCGTGAAGCGCATTGTGCCCTGCAGCTACCAGGACTACCTGCACGCCTCCCAGGGCGACCTGCCCAACCGCTGGATTCTCACGCAGGCTCTTTTAGGGTAAGTTGCTGGTTTCTGGTTTTTAGTTTCTAGTTGACGGATATGCCAAAGCCTGTTTCACCTGATGAGTCTTCTGCGGAAGCGGAAAAGCTTGCCACTACTGCAGACGCAGACGCCACTGGGGCAATTTTCTTGCCTTCGGCGGGCCTGCCTGAACTGGCAACCAGCAACCAGCAACTAGAAACTTATACCCGCGCCCAGCTTGCACTGCGCAACGGTCAGGACCGCGACGAAATCTGGGTGGCGTACCAGGGGCAGATTTACGACGTGACCCGCTCCCGCCTGTGGCGGCGCGGCAACCACTACGAGCATTGGGCCGGCCAGGACCTCACCCGGGAGTTGGACAAAGACGCCCCGCACACCGCCCATGTGTTCGACAACTTCAAGGTGATTGGCCGGTTGAAGTGAACATGCCCTGGCAAGAAAACGCTGTCATTGCGAGCAGGTGGCGTATCAAGCCAGTGTCGAAGCAATCCGTCCTGGGCAAAACCGGGCACTTTCTTCTACCAGAAAGCCCCTGACGTTTGTGCGTATAACAGGGACTTGTCACATCTGAGGGCGTAGCACATTGTCCAGGACGGATTGCTTCGTCGTGCCTCCTCGCAATGACAGCGCTTCACCACTTCACCTTTCACCACTTCACCTTTCACCTCCCGTGACCACCGAAAGCCCTTCCAACTTCCACGACCTCGAAACCCTTTCTACCCGCGAGCTGCTGGCCGGCATCAACAGCGTCGACCAGACGGTGCCGCACGTGGTGGCCCAGGCCCTGCCTCAGATTGAGGCGCTGGTAGAAGCCACGGTGGCCCGGTTGCAGCGCGGGGGGCGGTTGTTCTACATCGGGGCGGGCACGAGCGGGCGGCTGGGCATTCTGGATGCCTCTGAGTGTCCGCCTACGTTCGGCGTGCCGGCCGGCCTAGTAGTGGGCCTCATTGCCGGCGGCGACACCGCCATCCGCCAGGCTGTGGAAAACGCCGAGGACGACCCGCAGCAGGCCTGGCTGGACTTGCAGGCCCACCACATCACGGCCGACGATATGCTGGTGGGCATTGCTGCCTCGGGCCGCACGCCCTACGTTATTGGGGGCCTGGAGCAGGCCCGCCTCCGTGGCATTGCCACCGGCTGCATTGTGTGCAATGCAGCCTCCGCCGTGGCCGCCGCCGCCGACTACCCCGTGGAAGTGGTAACCGGCCCCGAGTTCGTGACGGGCAGCACCCGCCTGAAGGCCGGTACCGCCCAGAAGCTGGTGCTCAACATGCTCACCACCGCCACCATGATTCGGCTGGGCCGCGTGAAGGGCAACAAGATGGTGGACATGCAGCTCTCCAACCACAAGCTCGTAGACCGCGGCGAAAAGATGATCATGGACGAGCTGGGCATCCCCCAGCCCGAAGCGGCGGCGCTCCTGCAGCAGCACGGCTCCGTGCGGGCCGCTATTGAGGCGGGGCGGTAGGCTTAGAACCTATCTAGAAAGTCGCCCGAAGCAAAACAGTTGTCATGCTGAGCGAAGTCGAAGCATCTCTACCGCTTCGTTGAAGGCTCTCTAACGAAGCGGTAGAGATGCTTCGACTTCGCTCAGCATGACAACCAGCCGAATACGCCTACTTCTGACTGACTACTTAAGTGCATGTAGCTTACTTGTCTCGGGAGGCTCTATGTATATGCTGAAGCTTTGATTCATTGCCTTCGGGAAGCAGCCCGTATCTGACCTGCTTCCCGAAGGTTTTTCGCGTACTTAGCACCGCTTCACGAAACCGGTTGATACGTTAACCTTCAGGCAAACAAATGTTAGCGGCTATACTAAAAATGACGGCACTACTTTACATACCGACACTTTTTGGAGTGAGCATTGAAGTCTATTTCATTTTAATCATCTTTGGTATTCCGACATTTTTTATTTGGCGTTGGATACTAAAAAAGTTTATAAAAATTGACAAGACCAGAAAAATTGCTACTTGGACAGCGACAATTGTAGCGACACCACTAATTTATGTTGGGCTTATTATACTTTGGTTTTTTAGTATGAGCTACCATCCAACTCATGACTTTAACAAACAAAAATGGTTTACCGACAAGGAAAAGCGTTACGAACTATCAGAGGACATCATAGACAGTAAAATGCTAATCGGCAAGACAAAATCAGAAGTACGACAATTACTCGGTGATGAAGGTAACACAGACGAAAGCGACTATTGGAATTACTATTTAGGTTTTAGACCAGGATTTGCGAACATTGACCCAGATGTACTTGACATTGAATTTAAAGCTGGTAAAGTAGTAAAGGTTAAACAACATGAAACATAATTGACAAACAGAAAGCGCAGCCTATAACACGGGTTTTGCGTCAGGCGGTGTGACGTGCAAACTTGGAGCATTGTGCTTCTATTCAAGTTCAGTGCTGGCTGACAGCTTTGTGCTCCGAAACCCGCCCGAACGCCAAGCCCCGAAACGTTATATCGTGCTTATCTGTAGCAGATCCACAACCGTTGTAGCGGTTAGGTACAGATACCTATTCGCACCTCTTGGTTGAACGTCACGCGGCGCGTACGATGAGACGCAAGTATGCGTCTCTACACCATCCAGGAAACTGCCATACACCCTTCGCGGAGTGGTTTGCAACGAATATATACAGAAATGGGCACCCAACTGGGTGCCCGTTTTTCTTGCAGATTATTGCCTGCTACCCCTCGCTCTCCCCTTCCTCCTGCTCCTGCCGCTGCTGCCGGACGCGCTTGAGGAGCTGGCGGAGGGTGTAGCCTTTGAGCTTGGCCTTATCGGTGCCCCGGTAAAGGCTTTTGCCATCCTGCATGAGCTCCCGCATGAGGGCATAGAGCTGGTTGAGCACCGTGATGTTGGCGGCCGTAACGCGCTGGTTGCTGGTTTGGGTAGCGTCCTGGGCGGCGCTGTCGGCCATCAGGGCGGTGTGCAGTTGGCGGATCTTGGTGGTTTCGGCGGCGGTGTGGCCCTTGGCGGCCAAGGCGGTGGCGTTGTCGGTTAGGTTCTGGAGCAGGTCCTTGAGGGCAGTAGCCAGGTTTTCTAGGTCGTTGCTGGCGTAGGCGGCGCGGGCTTCCTTCAGGCCGAGCTTCTTCAGGGGCACGGTGAGGCCGGTGGCGCGGCGGGCGCGGGCTTCGAGGCGGTTAAGCAGCGCGGGCAGGGCCTCGCCCTTCTCTTTCAGGCGCTGACCGATGACGGCAGCCTGCCCCTGGCGCACCAGCTGGCTCACGAGCTTGTTGGCGGCGGCCAGGCGCCGGTCGTACTCGGTCAGGAAAGCGTCGGTGTATTCATCAGGTAACAGGTCCACGAAGTCGGCTTTGTCGCGGGTGTACTGCTCGCGCAGCAGCTTGGCCAGGGGCATCAGCTCTTCGTGGCGGAAATCAAAATCGGCGGGGTTTTCAGGCATACTATCAGGTAGTTAAAGTGAATATCGTCAGTAAACTACCTGAATTTTCAGACTAACCCAATACCGCTTCCAGTGCACCCATTTCCTGCCCCGCACCCCATTTGGAGGCTACGCCAACGCCAGCTGCCACGGTAGCGAGGTTCCCGGAGCGGCAGCGGCGCTTTCCGGGACGACGGCGAAGCCTACTCAGACGACAGCGAAGTATACCAGAACGACGGCGAAGCCTGCTGGCATGATGGCGAAGCTTGTTGGAACAACGGCGAAGCCTGCCAGGATACCGGCGAAGCCCGATAGGGCGACGGCGAAGGCGAGGACACCACTTGGCTTGCCCTAATCATTGCCCCCGCAACCTGCCGGCCCCGCTAGCCGCCACGTCAGAATCCGCGTATGCCTACGGGAGCTTTTTCCGCCCCGAGTTGTTGAATCTGTCCGTACCACCACACCCGCATCTGCCGTGCATACCATTGAGCCGCACTACGCCTGGATTGACCAGTACTCCGCCACCGAAGACCCCCGCTCCCCGCTGTTTGAGGCCGAAAACAGCCTGGAAACCTTCACCAATACCATCTACGGCTACTACATCCACCCGCAGTGGGACAGCCTCGAATCGGAGACGCTGTACCTGAAAATCCTGTTTGTGGATTACGACCTGGGCACGGCCGTCATCGAGTTTATCGGGGAGTGGAACGACGCCATCGAAAACGACATCATGCACCTCAAGCGCAACATCATTGATTTGATGACGCACGAAGGCATCCGCAAATTCGTGCTCATCGGCGAAAACGTGTTCAACTTCCACGGCTCCGACGACTCTTACTACGAGGAGTGGTTTGAGGACGTGGAGGACGGCTGGATTGCAGGCGTCAACTTCCAGGAGCACGTGGTGCGCGAAATGCACCAGTTCAACATCGACAACTACGTGAACTTTGGCGGCCAGCTCGACGAGCTGCCGTGGCGCACCTACGCCCCGCGCAAGCTGTTTGAGGTGGTGGATGGGTTGCTGCGCCGCCGGCTGGGATAGGGCCTCACCCCCCGGCCCCCTTCCCTCGCTTGATGCGCGACATCGTGGAGAGGGGGAGCCTCACGATTTCGTTCTGACGGATCGGGGCTGCTTCGCTCACGCTACGCAGCCCCGCCGTGGTTTGCTCCGGCGGCTGGGCCGGCGCCCGGCTTTGAGGATTTACCGCAACAAAAAAGGCCGCCTCTTTGCAGAGGCGGCCTTTTTTGTTGCGCCGAGAGGCGCAGCAAACTACTTAGCGTCGGTTGCGTCAGCAGCGTTTTCCATAGCGTCAGCCTTGGCTTCGCCATTGGCTTCTACCGAGTCAGCAGCGGCGTCCGAAGCACCGGCATCTTCCATAGCGTCAGCCTTGGCTTCAGCATTTTCTTCTACTTGCTCAGCAGCAGCTTCCTGGTTGTTTTCGGTTTTGCTGTCGCAAGAAGCGAAGGTGAACGAAGCAGCAGCCAGGGCGAGGAACAGAACCTTTTTCATTGTGGGGGTTGGGTAAAATGGATGTCGAAAGAAACGTAGCGTCACCGGCGTTCCACGGGAAGTTCTGGTGAGCTACGGGGCTTTATACCCTCCCCCCGGAAGGTAACCCGACAGTACGATTATTTTTTTCGGAACACGATACCGATGGGCACGCCCGTAAAGTCGAAATGCTCGCGGAGGCGGTTTTCGAGGTAGCGGGCGTAGCTTTCCTTCACGTACTGCGGCAGGTTGCAGAAGAAGGCAAACACCGGGTTGTGGGTGGGCAGCTGCGTAGCGTACTTGATGCGCACCAGCTTGCCTTTCTGGATAGGCGGCGGGTACTTCTCGATTTCCTTCAGCATCACCTCGTTCAGCTCCGAAGTCGGGATTTTGCGGCGCTTGCTCTCGTACACCTGCACGGCGGTTTCGATGGCCTTGTGCACGCGCTGCTTGTTGAGCACCGACACGAAGATGATGGGCGGGTAGCTGATGGGCGCAATCTTCTCGCGGATTTTCTCCTCGAACTCCTTGGCCGTATTGGTTTCCTTGTTTTCGATCAGGTCCCACTTGTTCACCAGAATCACGATGCCCTTGCGGTTCTTATCGGCTAGGCCGATGATGTTCATGTCCTGGGCCTCAATACCGCGGGTAGCGTCTAGCATCACGATACACACATCCGACTCCTCCAGCGCCCGCAGGGAGCGTAGCACGGAATAGAACTCGATGTCTTCGTGTACCTTGGTTTTGCGGCGCAGCCCGGCCGTATCTACCAGAATAAACTCCTGGCCGAAGGCATTGTAGCGGGCCTGAATAGAGTCGCGGGTGGTGCCGGCAATGTCCGTGACAATGCTGCGCTCGGTGCCCAGCAGCAGATTCACGAACGATGATTTGCCCACGTTGGGGCGGCCCACAATGGCAATTTTGGGCACGCCGGCGTCGGGCTCTTCGATGCCTTCTTCGGGGAAGTGACTTACCACGGCGTCGAGCAGGTCGCCGGTGCCGGAACCGCTCTGAGAGCTGATGGGGAAAATTTCCCCGTCGCCGATGCCGAGGGCGTAGAACTCGCCGGCGGCGTGGGCCCGCACGTTGGTATCGGCCTTGTTGGCTACCAGGTACATGGGCTTTTTGCCCTGGTAGCGGCGCAGCACGTTGGCAAACTCCTCGTCGAGGTGGTGCAGGCCGGAGTCTACATCCACCATAAAGAGCACCACATCTGCTTCTTCAATGGCCAGCTTTACCTGCTTGTTGATTTCGCCCTCGAAGATGTCCTCGGAGTTGTGCACGTAGCCACCCGTATCAATCACGGTGAAGTACTTGCCGGTCCAGTCGCCGTAGCCGTAGTGCCGGTCGCGCGTCACGCCCGACTCGTTGTCCATAATGGCTTTGCGCTGGCCCACTAGGCGGTTGAACAGCGTGGACTTGCCCACATTCGGGCGGCCCACAATGGCAATGGTATTTTTCATGTTGTCTGACTCCAGCCGCCGGCCCGACCAGTTTCGGCAGTGCCCGGAGTAGTTAAGTGAGTGTGAGGTCGGTGGTGTTGCTTCTTCTAGAACGTCATGCTGAGCGAAGCCGAAGCATCTCGCGTGCTTATGTTGTGGTAGTAATCAAAAAGTAATTATCACACTAGCGAGATGCTTCGACTTCGCTCAGCATGACGTGCTAGGATGATTTACTGATAGCCGAACCGGCTCAAGGCTTTAGGGTCGGTGCGCCAGTTTTCGTTGACTTTGACGTGGATTTCCAGGAACACTTTTTTCTGGAAAAACTTCTCCATTTCCTCCCGGGCCCAGGTGCCTACTTTTTTGAGGGCCACGCCTTGCTGGCCGATGATGATGCCTTTCTGACTGGGGCGCTCCACGTAAATGATGGAGCGCATGCGGATGATGTCTTCCTCTTCCTTGAACTCCTCAATTTCGACCTCACAGCTATAAGGCACTTCCTTCTTGTAGAGCTTGAAGATTTTTTCCCGGATCATCTCGGCCGCAAAGAAGCGCTCTGGCTTGTCCGTCAGCTCATCCTTGGGGTAGTAGGCCGGGTGAATGGGTAAGTAACCCAGCACCAGGTCCAGCAGCTCACCCGTCCCGAATTTCTCCAGGGCCGAAATGGGCAGCACCCGCGCCGCGTTGGGCAGGTGCTCCTGCCAGTAGGCTACTTTCTCCTCCACGCTGGCCTGGTCGGCCTGGTCGATCTTGTTTACCAGCAGCAGAATGGGCGTATCCACCATTTTGCGCAGGCGCTCCACGACCGGCTCCTCGTCGTGCTTTTCGTAGATGTCCGTCACGAACAGAATCACGTCGGCGTCTTCGAGGGAGGAGTACACAAACGACATCATGGCGTTGTGCAACTCGTACTTGGGCTGGATGATGCCGGGCGTATCGGAGTACACCAGCTGGAAGTCGTCGCCGTTGAGGATGCCCAGAATGCGGTGGCGCGTGGTCTGGGCTTTACTAGTTACGATGCTGAGCCGCTCGCCCATGAGGGCATTCATCAGCGTCGACTTGCCCACGTTGGGCTTGCCGATAATGCTCACGAAGCCAGCGCGGTGCGGTTTTGGTTCGGTATTCACTTCAGTGTCTGAAAATTGGCCTGCAAAGGTACGGTTATTCTGAGCGGTTAGCTGTCGGCAGTTAGATATTAGCTTTTTTTGCAGCGGAAACCGAGCCAAACAGCTTTCTTTTTGGTTTAACGCACAGTTCTCACTTAGTAGCCCGTAGCCTGGCAGCGGCCATCCTTGCGAAAGGCCGGCGGCTACAGGCTAACCGCTAACAGCTGCATAAAATGCCCTCATCCGCTTCCAAAGGCCGCATCGGTGTACTCCTCGTGAACCTGGGCACGCCCGACTCCCCCAGCACCCCGGACGTACGCCGCTACCTCAACGAATTCCTGACCGATGCCCGGGTGATTGACATGCCGGCCGCCATCCGCTACCCGCTGTTCCGGGGGTTAGTAGTGCCACTGCGGGCGCCCAAATCGGCCAAGATCTACCAGCAGCTCTGGACGGACCGCGGCTCTCCCCTGCTCTACCACGGCCTCGATCTGCAGAAGCTGGTGCAGGAGCAGCTGGGCAAAGACTACCTCGTGGCCTTCGGGATGCGCTACCAGAACCCGAGCATTGAAAGTGCGCTGGAAGAGCTGCGCGACGCGGCCGTAGAGCGGATTATCGTGCTGCCGCTGTTTCCGCAGTACGCGGCGGCCAGCACGGGCTCGGTGCAGGAAAAGGTGATGGACATCGTGAAAGACTGGTGGATTGTGCCCAGCATCTCCTTCATCAGCAACTTCGTGGAGGAGCCGGGCTTCATCGAAACCTTTGCTACGCTGGGCAAGGTCGAAATGGCAAAGCACGCCTACGACCATGTTGTCTTCAGCTACCACGGCATTCCCGAGCGGCACGTGCTGAAGGGCAGCCACAAAGGCTACTGTAAGCTGGGCAGCTGCTGCGCCAGCTACAACAAAAACAACCGCTACTGCTACCGGGCGCAGTGCTTTGAAACGTCGCGGCAACTGGGAAAGGCTCTAGGCCTAACTCCGGAACAGTACACCACCACGTTCCAGAGCCGCCTGCAAAGCCGCCTGCGTGACCCGTGGCTGCAGCCATACACCGACGAGGTGCTGAAGGAGCTGCCTGGCAAAGGCATTCACAACGTGCTGGCCTTCTCCCCGGCTTTCGTGGCCGACTGCCTGGAAACGACCATTGAGGTAGGTGAAGAGTTCAAGGAAATGTTTGAGCAGGCCGGCGGCAAACACTGGCAGTTGGTGCCTTCGCTCAACTCGCACCCGCAATGGGTAGATGCCGTGGCCGATATGATTCGGCGTAATTAGCGTCTTCTCCACCATAAAGTATGTAGGCCCGCCTCCGGTAATCTGGAAGCGGGCCTGCGTGTTTCAGACAGAAAGCACTCAACTCAGCCGGCGGCGCTGGTAGAACTGGCTGTCGTCGTAGCCGGGCTGGTTGTAAAAACTCTGCTCTCCCTCGGGCAGCTGCAGATTCAGGGCCCGCAGCATGGCCTGCTCGTACTCGCGGGTAATCTGGATTTCGACGTACGGCGGGTAGTCCAGCACCGACTGGGCCGTGAGCGAGGGCACGAACACATTGTCGCCATCCTCATCCAGCGCGGCCACGCCAATGGGCAGCAGAATATGCCGGTCCCGCTCGTTGATGTGCAGGCTTTCATCCAGCTCTACATCCAGGTAGCGAACTTTCAGGGCCTCGGCATCCACAATCAGCTCGTACACCTGGCCAAACTGGCGGCCGTCGGCCCCGCGCACGGCCCAGCCGCGTACATCGGGGTTGCCATCGGCTACTTCAAACTCCGTCAGGTCGCGCAGGCGGCGCAGGTGCATACCCTGGGCAGAGGGAATCGGGTCGGTAACGGGTTCCATGGGCAAAACAATCGAAAGGAATATGGCGGCGGCTTAGCGCGCCGGGGGTTGATTGAGGGCCTGCACTACGCGGGCTGCGTGGGTCAGATACGCCTTCAGCGCCTGCTGATCCTGAGGTGTGGCAGCCCGACCGGTCAGCGCATCGGCCTCAGTCGTCAACTGGTTGATTTCCGTCTCCAACTCAGGATAAGCTTTTTGCTGCATGGCCTGCATGAGGGCCGTGGCAGCTACGTAGCCGGGCCGCAGACTGGAGCCGGTTTCATCAAGCCGGCTGGTAGCGCTGGTCAGATCGTCGCGGCGGGTGCTGATGGCCGGGTCGCGCAGGTCGCCCCGGTCGGCAAGGCTGCTGAGTACGGCACTCAACTGTTGCAGGCCGCGCCGGCCGTAGTCGGGCGTAGCGGCATCAGCAGCAGCGAAAGTGGCTAATTCATCCGGTGTTGCCGCAGCCTCCGTGGGGGTGCTCATATCGGCCACAGCCGCATTGTTATCGGGACGGGGGCCGGTTTCGGCGCCCGTGGTGCTGTCGGGGGCCGGGTTGGCGGCAGTAGCGACCGGGGGTGGCGTGGTAGAGGTGGTGTCGTGCCGGAGCAGAAAGTAAGCGGCCGCCGCCACCACGGCCAGCACGAGCAGAATCAGCAGCCAGGGACTGGGAGAAGACTTTTTGCGTTGAATATTGATGTCGGCCATAGCAGCGAGAGCAGGGTTTGGGCTGTCCATACGCATTATAGGAGAAATACGATACGTCCCTTTTGCTGAAGAGGCCTACCCCGGTAGCACGGGCAGCGGGATAAAGTCGGCGGGCGCGGGCTGCGGAATGGCCCGCGCCCCCTGCACCCTAGCAAGAATTGCTTCCAGCAACGGCCGCATGGAATGCAGCTGCCGGGTTTTGATCATAAAGTTCCAGAGGGGCTCAAAGCACTTCCAGCCGCCGGCATAGGCAAAATGCTTGAGCTGGTGCTTAAGCTTGTCGTGCGCGAGGCTGGCCCGGGTGATGTTGGCCCAGGAGTAAAATTCCCGATACGCCCAGTCATAGCCTTCTTTCAGCTGCGTCGCCGTCAGGTGGGGGCCGGGCTGGTGTACTACTGTGCGGGTATCGTACTCGTTCCAGCGCTGGTGCAGCAAGCGTCCTTCGGCCTCGATGTGCTGGTAATAGGCGGTACCGGGATAAGGCGTGGCAATGTGAAAGGTGGCCGTGGTGATGCCCTGCTGCACGGCCCAGTCAACGGTGCGCTTAAACACGTCGGGCCCGTCATCATCCAGGCCAAACACGAAGCTGCCATTGATCATGATGCCCAGATCGTGCAGGCGGCGGATGGCCAGGGCATAGTCGCGGCCCAGGTTCTGGTGCTTGTTGCTGGCCCGCAGGTTGGCCGGGCTCAGGGTTTCAAATCCTACAAACAAGCTGCGCAGCCCGGCCGCTGCCGCTTTTTCCAGCAAGCCATTGTCGCGCAGAATACTATCGACGGTAGCGGCACCCTGAAACAGACGGCCCATTCCCTGCATGCCATCAAACAGGGCAGCGGCAAAGCGCTGGTGGCCCAGCAGGTGGTCATCGAGAAAGTAGAGGTGCCGGCCGGGCAGCCGGTCTATTTCAGCCAGGGCGTCGTCAATAGGCTGCGTGTAGAAGGTGGTGCCCCCCTCGAAGAAGGCATCTTTGTAGCAGAAGTCGCAATGGTGAGGGCAGCCGCGCGTGACGACGATGGAGTTGGGCACCAGATACAGTTCCCGCCGGATCAGGTCGCGCCGGATGGGTGGTGTACCGGCCAGGGTGCGGCGGCTGGGCGCTACGTAGCGGGATCGGGCCTGCCGCTGCTGCCAGTCGCGCAGGAACTTTGGAAAAATATCTTCCCCGGGGCCCAGAAAAATGCTGTCGGCGTGCGGGGCGGCCTCCTCAGGCAGGCTGGTTACGTGCAGGCCTCCCAGGCATACATAGCTTCCTTGGCTACGGTACCAATCGGCCAGGGCATAAGCCCGGAAGGCGTTGGTGATGTACACCTGGATGATGACTAGGTCGGGCGCATCGTGCAGCCGGAGCTCTTCCACGTGTTCGTCCTGCAGCTCGGCGGTCCAGTCGGGCGGCAGGAAGGCCGCCAGTGTAGCCAGGCCCAGCGGCGGAAACAGCGAGTATTTGATGGGCCGCCAGTACGGATTGGTGGCCTCGGTAAGAGCCGGCAGAATGAATTTGACGTGCATAGCAGCCTCGGTGTCAGAGAAGAGAACAACACAAAGAATCAGAATAAACTTTGCAATTCAAAGTACTTTACAAGACAAGAGCATTGCAAAGGTTTCGTATCTGATATCTGGCTGCTCATCTAAGAAGTGCTATGTTTATCGCAGATACCTTCGTGGGCCAGCTTATTACTTTACATGATACCTGATCAACTTCTGACTGATTTACAAAATGCCGAGCTGCTACCTGCAGCTCAGGCAGCAGCTATTCGGGAAGATGAGCGGACGCGCCCCTTTTCCCTGCACTACGAGTTGCGCGCTGCGCTGTACCTGGGCATCACCCTGCTCACCGGTGGATTGGGCGTACTGCTGTATCAGCACTTAAGTGAAATCGGGCACGGCGTCATCATCGGGAGCATGGTGCTGCTGATGGCAGCCAGCTTTGGGTATGCGACCCGCCACCGGCAGCCCTTTACCTGGGGGCAAGCCCGGCCCGTTAGCTTCGTGCCGGACTATATTCTGCTGCTGGGCTGCCTGCTGTTTCTGGCCCTGGAAACGTATCTGCAGGTGCAGTACAACTTCTTCGGGAGCCGCTACGGGCTGGTTACCATTCTCCCGGCCGCGCTGTTTCTGGCCCTGGCTTATGGTTTCGACCACCGGGGGGTGCTGGCTATGGGCCTCACAGCGCTGGCGTCCTGGGTGGGCGTGAGCATTGCCCCGCTTTCGGCCTTCACCGAGAACAGCTTTCTGTCGTCGCGGCTGGGTGGGGCGGCAGTGCTGCTCGGGCTGCTGCTGGCCGGCGTGGGGTTCTACTCCGATTTTGCGGATCGAAAGCGGCACTTTGCCTTCACCTATATTTCCCTGGGAGCAAACCTGGCCCTGCTGGCCGCTACCGTTTCCTTATTTGATTTTTACTTGTCCAGCTTCCTGCCCAACGCGCTGTTGGTGCTCCTGATTCTGGCCCTGAGCGCCGGCCTGGTGTGGTATGCCCGGCTCCGTCGTTCCTACCTTTTCCTGCTGATGGGCGCCGTGTATGGCTATATCACCGTCACCTACCTGTTTTTCCATCTGCTTGATTTCAACGACGGGGAAGCTGCTATTATGCTGGGCTTGTTCTATTTCATGGGTTCGGCGGTGGCTGTTATTCTTTTCTTCGTCAACGCCAAGAAATTTCTTCGCCTAGCATGAGCCTGAAAGCCTACAACCCTGCCTGGGCTTACCAGGAAGCCATGCAGCAAGCCGCCACCCGCTGGCACCGCCGCGGCTTGCTTACCGCCGCGCAGCACCAGGCTATCCGGGCCCGCTACCCGCTGGAGTTCTACCGGCCCGGGCTGTTTCTGCGCATCGGCCTGTTTTTGTTTACCTGCATAGGAGCTGCCGGAGCCGCGGGCTTTCTGGCGCTGATCCTCTCCGACGTCGTGTCGTCTTCCTTCCTGAAAGTGCTGGCCTTTCTGTGTGCTGCCGGGGGGCTGGCCGTGCTGGAAATGAGCATCCGGGGGTCCCGCATCTACCACGCCGGCGCCGACAACGCGCTCCTGTACTGCTGCCTGGGCTGGGTTACTGTTCTTTTCACCGGTGTAATCTACGACGTAATTCCCCTAGCCAGCCGGGACTACGAATCCTTGGGCAACCCGTATCTGCAAATGGTACTGGGGCCGCTGTTCGTCGTTTTTCTCGTAGCCACCATTCGCTACGCCGATAGGCTGGTGGCCGCCGCTACTTACCTGCTGCTGCTGCTGCTGGTCGTCAATGCTGCGCTGCAGGTTCCGTATGGCCAGGCGCTGCTGCCATTTGTGCTCATGCTGGCGGCCGTGGGAGCTTATTGGCTCGTGCGCCAGCTGCATAAGCGCCCTGATTACCTGTATTACCAGCCTTGTCTGACGCTGCTGGAGGTTTTGGTGCTGCTCACGTTTTATGCGGCCGGCAACTATTACGTGGTACGGGAAGCCAACGCTATGCTCAGCGGTGCCTTCACCTCAACCCAAATTCCGTTGGCCCCGGTCTTTTATGCTCTGACGGCAGGTATTCCGCTGTATTATATTGTAATCGGCTTGCGGCGCCCCAGCCGGATCTGGCTGCTGACGGGGTTACTGACGGCGGCCTGCTCGGTGGCTACGTTGCGGTACTACCGGTCACTGCTGCCACCCGAAATAGCCGCCGTACTGGCCGGGGCGGTGCTGCTGGCCGTAGCCGCCTGGGCCGCACGCTACCTGCGGCCGGCCCGGCACGGGCTTACCTCCCTGCCGGATGACGAGCAGCCGCCTCACTTCAATCTGGAGTCGTTGGTGGTGGCCGAAACGGCCGTTGTACCGCAGGCGCCGCAGCCGGGCTTGGAGTTTGGCGGGGGCCAGTTCGGCGGCGGCGGGGCCGAGAGCACCTATTAGCCGCCAAAGGGCGAGTTTGCTAAAGCCCTGTCACGGCCACCGTCTACTGCTGACTGGTTAAATGCTTAGCGGCTCTTTGCGGTACATGCGCGCCAGTTGGGCCACGGCGTAATCCACTTCCTCTTCCGTGTTGTACTTGCTCATGGAAAAACGGATGGTGCCCCGGTCAGGGTCGGCGTTGAGGGCATTGAGCACGTGCGAGCCGGCATTGGCGCCGCTGGTACACGCCGAGCCACCCGACACCGACACCTTGTTGATGTCCAGGTTGAAGAGCAGCATCTCATTCATCTCCGAGGGCGGCAAACTCACGCTCAGCACCGTGTACAGGCTGTGAGCCGCATCGGCCGAGGTGCCGTTGAACTCCACCCCGTCCACTTCAGCGCGGAGTTTCTCGATAAACCGGTCTTTCAGGCCCTGAATGTGGCTTTGGTGCGCGGCCATGTCGCGGTAAGCAATTTCCAGCGCCTTGGCCAAGCCGATAATACCATACACATTCTCGGTGCCAGCGCGCTGGTTGCGTTCCTGCGAGCCGCCATGAATCAGGGCATCTACCAGCAGGCCCGAGCGGCGGTACAGGAAGCCCACCCCTTTCGGGCCATGAAACTTGTGGGCCGAGCCTACCAGAAAATGTGCCTTCAACTGCTGCACATCGTGGCGGTAGTGACCCATCGTCTGCACCGTATCGGTATGAAATACCGCATTGTGCCGGGCACAGATGTCGCCGATAGCGGCAATATCGTTGAGGTTGCCAATTTCGTTGTTGGCGTGCATCAGGCTCACATACGTGCGCGGGTGCGCGGCCAGCAGCTCGTCCAAGTGCTCCAGGTCGAGGCAGCCCTGCGCGTCATGGCGCAGGTAGCTCAGCTTCAGGTCGCCGCACTTTTCCAGGGCCTGCATGGTGTGCAGCACGGCGTGGTGCTCCAGCTTGGAGGTGATGCCGTGCTTGAGGCCGAGGGTACGCACACTGCCAAAGGCGGCGTAGTTATCGGCTTCCGTGCCGCAGGAGGTAAACACGATTTCGGCCGGCGCGGCATTGATAAGGTGCGCAATGGTCTTGCGGGCATTTTCGATGGCGGCGCGCACCTGTCGGCCGTGGCCATGGATACTGCTGGGGTTGCCGAAGTGGTTTTGCAGGAAGGGCAGCATAGCATCCAGCACTTCGGGGTCCAGCGGCGTGGTGGCGGCGTTATCGAAATACACGTTCATGAGCAGGGCAACAGCTTATTCAACAGAGACTGAAAGTCTGACGCCACAAAAATACAGGATTCCGGCCGGGTAGCCGAAATCCTGTACGTTTATAGCCTCTTCGCAAAGGCCAGCACTTACTGAAACAAGAAGTTATTTGCTGATGATCTCCTTGATGTCGCCGATGATTTTGTTGGCCAGATAGTCTGCCGTGGCGTTCGAGGTCGACTCGGCGTAGATGCGGATGATAGGTTCGGTGTTGGATTTGCGCAGGTGTACCCACTCCTTGTCAAACTCGATTTTTACGCCATCAATCGTGTTGACGGGCTGCTTGGCGTAGCGCGCCTGCATCTGCACCAGCACCTCGTCGGTATTGATTTCCGGCGTCAGCTCAATCTTGTTTTTCGAGATAAAGTAGTTCGGGTACGAGGCTCGAAGCTGCGTCATGGTCAGGCCGGTTTTGGCCAGATGACTCAGAAACAGGGCAATGCCTACCAGGGAGTCGCGGCCGTAGTGCAGCTCGGGGTAAATGATACCGCCGTTGCCTTCCCCACCGATAACGGCGTTGGTTTCCTTCATCTTGTTTACCACGTTCACCTCGCCCACGGCGGCGGCGGCGTACTGGCCACCGTGCTTTTCCGTCACGTCGCGCAGGGCGCGGGTGCTGCTGAGGTTGCTCACCGTGTTGCCGCCGCCATTCTGCTGCAGCACGTAGTCGGCCACGGCCACCAAGGTGTATTCTTCCCCGAACATGGAGCCATCCTCATTCACCAGGGCCAAGCGGTCCACGTCCGGGTCCACCACAATACCGAGGTCGAAAGAGCCTTTTTCCAGCACTCGGGCAATATCGCGCAGGTTCTCGGGCAGGGGCTCGGGGTTGTGGGCAAAGTCGCCGGTAGGCTCGCAGAACAGCTTTTCGATGACCTCCACGCCGAGCTGCTCCAGCAGCATCGGCACGGCAAAGCCTCCCGAGGAATTCACTGCATCCACTACCACCCGGAAGTTTTTGGCTTTGATGGCCGCTTTATCTACCAGGGGCAGCGTCAGGATAGCGTTGATGTGCTCCTGCAGGAAGGTGTCGTCGGTGGCGTATTTGCCCAGCTTGGTTACGGGCGCAAAGTCAAACGACTCAGAGTCGCCCAGAGCCAGTACCTGCTGGCCGTCTTTGTCGGAAATAAACTCCCCCTTCTGATTCAGGAGCTTCAGGGCATTCCACTGCTTGGGGTTGTGCGAGGCCGTGAGGATGATACCACCGCCCGCTTTCTTGGCCGGCACGGCCATTTCCACGGTAGGCGTGGTGCTGAGGCCCAGGTCAATGATATCGATGCCCAGCCCTTGCAGCGTGGCCGACACCAGGCGGCTGACCATTTCGCCCGAAATACGCGCGTCGCGGCCAATAACGATGGTATTGTTTTGGGTGGTGTTCAGCACCCAGGTACCAAAGGCGGCCGCGTACTTTACTACATCAATCGGCGTGAGGCCGTCGCCGGCCGCGCCCCCAATGGTTCCCCGGATGCCCGAAATAGATTTGATCAGTGCCACAGTGCCAGTCAGAAAGTGAAGCGTTGAAAAGTCAACTAAATGCGGGGCAAAAGTAGGCAACTACCCCGGGTTTCGCTATTCCACCCCACCAACCAGCTGGGGTGTGTACTTCCCCGCTATTTGATGTAGATACAGTTGAAGCCGGCGGCCGTTGTATATTTGAACTAATGGAATACACCCCTGCTGCCCGCCGCCCCGCCCAGCTGGAGGCTTTTAGCCGCCTGCTTGATGTGCTGGACCGCCTTCGTGCCGAGTGCCCTTGGGACCGAAAGCAAACCCTGGAAAGCCTGCGCCACCTCACCATTGAGGAAACCTACGAGCTCAGCGACGCCATCATCCGCGGCAACTTGCCCGACCTGCAAAAGGAGCTGGGCGACGTGATGCTGCACCTGACTTTCTACGCCAAGATTGCCAGTGAGCAGGGAGCCTTCGATATTGCCGACGTGCTGAATGCGCAGTGCGAAAAGCTCATTTTCCGGCACCCGCACATCTACGGCAATGTGCAGGCCGACAGCGAAGAAGACGTAAAACGCAACTGGGAACAGCTCAAACTCCAGGAAAAAGGCAACTCCTCGGTGCTTGGTGGCGTACCTGCCTCGTTGCCTGCGCTTATCAAAGCCATGCGGATTCAGGAGAAAGCCCGTGGCGCGGGGTTCGATTGGGAAAAGCCGGAGCAGGTATGGGAAAAGGTGCAGGAAGAATTGCAGGAGTTCGGGAATGAGTTTGCCGATGTTGTGCCTTCCGAAGGCCGGCAGGAGCGGGCCGCCGCCGAGTTTGGCGACTTATTATTCTCGCTTATCAACTTTGCCCGCCACGCCGGAATCAATCCTGAAGAAGCCCTGGAACGCACCAACCGTAAGTTTATTCACCGCTTTCAACACCTCGAAACTGCCTCTGCGCGCGACGGATACCAGCTGCGGGACTTAACGCTGGCGCAGATGGATGTGTATTGGAACCAAGCCAAGCAGCTTCCACCCGCCGGCTCCCCGGAATAGCGTTTTTTTAAGACCTGCCCTGCATGAAAGCCTTTAAACGCATTTTGGATTTGGCAGCGCGAAGGGTTTTGTTTAGGTTTGCCAGAGAGAGTCTAACTTTCGGAACTGGCCCCGCGCACGAGCAGACCCACTTGCTTGCCTTTAGTACGGCAATGGTGCGGGTGAGCGGGGCGTTTCCGTCTTAAAGCCTTTCGTCACAGTTTTCACCCACAACTTCATCTTTCACCAACCAACCTCCTAATTTTCCGGAACAATGGAACAAAAGAATGCCATGAACAAGAACGTGCGGCCTGCCGCTCCTGCTGCACCCAAGGGTGAAGCAAAAGGCGGTTCCGCGTTTGCCGCCATCGTGATTCCACTGGCTTTTATTGTTAGCCTCCTGATCTTCTTCTTCGTGTTGGGTAATGGCGCTAACTTCCAGGGTGGTAACAACGAGAATGCTGCTCTGCCAGGCAACTACCTGGGTACCATCTACAAAGGAGGCATTATCGTACCTTTCCTGATGACGCTTTTCCTGTTGGTAATTACGTTCTCGATTGAGCGCTTCCTCACCATCAGCAAAGCTAAAGGCTCCAAGAGCATCGAAAGCTTCGTGCGCTCGATCCGCCAGAAGCTGAATGCCAATGATATCTCCGGTGCTATTGCCGTTTGCGACCAGCAGAAAGGCTCAGTAGCCGCCGTAGTTAAGTCGGGCCTGCTGAAGTACCAGGAAATGTCGCGCGAGCGTGGTCTCGACAAAGACCAGAAGATCCTGGCTATCCAGAAGGAAATCGAGGAATCGACGACGCTGGAGCTGCCGATGCTGGAAAAGAACCTCGTTATCCTCTCCACCATTGCTTCGGTATCGACGCTGGTAGGTCTGCTGGGTACGGTATTCGGTATGATCAAGGCCTTCTCGGCACTGGCTCAAGCCGGTAACCCCGACGCCGTAGCTCTGGCTGAAGGTATTTCGGAAGCACTGATCAACACGGCTATCGGTATTGCCGGCTCGGCCATTGCCATCATTGCCTACAACTACTTCACCAGCAAGATTGACGAGCTGACTTACAGCATCGACGAAGCCGGCTTCAGCATTATTCAGACCTTCGCGGCTCAGCACGGCGAAAAAGAAACTTACACGGCTTAATCTGCGGTTACGCAATAAAGCCAGTGTACGTATCGTTGTCTGAATAAAACCACGCAAGAAATGCCTAAAGTTAAGCCCCATAGAACGTCCCCTTCGCTGGATATGACCCCGATGGTGGACCTGGCCTTCCTGCTGGTGACGTTCTTCATGCTCACCACCAAGTTTGCCCCCGAGGAAGTGGTGATAGTGGATACTCCCTCCTCTACCTCGGAAATCAAGCTGCCGGAAAGCAACGTTATCCGCCTGCTTATCGACAAGGATAAGCGCGTGTTCTTCGGGCTGGAAAGCGACAAAGCCCGGGCTTTGCTTCTCGACCGGATGGGCGCCAAGTACGGCGTTTCGTTCACTGAAAAGCAGAAGCGCGCCTTTGGTGGCCTCAACAGCTTTGGCGTACCGGTTCAGCAGCTTGGCTCTTTGCTCGATATGAGCACGGAGCAGCGCAAAGAGGTAAAGCAGCCTGGTCTGCTTTCCGAAGCTGATACAGTGCAGCTCATCGACTGGGTAATGACCGCCCGCCAAGCCAACATGGACGCGGTGAAGAAGCCCACCTTTATTGCCATCAAAGGCGATAACGACGCCGATGTGGCCACGGTAAGAAGAGTTATCCAGCTGTTGCAGAACAAGAACATCAACCGTTTCAACCTCATCACCGACTTGGAGAACAAGCCGGTAGTGAGCCGCTAAGCGCAGCCATGGCAGAAATACAACAACAAGCCGACTCCGGTAAAGGAGGAAAGAAGCGGGCCAAAAAAATGTCGACCAAAATCGACATGACACCGATGGTGGACTTGGCCTTTTTGCTTCTGACCTTCTTTATGCTCACCACCACGTTCAATAAGCCGAATGTGATGCAGGTGACAATGCCCGTGAAGGAGAAAAACAAGGAAGAGCAGTCGGAGCTGAAAGCCTCGGATGCCTTCACTATCCTGATGGGTGAGAACAACAAGGTGTACTACTACGAAGGTCTGGCCGATGCCACGACCAAGCCGGAGCTGAAGCTTTCGAGCTATGATGCGAACGGCATTCGTAAAGTGCTACTCCAGCGGCAGCGCCAGAACCCCAAAACGGTGGTTCTGATCAAGCCGGATGACAAGTCCAACTATAAAAACATGGTGGACATCCTGGATGAAATGAACATCACCGACCAGAAAAAGTACGCGCTGGTGCCCATTTCGAAAGTCGACACTGAACTTATTGCAACCTCCGGCTTATGATGGATAACGCGCAGCTAGCACACGCTAGCCTCAACGACATCGTGTTCGAAGGCCGGAACAAGGCCTACGGGGCGTATGTGTTGCGGCGCTTGTACAACAAGCACGTGACGCGGGCCTTGATCATTGCCGTTGCTCTTTTCGCCTTGCTCGTGACATTCCCGCTTCTGGCGCGCATGTTTGGTAGCAACGACGTGGTAGAGGACGACAAGATGCTCAAGGAGAACGTTCTGATGGATGCTCCTCCACTGGACGAAACCAAACCCCCACCCCCACCGCCGCCACCCGAGGCGCCGCCACCACCGCCGCCCAAGCTCTCCACTATTAAGTTCACTCCGCCCGTCGTGAAAAAGGACGAGGAAGTGCGCAAAGTGGAAGAAATTCCGGATCAGAAGGAACTGGAAGAAAAGGTAGTGGCCGCCGTAACGGTGAAAGGCAACACGGACAACCCTAACGACCTGACGGGCCTCG
Source organism: Hymenobacter sp. J193 (assembly GCF_024700075.1). NCBI lineage: Bacteria > Pseudomonadati > Bacteroidota > Cytophagia > Cytophagales > Hymenobacteraceae > Hymenobacter > Hymenobacter sp. J193. Next base: position 1,866,150 of record NZ_JAJONE010000001.1, read on the forward strand.
AAGGCACCGGCGACAAGGTAGTAGAGGAAGTGGTGGAGCAGAAGGTATATACCTACGTAGAGCAGATGCCGGTATTCCCCGGCGGCCAGGAAGCCCTGCTGCAATACATTGGTAAAAACATCCGCTATCCCGCCCTTGCCCTGCGCAACCAAATCGAAGGCAAGGTATTCGTAAACTTCACCGTAGGCCCCGATGGTAGCGTAACTGACGTAAAGGTTACGAAGCCCCTGGGCGGTGGCACCGACGAAGAAGCTGTTCGCGTAATTAAGACGCTGCCGCGCTTCGCTCCGGGCAAACAGAACGGCCGCGCCGTAAGCGTGTCATTTACCGTTCCGGTGACTTTCGCCATCAAGTAAACGTTCGGCTTCGGCCCCTAAAACCCGAATCAGGCTCCGGCTTGGTTCGGGTTTTTTCGTGCCCGAAAAATATTCACTAAAAAATACAGTACGGCATATACTAGCTTTTTCAGCCGGGGCGTTAAGCAGATGAAAGCCAGGCAGGGTTCTGTGAGTGAGAAGGTTGGCTTGAATACTACGCACCGTGTACCATCGTTCACCTTTAACCTATACCACCTATGACCACGCTCAACCTGCTTACCGCCTCCCTCGACGACATCGTGTTCGAAGGGCGCAACAAAGCCTACGGGGCTTTCGTCCTCCGGCAGCTTTATCGCCGCCACCTGCAAGCCGCCGTGGGTATTGCCACCGCATTGTTTCTGTTATTGGTAGCCACACCACTTTTGGTACGCTATTTCTGGCCTGAGCCAGTATTGGTTTCTCCACCTCTAACAATTCCTGATGAAGGCATTAAGCTTATTGATGTAGCGGAGCTGATGAAACCGAAAGCACAAAGCCAGGCTGCTGTGGCACCACCTGTAGTGCGGCCGCCGGATGAAATAGTACCAACCGTGAAACCAGACGAGTTGGTGACTCAACCGGATATTAAACCAGTAACCCCCACAACTAATAGCTACTCAGAGTTGCCAGATGGTACGCTGGTGGGACCAGTGGCTATACCAGGAAATGGTACCGTTACCAGCACTGGCTCCGACTCGGGAAAAACAACGGTAGTAGCCGTAGCACCACCCAAGCCTTTCCTGACGGCGGAGGTAATGCCAGCGTTTGCCGGGGGAGATAAAGCGCTGGGGGAATATTTTCGCAAGAATCTGCACTATCCGGGTCCAGCGCTGCGGAACCAGATTTCGGGACGGGTGTATGTTTCCTTTACGGTAGGCACCAACGGCGAGATAATGGACGTGGAGGTACTCAAAGGCTTAGGCTACGGCACCGAAGAAGAAGCCCAGCGGGTGATTAAGAGCATGCCGCATTGGGTACCGGGCCAGCAGGGCGGCCGTGCCGTACCCGTTCGGTTCACGCTCCCTATTACCTTTCAGTTTCAATAAGCCTCTGCCGTAGATTTCCGGGCGCCCTTCGCTGACCTAGGTAACTAGGCAGCGAAGGGCGTTTGCGCGCCTTTGGGGCCAAACTAACTGCGCTGAATAATACGCCCCAACAATCTGGCTACCTTTATGCGTTTAAGCTTTTCCTGACCTTCATTTTCTCCTGCATGCTCGACCGACGCCCCGCCCGCGAACGACTGGGCCAAAAAAGCCCGCAGCGTCTGACACGCTATTTCGTGCTTGTAATGGCCATTGTGTATACTGCACTGGGCTTTTACCTGCTGCTCGTACCGGTTTCTATTTTCTCCTTGCCCGCCACGCCCCGCCGTCTGCTGGGAGCCGTGTTTGTCCTCTACGGAATTATTAGATTTGTTCGCAACTACCGCAGCATAACCGGCAAAAACGATGAAGAATAACCTTTTTTCCCTGCAGCTGGGTGCATTTTTGCTGGCGGGTATACTGGCCACCAGCTGCAACAGCGGTGGGCCGCCTACCGCAGAAAACATCGACGATACCCCTACCAGCGGCGTGTTGAAAGTAGCGGTAGATGCTACCTTCGAGCCCATTGTGAAGTCGCACGTCGATACGTTTCAGCAATTGTATCAGTACGCCAAGATTCAGCCGCAATACGTGCCCGAGTCCGACGCTATGGAAGCGCTGCTCAACAATAAGGTGCGCGTAGCCATTATATCCCGGGAGTTGACGACCGAAGAGAAAACGCATTTTGAGCGCCTGAAGCTCTTTCCCCGCACCACGCACGTAGCCATTGATGCCCTGGCTATTATCGTAAATCCGGCAAACGCCGATTCGCTGCTGACCATGAGTCAGCTGCGTGATATTTTCACGGGCAAGGCTACGCAGTGGCAGCAGATAAGCCGCAGCAGCAAGCTGGGGGATATTACCGTGGTGTTCGACTCAAACAACTCCAGCACCAGCCGTTACGTGCGCGACTCCGTGACGCATGGGGCTGAGCTGACCAAGAAGGCATTTGCCTCAAAATCGAACCCAGCGTTGCTGGATTACGTTGCTACCCACACCAATGCCATTGGGGTCATTGGCGTCAACTGGATCAGCGACCGGGACGATGCCTCCGTACAGAGCTTTTTGCGCCGCGTGCGGGTAGCTGGCATCAGTACAGCCGCAGCCCCCAAGAGCACCGAGGATTACGTGCAGCCCTATCAGGCCTATCTGGCGCTGAAGACCTACCCGCTTCGGCGCAATGTGTACGTCATCAGCCGGGAGGCGCGGGCAGGACTTGGCACCGGTTTTGCATCCTTCGTAGCCGGAACCAAGGGGCAGCTCATCATCCTCAAATCCGGTTTGATGCCGGCCGTCGGTCAGACTCGCATCGTGACGACGAAACCCAACTAGCTTTGCTCCCTATTCACTTTTTTTCTTACGCTTTCATTTAATTTTTCGCACATGAAGTTCAAGCCCTGGAAGCTCTCCCTCCTCGTTGCTTTGTCCGTCAGCACCACGGCTGCCGTGGCGCAGAATGTAGCTGGCGCTCAAAAAGCCATTGAGCTGGAGCGATACAGCGACGCCCGGCGCCAGCTGGGTCAAGGTCAGACTCCCGAGTCGGCGTTCGAGCTGGGTCGCCTGTACCAGATGATGGAAAAGCCGGATTCGGCGGCCTATTTTTTCACGCAGTCAGCTACTGCCTCCAAAGGAGCGCAGGCGCAGATAGCCTCCGGTCGGGCTTACCTGGCTCAAGGCAAAAATGCCGAAGCCCAGATTCAGTTCGAGCAGGCCGTAAAAGCCACCAAGTCGAAAGACAAGGAAGTACTCACGCAGATTGGTCAGGCCTACGCCGAGTCGCCAACCAAAGACAATGGTAAGGCGGTAGAATACCTGACCCTGGCCAACAAGCTGAACAAGAAGGATGACCCGCGCATCATGAACCTGCTGGGCGACATCTATTTGAAGCAGGAGAATGGCGGCGGTGAAGCCATGAACAACTACGAGCGCGCTATTCTGGCCGACCCGAACAACGTAACGGCTTACTACCGCAAAGGCCAGCTGAACGTCCGTTCGCGCAACTACAACGGCGCCCGTGACGCCTTCCAGAAAGCCACTATTCTGGACCCCAACTTTGCTCCTGCTTACCGTGACCTGGGCGAAATGTACTACTTCGTAGGAAAGTACGACGATGCCCTGAGCACTTTCCAGAAGTACCGCGACATGGCGGAAAACACGCCCAGCACGCAGGCTAAGTACGCTTCGTTCCTGTTCCTGACGAAAAAGTACCCCGAAGCGCTGACGGAAGTACAAACCATTCTGCAGCGTGACCCGAAGAACGTGACGATGAACCGCCTGCAGGCGTACTCGCTCTACGAAACGGGTAAAAACGAAGAGGCGCTGGCGGCTATGGATGCCTACATGAAGCTGGTACCGGCTGAGAAGCTTATCACCGAGGACTACGTGTACTACGGCAAGATGCTGGCCAAAGCCGGCCGTACGCAGGAAGGTATTGCCACCATCGAAAAGGCCATCAAGAACGATCCTGCCAAAGCAGAAGAGCTTCAGAATGACTTGGCGCAGGCTTACCTGGCATCCAAGAACTATCCGAAAGCCATCCAGATGTATAGCATCATTGCCAAGAAGAACCCCGATGCTTTGACCAACAAAGTGTATCTGGCCCGCGCTTACGAGTTCAACAAGCAGTACACCCAAGCCGACAGCCTCTACGGCGTCATCACCACGGCTAAGCCTGATTACATTCCCGGCTACCTGATGCGGGCCCGTGCCAACGCTAACCTTGACCCCGATTCCAAGCAGGGCTCGGCCAAGCCCTACTACGAGAAGTACCTGGAGTTGGCTACTGACCCTGCCAAGTACAAAGACGGTATGGTAGAAGCCAACAAGTACCTGGGCTACTACTACTATCAGAAAGGTGATAAGGCCGCTTCGCTACCTTACTGGCAGGCCGCCAAAACCCTGGATCCAGCCGATGGTCAGGTGACTACCGCCATCAATGAAATTACGCGCAAAGCACCGGCTAAGGCCCCGGTGAAACGCAAGTAATTTGCTTGAAGCTTGTAAAAAAGGCCGCTACTCTCACGAGTGGCGGCCTTTTTTGTGTGGTTTGGTAAACCAAATGATATTGCAGGCTACGGCTGTGCAGTGTAGGATTCCCAGCTTCTGCAGCACCGCCTCGAAATCGGCGGGTAGCTCTACCTCAAACTGCATATCAGCCCCGGTAGTAGGGTGAACGAAGCCCAGGGACTTTGCGTGCAGGGCCTGACGGGGCATCACGGCAAAGGCATCCTCCACAAAGCTCTTGTAGGCGCCCGTACGCTGACCATACAGCACCTTGTCGCCGCCATAGGTAGCATCCGAAAAAAGCGGATGGCCTATGTGCTTCATGTGGGCCCGGATCTGGTGGGTACGGCCGGTTTCCAGATTACACTGCACCAGCGCTACGTGCCGGAACTCCTTCAGCACTTTATAGTGCGTTACGGCAGGCTTGCCGTACTCGCCGCCCGGGTATACCGCCTGCACCTTGCGGTCCTTCAGGCTGCGCCCTATGTGCCCTGTAATGGTGCCTTGCGGTTCCTTAGGGATGCCCCACACCAAGGCCAGGTACGTCCGCTCGATGGTGTGGTGAAAAAACTGTTGGGACAAGTGCGTCATGCCCCACTCCGTCTTGCCGATGACCAGCAGGCCCGACGTATCCTTGTCGATGCGATGCACAAGGCCGGGCCGGATTTCGCCGTTGCGGCCGGTGGGCAGGTGCTGGAAATGATACGCCAGCCCATTCACCAGCGTGCCCTGCCAGTTGCCATAAGCCGGATGTACCACCAGGCCCGCCGGCTTGTTTACCAGCAGCAGCGAGTCGTCCTCATAGCGGATATCCAGCTCCATGGGCTCGGGCACTACTTTCCCTTCGCGCGGCGGCTCGGGCAGCGTAATGGTGATAACGTCGCCGGGCTTTACGCGGTAGTTGGACTTCACGGGCCGCTCGTTCACCTGCACGGCCTCGACCCGGATAGCGTTCTGGATTTTGGTCCGGGACGCGTTGGGCAGGCGATTCATGAGAAATTTATCGAGCCGCAGCAACTCCTGGCGCTTATCGGCCTGAATGCGGTGATGCTCGTATAGCTCGTCGCCGGGGTCCTGCTCATCATCGGGCAGCAGCAGGTCATCGGGAAGTAGGTCGTCGTCCGGCAACATAGGGCAAAGTGGCTACAGGTAAAAGAAGAAAGCCGGAACACGGTTCCGGCTTTCTTGTCAGCTAAAGCCCGGAGGCTGTAAGCTTACTTCTTGGTTTTCGTCTTGGTTTTGGTGCTGGTAGCGGCGGCAGGTGCAGGCGTAGTAGCCGGAGCCGTAGTAGCAGGTTTGGCAGCGGCCGCGGCGCCGGGCGTAATGCCCATTTTCTTCAGCACCAGCTCCGAGATGTCGCCATCCTTGGGGCCATGCAGCAGAATAGGCGTGGTGCCGTAGCCAGCGTCCGAGTTCAGCACGTAGGCGTAGCCATTTTCTTCGGCAACGGCATCAATGTTCTTCTGCAGTTTATCCAGCACCGGCTTCAGCAGGGTCTGCTGCTTTTGCTGAACGGAAGTTTCTGCGTTACGCTGAAACTCCTGAATAGACTGCTGCAGGTTTTGCAGCTCCTTTTCTTTATCGGCCTTCACTACATCTGACATAGTAGCAGCCCCTTTTTGATATGCCTCGCCTTTGGTCTGGTATTCCTGGTATTTGGCCTTGAGCTGGTTTTCCAGCTGGGTGCTGTAGTCCTTCAGCTGCGACTCTATCTGCTTGCTTTCGGGCATCTGGCTCAGCACGTAGTCTACGTTGGTATAGCCGATTTTCTGGGGAGCCGTCTGGGCCAGCGTGGCCGTAGCCGTAGTGAGCGTGAGAGCGGCCGCGGCCAGCAACAGGCGGAATTTGGGAAATGAACTCATTCGGTAAAAGAGAAAGGTCTGAGAGTTAGAATGCAAAGTTAATTTTTTCGGCCGGTTGAGCGTGGTGCCGGCTTGGTAGTCGTTTTCTTGGCCGGAGCCGTGGCGCGGGTACCCGCTTCGTCGGCGTTAGGCTCGTCGGTAGCCGGAGTAGCAGGCGTGGCTACGGTGCGCACCGCGCCTTTTTGTGCAGGCTGATTCCGATCCTCTGACCCTAAACCCAATTCCTCCAGGACAAATTCCGTGTAGTCGTGCGTCGGGTTGGTGTAGAGCATCGTCAGGTCGCCCGATTTGTCGAATACTATAGCCAGCTGCTTTTTCTTGGCTACTTTCTCCACGGCCTCAAACACCTGATCCTGCACGGGCTTGGTGAGTTCCTGGCGCTTTTTGAACAGCTGGCCTTCGTAGCCGAAGATCTTGTTCTGGTAGGTTTTGATATCCTGCTCCTTCTGCAGAATCTCATCCTGCCGCTTCTTTTTCATTGGGTCCGTTAGCAGGACCTCTTCAGCCTGGTAGGTGCGGTACATCTTGTCGAGGTCCTTGCGCATGGACTCGATGTCCTTCTGCCAGTTCTGCGAGAGGGTGTTCAACTCCTGCTGGGCCGCCCCGTAGGCCGGCATTTTACCCATAATAAACTCCGAGTCGATATACCCGAATTTCTGCGCCCACGCGGTGGGCGCCGCCAGCAGCAACAGCAACGGCAGCAAGCTCAGAAGTTTTTTCATAGCGGTAGAAAGTGCTGGTTGGCCAAGCAGCTTCGGCTAGCGGATCTGCTGACCAATGATGAAGTGGAAGTGGCCTTTTTCCTGTTTTCCCTGCGAGGAGGACGTGTTGTAGCGGTCCACCGCATCGAAACCATAGCCATAATCGAAGCCTAGCAAACCAAATGCCGACATGAAAATACGAGCCCCTACCCCTACCGAACGGTAGAGCTTGTATGGGTTGTATTTGGAGTACTGGTCGAAGGAGTTGCCGGCTTCGGCAAAGCTCAGCACATATACCGTAGCGGCCGGGTTGAGCGAAACCGGGTAGCGCAGCTCCATCACATACTTATTGTAGGCTACCCCGCCGGTTCCGTTGGGGTCCTGAATGGCATTGCCATCAGTAGGATCATCGTAGCCGCGCAAACCTACATATTCGGTACCCACCAGGAAGTTGGCCTGCCCACCGGACGCCAGGCCCGAGCCACCAAGCTTGAACCGCTCGAATGGCCCAATTTGGCGGCTGCTGTTATAAGAGCCGATGAAGCCAAAGTGGGCGCGGGTATTCAGCACCAGCTTGCCCACGATTGGCGTAAACCAAGAGGCGTCGAACATCCATTTATGAAACTCAACCCATTCATTTACGCTGGGGTGTGAGCCTTTGAACACCGAGTAGGGAGGCGTCAGGTTCACGCTGAGCGCCAGAGCCGAGCCCCGGCGCGTATAGGTCGGGTTGTCGGTGCTGTTGCGGGAAAGCGTGGTATTGAAGGTGATGTTGTTGGCGTTGCCCGTGCCGTTGTTGCCGAAACCCTGCAGGTAGGTGTAGTTATTCAGCTTGTACTGGCTTACCGACAGGGAGTTGCTCAGGGAGAAATAGTCATCGGGCCAGCGCAGGTAGCGGCCAAGGCTCACCGAAGCACTGTTCACCTTGATAGAGCTTCCGTTTTTCACGTCGAAGTTGGTGCCTACGCGCTGAATGCTTTTGTTGAGGCTCACCGTAAGCGAGTTGCGCTTGCGGCCACCCAGCCACGGCTCCGTAAAGGAGAAGGAGTAAGCCTGGTACTGGATACCGTTGGCCTGCACGTTCAGGGCCAGGCGCTGACCGTCGCCGGCAGGCACTGGGCGCCAGTTGCTGAAGTTGCCGGCCTTGCGCAGCGAAAAGTTATTGAATACTAAACCCACGGTGCCAATGAAGCCCGCGTAGCCGCCCCAGCCGCCCGAAAGCGTAATCTGGTCGGAAGGCTTTTCCTCTACGGTGTAGTTGATGTCCACCGTGCCATCGGCCTGGTTGGGCACGGGGTTGATGCCTACTTTCTCAGGGTCGAAATAGCCCAGGGAGGCCAGCTCGCGCTGGGAGCGGATGAGTAGTTCGCGGTTGAATTTCTCGCCCGGCAGCGTCCGCAGTTCCCGGCGGATTACATGGTCGCTGGTTTTGGTATTGCCGGCAATGTTGATGTCTTTGATGCGGGCCTGCACGCCTTCCGTCAGGCGCATCTCAATGTCAATCGAGTCGCCTTCAACTTTCGTCTCAATGGGCTCGATCTGGAAGAACAGGTACCCATCGTTCATGTAGAGCGAGGTAATATCCTGGCCGGTCGGGTTGTAGTTCAGGCGTTTGTCCAGCGTTTCCTTGCTGTACACGCTCCCTTCCTTGATGCCAAGGATAGAAGCCAGCGTGCGGTTGTCGTACAGGTAGTTGCCCGACCAGGTGATGTTACGGAAGTAGTATTTGGTGCCTTCATCAACCCGGATATGCAGCGTGAGCTTATCGATATCCTGCTGCGTGGTGCGGTGAATGCCGAATTTTCCGTTTTCGGTTCCCAGCCAGAGGTAGCTGCGGGTCTGCGGTACCGAAATCAGCGAATCGGATACAATAACGGCGTCGCGGTAGCCCTGCGCATTATAGTATTCGATGACCTTTTCCTTGTCTTCCTCAAACTCCTTGCGCTGAAATTTACCGGCGTTCAGAAACTTATAGGGTTTCTTTTCCTTGGTCTTTTTCATCTGGGACTTGAGCTTCCCGTCCTTCACGGCCGAGTTACCGACGAAGTCAATATCGGTGATATGGACTTTCTCGCCCCGGTTTACGTTGAACACCAGCACCGCGCTGTTGGGCAGCGTCGAGTCGGGCTGCTGCGTAACGGTTACTTTGGCGTTCAGGAAGCCTTTGTTCGTGAAGAACTTGCGCACCTGCTCCCGCGTGTTGCTGAGCAGCGCATCCGTCACCACTTTGCCCCGGATCAGCTTGATCTTGTTTTTCAGGTCGTCCGACTGGGTTTTACCAATGCCGGTGAAGATAAAGTTCGACAGGCGCGGCCGCTCCTTCACGTCGAAGGTGAGAAAGATGCGGGAGCCTTCGGTGCGGTCTATGGAAACGTTGACATCTCCTACTATACCCTGGTCCCAGAGCCGCCGAATAGCCTTACCCAACTCTTCACCCGGAATATTGATGGGGTCACCGACTTTCAGTCCCGTAATACCAACGAGGGTATTGGGGTCGAGGTAGCGGGTGCCCGTAAACGTGATACCGCCCACCTGATAGTGTTCCGGCTCCCCGGCTGCACCGGCCTTCTGGGCGTGTGCAGAACCCCAGGTGCCGCCTATCAAAAGCAGTGTCGCCAGAAGCGCGCCAATGCGGTTAATCAAAAATTTCATTCCCAAAAACTTACGAAACGTTGAGCTGCTCACTGGTTTTGCCAAATCGACGCTCCCGCTGCTGATACACGCGGATAGCCTCCTGAAAGTGTTGACGTCTAAAGTCCGGCCACAGCAGATCGGTAATATAAAGCTCGGTGTAGGCCAGCTGCCACAGCAGAAAATTGCTGATACGCTGCTCTCCGCTGGTCCGAATCAGTAGCTCCGGGTCGGGTATTCCGGCGGTGGATAAATAAGCTGATATGGTCTTTTCCGTTACCTCCGCTGGCTGCACGGTGCCCGCGGCTACTGCCTCGCTTAGGCGGCGAGCGGCCTGCGTTAGGTCCCAGCGCCCACTGTAGCTTAGAGCTAATATCAGCGTCATGCGGCTGCCCTGCTTGGTCAGGTCAATAGCTTCAGCCAGTTCCCGCTGGCATGATGCGGGTAAGCTTGCCGTGTCGCCAATGGCCTGCAGCCGGATATCGTTCTTAAGCAGGGTAGCTGTTTCCTGGCGGATGGTATGCACCAGCAGTTGCATCAGGGCCATTACCTCATGCGCCGGCCTGGCCCAGTTTTCTGTGGAAAAGGCATAGAGCGTCAGGTACTGTACACCTAGCTCAGCAGCCGTTTCAACGGTTTCACGCACCGCTTTAATGGCGTTTTGATGGCCAAAAATGCGCAGTCCGCCTTTTTGCTTGGCCCAGCGGCCATTACCGTCCATAATGACGGCAACGTGCGCAGGAATACGGGAAGGATCTAATTCAGCCGGGGCGGCCATGCGTACTTGTTTGCGTAAGGAGCCTGCAAGTTACGCAAATGGTTGCATTGCACCTGCCTGCCTAGCGCCCTGCTTTACCTTCTCCCTTGGATACTTCCGGGCAACGGATTTTATAGAAGGTATAGGAAATACTTAAGCCCCCATAATAATACCAGTCCTGGTCGTGCCGGTTGGCTACCAAGTCGCTTTGCCGGCTTACATTATCCAGTTGGTCGCTAAATGCTTTGCGGGCCCCAATCTCTGCGCCCAGGTTCCAGTGCGTCGACAAGCCCAGCTTGAGGCCTATGCCCATGGGTACTGCCAAGCCAATCAACGTGTTTTTCTGCTCCGACGACGTATAAGAACCGGTAAACTGCGTGCGTACAGGTGCCAGAAAGCCTGCCACGCCAATAAAGGCAAATGGCGTAAAGCGTGTTTTTACCTGCTTACTATAATAATCGAAGAAGTTGTATTCCAGTATCCCGCCTAACTCATAGAGGCTGCCTTTTACATTGGCACTCCGGTACTGGTTTAGCGGCATCGTATTACCGTTCAGCCCTTGCACCTGTCGGTCATCCGCCCGCAATAGGCCCGCCATAATATTTCCGCGCAGAGTCACTGCTTTGGAAACATCCTTGCGATAAAAGGCCGATAACGCGGGGCGGTTGTTGGCAATGCGGTATTCCGGAGCCAGTTCGCCTTTATAGCTCAGGGCCCCGAGCCCGATGCCTAATTCACTGGTGTTCTGCGCGTGTGCCGTGAGGGCAAAAAAAACACTCCCTACTTGCAGAGCGCAAATAAGGAGTGTTTTGAAGAAGGAATCCTGCGTCATCAGACTGGCTGTGGGTGAAATATGACAGCCAGGTGTTGGCTATCGGAATTTGGGGCTCTTTACGCGGGGCGAAAGAATGTAGTTCAACGTCAAACCCGTAACGATGTACCAGTCCTTTTCATTGTCATTACCCCGAATTTCGTCCATCTGGTTGGCTTCTGTGAAGGTGCCAGGCACTCCTTCGCGCGTGATTTCGTAGCCAAAGTACTTGCCACCAGCACTGGTCAGGTCGTCTTTGCTGCGCACATAGTTACCGCCTACATCATCAATGTAGTCAGTAAAGGTCTTGCGCCAGCCGATTTCGAAGCCTAGATCGAAGTGGCGGTCCAGCTTATAGCGGATACCACCACCGAAGGGAATGGAAATAGAGGTACGCTTGTACGGTGATTCGTAGCCAGCACTTCCCTGTCCCTCAGTGTGTAGAGGCTGCAGCGCAACGTAGTCACCCTTAGTCAGGCCAAGCGTGTTGTCGCCCACCAAACCCTTAGGATTGTGACGGAACACCGCTACACCGGCAAAAACGTACGGCACGAAGTCGGGACGGCGAATGTAGTTATTGCGGTTTTCCAACAAGTCGAAAACACCCACTGCCGCAAATTCGAAAATATCGTTGCGGAAGTTCATGTTCCGGGTGTAACGGAACTTGGCTTGGCTGTCTTTATCGTCGGCTGCTTTGGCATCGTCACCAGTAACACGGCCATAGGAAAGAGAAGCACGACCGGAAAGACGGGGAGCAAAGCGGCGGGTGAACGTAAAGCCAATGTTCGGGCGGGTAGCACCCAGCCGCAGACTAGCAATGTTCGTTTTTGGCACAACGTCGCCAAAGTAGTTCATGGCGTTGAGCGATACACCTACCGAGTTGTACATCTTCCGTTTCGTGAAACGCTGCGCACTCGCCTCGGTGGCAACCAGCGCCAAGGCTAGTACAAGTGCCAGGGTGAGGGGAAAAAGTTTCTTCATAATCGGGCGAAGTTAGGAAATATCGAGGTTCTGAAAGAGGCCTTGACCCGTATGGGCGCGGCTACACTTGGTTACAAAAGTACGGTTTGCAGGCAATTATAAAAACAAGTTCCCGAAAAAGCCTGGTTTTACCCTAATAAAATTCCCTCGGGGTTGCGTCGGTCCAGGCCCCAATTGAGCTTGCTGCGCAACGTACTAAGGAAATTCACATGGTTTAGACGAACTAAACGAGCCGTGAAATTTTCACGTCGAACCGCTATCTGGATAGTGGAATCGACCGTGACGGAGCGGGAATCCAGGGAAAGCAGGAAGTTGTTGCTTCTTCCTTCAATTTCAAATGATATCACGCTTCGGTCGGATACAACGAGCGGACGTACGTTTAGGTTGTGCGGGCACACCGGGGAAATGATGAAATTGTTGGTTTGCGGCAGCATTACCGGGCCCCCACAACTCAATGAATACCCCGTAGAGCCCGTGGGCGTAGACACAATCAACCCATCGGCCCAGTAAGAGTTTAAATATTCGCCATCAATGTAGGTGTGAACCACAATCATGGACGACGTATCCCGCTTCAGAATGGAAAACTCATTGAGGCCGAACGTAATATCGCCAAACACATCCGGATCTGTATCGACGCGAATTAGGCTGCGCTCGTCCAGCACGAAATGACCTTTGAACAGGGCGTCAATGGCCTGCGGAATCCGGTCGGGGGTGACGGTGGCCAGAAACCCTAGCCGGCCGGTATGAATGCCCAGAATCGGAATCTGCAGGCTACCTACGTAGGTAACGGTATCCAGCAGTGTGCCGTCGCCGCCGATGCTGAGCACGAACTGCATGCCCCGCAGCGAGTCGCCGCGCCGGAATGTGCGGATGTTTGCCGGCACGTTCAAATGCGTCTGCAGATACACCCAGAACGATTCTACCACAAACAGCTCCGCCCCCCGCGCCAGCAGATCATCGAACAGTCCCTGAATGGCGGGCGCTACATTTTCGTCGAAAGGCTTACCGAGAATGGCTATTTTCATAACAGAATGGTAATATCACAACCAACTCAGATGGGAAACTCGGTACGCACGTAGAAGCCCGCGCCGCCCGTAACCGTACGGGTATACTCTAGCGTCAGAACCCGGTCGTAGTATGTGACCAAATGTACTCCAAGGCCGGCGGAGGCCAGCAGATGATTAGGAAATCGGTTATCAGCCGGTACTTGGCGGGCGGCCACGTAGCCGGCATCGACAAAGGTATTTAAATATATGGCCAGCGGCAGCGAGCTGAACTTTGGGTTATCGGTAACGCCCACTTCTACCCGGCGCGTAGCCAGCAGCGGATAAGACAGCCCCTGCTGCACTACCGCGTAATGATTTCCGTCGATTACGTACCGGTCATAGCCCCGAACCAGCGTGGTGTAGCCCAGGGCGCGGGTATCGGCGTAGGGCAGGGCTTTGCCAGCAAGGCGGGCCTGAGTGGTTAATCCAAGACTATAATACAGCTTGCGCGGCAGGGTCCAATACCGGGCCGCCTGCACAAAGAGCGTGGTGAAGGCCGGGCTGTTGGAGTTCACATACACCCGCTGCGCCACGGCCAGCTGCAGGTAGCGCCCGGTAAGTGGGTAAGCAAACGTGTTGCGCTGGTTGAAGGTGCGCGTAAGGCGCAGGTCCAGATAATGGCGGGTGGTGCCCTGCCGGAAGAAGTCGGGGTTGCCAAGGCGCACGGAGTCGGCTATCCACTCACGGTAGGCGGCCAGGTCCAGGGCCGTGCGCCGCTGCACAGTGTTGCGCCAGCGCAGGCCCGCCGTTACGTACTCGCGGCGAATGGCAAACCCTGCGGCTGCGCGGTACGTCAGCAGCCGGTCGTTGCGGGTCTGGTAGTCGAGGGCACGGCTGCGGGTGAGGGAGGCGCCCAGCGCTAGTCCTGGTCGGTAGCGGGCGCCGGGGTTTTCAAAGAAGACCTCGTATTTCTGATTGAAGCCCAGCTGCAGGTTGCCGCGCAACAGCTCGTTGCGCCCCCGGAAGTTGTAGCGCACGAGGTGCACACCGTAGTCTACGCGACGCCACCGGTCGTTGCGGTCAAGCCAGGAGCGGATGTTGCGGTCGGCCAGGGAAAAGATGGGTACGGGAAAGGTATACCAGCGTTCCTGCACCCCAAACAGCACCGTCAGGGCGCCGTCGCGGCAAACCGTCTGCACGCCTACCGTATGAAAAAGCTGGAGGTTGAAGAGGCGGCGCCGGTTGGCTTCGAGGCGCCTAGCCAGGTTTTCAATGGTCAGCGTGTCGCCTTCGCGGAAATCCAGCTCGGCGCGCAGAATCCGGTCTTTGGTAATGGCATTGCCCGCAAATACAATGGAGGCCACCCGCAGGCGGGTATAGCCCGGGCACTGTGCCCGCATCACACTATCGGGGGGCGTGGCCCGTGCAGTATCGGGGAGGGTACGCGGGCCGGCGGCAGCCAGCAGGCCAGCCGCCAGAATACTTCCTATCACCAGCGCCGCGCTTACAGACTCAGGTACTTCAGCAGGGCATCATAGCGCTCCTGCTCGTTTTCACCCAGCTCGCCGGCTCCACTGAACTGAGCAGTGATAAGGTAGCCAAACCGCTCCAGCGTGGCGGCAATGCGCGTCAGGCTGGGCGTATTTACTTTCAGCGTGAGGCGGATTTTGAAGGCGTTGGCATCGTCCTGCGCTACGTGGGCACTGAGGATTTTGGCGTTGTTTTCCTCCACGTAGCGGCTGATCTGCGAAAGGGAATAGTCCCGCTCATCCATCGACAGCACCAGAATGCCACCCTGGCCCAGAGCAATAGGCATCTGCCCAAACGCTGCCAGCGTGTCGCCCACCGTTACTACGCCCAGGTACTCATGCTGATCATCGAGCACCGGTACCAACTGCACTTTGTTTTGCACGGCCTGCTCGATGATGCTGTAAAAATGCTGGTCGCGCTGCACGTGTACATCGGCAAAGCCGAAGTCGATGGACGACAGCAGCCGGTCGGCCTGGTCCATGTCCAGCACGTCGGCTTCCGTAATGAGGCCGCGGTACTGGCGGTTTTCCAGCACGGGCAGTTGATCTACGTGGAATTCCTCCAGCCACTTGGCTGCTTTGCTGGCCGAGTCCGACACCTTGAGCGGCGGAATCATCTGATTAATCATGTCTGCGGCTATCATCGTCGACATCGGCATTAGGTACTGAGAAGCGGAAGTTAATGGCCCGGCAGTCGAGACACAAACGCTACGCCCGTTTCTTTGTTCGCGAAGCAGGCAGAAAGTAACCCGCTCAGGTCGCCGATACCGGCTGCGTGGCCGTGCGCTGCAGAAATTGCCGCAGTCGGGCGTTGAAGGCAGCGGGCCGCTCCATCATGGGCGCGTGGCCGCAGTGGTCGAGAAAGTGCAGTTCCGATTTGGGCAGCAGACGGTTGAACTCGTGCGCCACCGGCGGCGGCGTGATGGTGTCATTCAGCCCCCAGATCAGCAGCGTGGGTACCTTTATCTTGCTCAGGTCCTTGCCCATGTTGTGGCGCTGGGCCGAGCGCGCAATGTTGATAATGCGTAGGCACTTGGCGTTGGAATTGGTGATGCTGAACACTTCATCCACCAGCTCCTTGGTAGCCACGGCCGGGTCGTAGAAGGTATAGGCCACGCGCTCCTGCACGAAGTCGTAGTTGCCGCGCTTGGGGAAAGAGCCGCCCATGGAGTCTTCGAAGAGGCCGCTGCTGCCGGTGAGCACCAGCCGGCTTACCTGCCTGGGGTTGCGCAGCGTGTATACCAGCGCAATGTGGCCGCCTAGGGAGTTGCCAAGCAGCGTGTAGGGACCGGGCACGGCTACGGCGGCTACAAATCGCTCCACAAACTTCACGAGCCCGGGCACGTCGGCACTGAGCAGGGGCATTTCGTAGATGGGCAACAGCGGAATCACCACGCGGTACTGCTCGCGGAAGGTGGCTACCACGTCCTGCCAGTTGCTGAGGGCCCCGAATAGCCCATGCAGCAGCAGCAGCACCTCGCCGTTGCCTTCATCGATATACTGATAGCCGTTATGTTCCTTAATCTGTAATTCCATGGGCGGAAAAGCTGGAGCCGGGGCGGGGCCGCTCCTTTGCAATGATACAATACTTGACCCAATTGCCCAGCAGGGCCAGGCCGTGGGCCGTCAGCAGCGCCTCGGGGTGAAACTGTACCCCGTAGAGCGGCAGCGTGCGGTGCCGGAAAGCCATCAGCTCTTCTGAGGCATCGGCGGAGTACGCCAGAGGAATCAGAATTTCGGGTAACTCCTGCAAAACCAACGAGTGGTAGCGGGTGACGGCAAACCGGGGCGGCAGCCCGGTCCATAACGGGTCCGGCGTGTCCGTCAGTATAATATCCGCCACTTTGCCGTGCATGGGCCGGGCCGCCCGCCCTACTTGCCCCCGAAAAACTCGCCCAGTGCTTGGTGGCCCAGGCACACGCCTAGCATGGGCAGTTGCTGATGATACTGCCGGATGACCTCGGGCATGGTACCGGCGGCGGCTGGCGCCCCCGGCCCCGGCGACAACATGATACCGTCAAAAGATGCTTGCCGCAGTACGTCCAGCGCCACATCGTTGCGCGCCACCTGCACCTCGGCCCCGAGCTGGCGCAGATAGTCCAGCAGGTTGAAGGTGAAGGAGTCGAAGTTATCGAGCAGTAATAAGCGCATGTCTTCTGTGGCTTAATGGCTGCATAGGTTTCGGGTTGAATGGCTGAGTTAAAAACTACAAGGCAGCCATTTAACAACTCAACCCCTCAGCTATTCAACCCGAAACCCCTTTAAAACACGCCGCGCAGCTTATCGAGCAGGTCGGTGGCGAAGGGCAGTACTAGGCCTACTACCTGCAGGGCCAGCGGGGTAGCCTCGCGCACCAGCGGCAGCACTTCCGAGTCGGCCACGAGCTGCGGGGAGAGCAGCGTCAGCCCCGTGAGGCCCACGCCGTGCAGCAGCAAGCTCAGGCCCAGCACCCATTTCAGCACCCCGGCCGCCCCGCCCAGCACGTTGTCGAGCACGCCGAGAGGCGTCAGGTGTACGGCCGTCTTCACGAATGAACCCAGCAGGTGCACCCCCCAGAGAATGAGCGCGAAAACCAGCAGAAACGTCACTAGCGGCAGCATTCCAAAGGCTTCCCCCACATAGTGCCTCACCAGCGGAATAGCATCCTGCAGCAGCAGTAGCCCGCCCACGGCCCCCAGCACAAATGCCAGCAGCGAGGCCACTTCCAGCACCAGCCCGCGCCGGAAGCCTTTCACGGCTCCCACGCCCAGCGGAATCAGCAGCAGGATATCGAGGGCGGACACGTTGGTAATGTGGGGGAAGGTGCTGATATGAAGAATGTGCTAATGTGGGGAATGTGCTGCGCTTCTCTCACACGCCAACTGCCGGCAGTGGAACTGCCAGTAGCACATGAGCGAAGCGCAGTACATTCCCCACATTAGCACATTATAGATTCGTGTTGTTGAGCAGGTTGTTGACTACCTGCGAAATAATGCGGCCATCGGCCTGGCCGGACAGCTCGCGGGCGGCTACGCCCATCACCTTGCCCAGGTCGGAGGGGCCGGTGGCGCCTACGCGCTGGATGATGGCCACCAGCTTCTCCACCAGATCAGCTTCTGACAGCTGCTGGGGCAGGTACTCTTCGATGATAGCCAGCTCGGCCAGCTCAATTTCCTCCAGATCGGAGCGGAACTGCTTGTTGTAGGTATCGGCGGCTTCGCGGCGCTGCTTGGCCTGCTTGGTGAGCAGCTTGATTTCGGCATCGGGCGAGAGGGAGGCGCCGTGCTGGCCTTCGGCCGTTTCCGCCAGTAGAATCTGGGACTTGATGCTGCGCAGGGTGGTCAGACGAACTTTGTCTTTGGCCAGCATAGCCTGCTTGATATCGGCGTCGATGGTTTCTTTCAGGGCCATGGAATAGAAAGTAGAAGGAAATACAAGATTACGGGTTATTCCGCATTCGGGTGGCAAAGTCGCGCCGGAGCCCACGCCGGTTCTACGGTCCGGGCTCCGGCGCGACTTTGCCCTCACCAGCCACGAAGCAGCCGGAACAAATAAGCCGGAAATACCCCCGCTCCCCGGAGGCACGTATCTTTGACCACGTAGCCGCCTTTCTTGCCTTTTGGATATGACCAAGCTTAGCGTAAACATAAATAAAATAGCCACGCTGCGGAATGCCCGCGGCCATAACCGCCCCGACCTGCTGCAAACTGCCCGCGACTGTGAGCGGTTCGGCGCCCAGGGCATTACGGTGCACCCCCGCCCCGATGAGCGCCACATCCGCTACCAGGACGTGCGCGACCTGAAGGCCATTGTCACCACCGAGTTCAACATCGAGGGCAACCCCACACCCAACTTCCTGAACCTCGTGCGCGAAGTGCGCCCCGAACAGGTGACGCTGGTGCCCGATGCCCCCGACGCCATTACCTCCAACGCCGGCTGGGACACCATCACGCACCAAGTGTATCTGCTGGGGGTGGTGCAGGAGCTGAAAAGCCTGGGCTGCCGCGTGAGTATTTTCCTCGACCCCGACCTGGCCATGGTAAAAGCTGCCCTGGGCACTGGCACCGACCGTATTGAGCTGTACACCGAAGCCTACGCCAGCGGCTACGCCGCCAACCGCGAAGCCGCCGTAGCTCCCTACCGCGCTGCCGCGGCACTGGCCCACGAGCTGGGCCTGGGCGTGAATGCCGGCCACGACCTCGACCTCGACAACCTTGCCTTCCTGCACCAGCAGCTGCCCGGCCTGGCCGAGGTCAGCATTGGCCACGCCCTGGTGTGCGACGCGCTGTACCTGGGCCTCGAAAACACCATCCAGCTCTACCGCCGCCAGTTGAAGAGTTAGTAATTAACAATTAGTAATGAAGAATCAGGGAGTAACCGGGGCAATGCCCAAGTGTGCAGCCCCTTGCATTACTAATTATTAATTCTCAATTACTAATTGAAAAACATGCCTCGTCTGTCCATCAAAGATTTTCTGCAGGGCCCGGCCGATGCACCTATTCTGGACGTGCGGGCGCCGCAGGAGTACGCCCAGGGGCACATTCCGGGCGCGGTGAGCTTTCCGCTGTTTTCGGATGAGGAGCGCGCCCGCATCGGCACTACTTACAAGCAAATCAGCCAAGACCGGGCCGTGCTGCTGGGCCTGGATATGTTTGGGCCCAAGATGAGCCGCATGGTGCAGCAGGCCCACAAGCTGGCTCCCGGCAAGCAGGTGCGCCTGCACTGCTGGCGCGGGGGTATGCGCAGCGGGGCGGTGCAGTGGCTGCTGGAACTGGGCGGTCTGCAGGTGCAGCTGCTCGACAAAGGCTACAAAGACTACCGCCACTTCGCGCTGGCGGAGTTTGAGCGCCCGCGCCAGCTGCTAGTGTTGGGCGGCCTCACGGGCTCCGGCAAAACCGACGTACTGCACGCACTAACCCAGTTACAGCAGCCGGTCCTGGATCTGGAAGGACTGGCCAGTCACAAAGGCTCGGCGTTTGGCTCCATCGGGCAGCCCGCCCAGCCTACGCAGGAGCAGTTTGAGAATGATCTGGCCTGGCAGCTGGCTCAGCTGCCGGACGACGCGCCCGTGTGGGTGGAGGATGAAAGCCGCACCATTGGCAGCGTGCATTTGCCCACCCAATTGTTTGCGCAGATGCAGCAGGCTCCGCTGGTGCTGCTCGAAATCCCGCGGGAAGTGCGCGTGCGCAAGCTGGCCGGGGAATACGGCCGCCAGGATGCCGGCGCCTTGGCCTCTTCTATCCTACGCATCCGCAAGCGGCTGGGCGGGCTGGCCACCAAAGAAGCCCTGGCGGCCATTGCCGAAGACGACATGGAAAAGATGGTCAGCCTCGTGCTCGACTACTACGACAAAACCTACACCCACAGCCTGGGCGGACGCACCTTCCTGCGTGTGCCCTCCACCACCTGCGACCCGTCCGAGAATGCGGAGCTGGTATTCAGGGCCGTACAAGCCAACTTCCCGGCTCCGCAGCCCGCAGCCCAGGCCCGCTAAAGGCCGGCTTCTCTACCACCCTTCTGTTGCTTTCTGCTTATGAACTCTCCCGAAACCACCGCCGAAACCGTCCGCCTCACCCAGTACAGCCACGGCGCGGGCTGCGGCTGTAAAATCGCGCCCAAGGTCCTCGACCAGATTCTGCATACCAGCATCCCGCAGCCCCACGACGATAAGCTGCTGGTAGGCAACAGCTCCCGCGACGATGCCGCCGTGTACGATATCGGCGGAGGGCAGGCGCTGATTTCCACTACCGACTTCTTCATGCCTATCGTGGATGATGCGTATGATTTCGGCCGCATTGCCTCGGCCAACGCCATTTCCGACGTGTATGCCATGGGCGGACGGCCCGTGCTGGCTATTGCCGTGCTGGGCTGGCCTATTGATAAGCTGGCGCCCGAGGTGGCCCGCCGCGTCATTGAAGGCAGCCGCAGCATCTGCGCCGAGGCCGGTATCCCGCTGGCCGGCGGCCACAGCATCGACTCACCCGAGCCGATTTTCGGGCTGGCCGTGACAGGGTTGCTCGACATCAGTAACCTCAAGCGCAACGACACGGCCACGGCCGGCTGCGAGCTATACCTCACCAAGCCGCTGGGCGTGGGCATGCTCACCACGGCGCAGAAGCGCGGCCTGCTCCAGCCCGAGCACGAGCAGATTGCCCCGCGCAGTATGATGCACCTCAACAAGATTGGCACCGACCTGGGCCCGCTGCCCGCCGTGCGCGCCATGACGGACGTAACCGGCTTTGGGCTGCTGGGGCACTTGTCGGAAGTGTGCGAGGGCAGCCACCTCACCGCCGAAGTTGACTTCAGCAAAGTGCCGCTCCTGCCCGAAGCGGAAGTGTACCGGCAGCAGCAAGCCATTCCGGGTGGCACCGTGCGTAACTGGGACTCCTACGGCCACAAAATCGGGGAGTTGACGGATGAGCAGCGCCACTGGCTCTGCGACCCGCAGACGTCCGGTGGCCTGCTGGTGTGCGTGGAACCAGCCGGCCGCGAAGCCGTGCAGGCCGTGTTTGCGCAGTACGGGCTAACGCTGGAAAGCTTCGGAAGGCTACGGGCACACCAGCCCGGGGAGCCGTGGATTCTGGTGCGCTAGCGCATGAAGCTGTTTCCCTTGCTGCGGCAACTGCTGGAACTAGGGGCGTTGCTGGTGGGCGCCCTGCTGGCTGTGCGCTTCGTGACGGGCCTCTTCAGCCGCCGCCAGCCGGTGTACCGCGTGTCGGGGGCCCGGCAGGTACAGCTGCTGTTCTGGCCTTTGCTCACCCTGGCCGTAGGGTTGCCCCTGCTTTGGTCGGCCGGGCTGGCGGCCCCGCTTTCAGCTTACGAATGGCTGCTGACGGGGGCGCTGACCGCCCTAATATTGGCGTTTTCGGGGCCGGCCCTAGTACTACACGTACAGTACTACCTGCACAACCAAGCTACTACTCTCCGCTTCGAGCCCAAGAAAAACCTGCTGGAGATATACGAAAATGACCAGTTGGTGCCCTTTAGCCGCCAGGATATAGTGCGTGTGGAGTGGGTGCGCTGCCGCTCCCGGCGCTTTTTCTGGAGCCAGTACAGTTTCCTGCGGCTGCACCTGCGCCACGGAACTACCCTCACGCTTACTTCCCTGCTCACCAACCTGACACCCGTAGCCGAGTTCCTACGCAACACCCACTTGCAGGAAATTCGCCGCTGGTGGTGTATACTATAGTTGATTTTCTCTTTTTCGGCCTTTATCGTGCTTTTCTCAGCTTCTGGATATTCGCGGCGGCCGGTTTCACTTCTGCGGAATGTCGGCTGGGTGCTGGCTTTCTTCGTGCTGCAAGCCAATGCGGGCTACGCGCAGCCTACGGAAGCGGCGCGGCTGGAAGCCCGGCTGCTCCGGCCTCTCACCCCCAGCAGCCGGCTGCAGGTGCTGGACTCCCTGTGCGCAGCTTGGGAGCCGTATGATATCAACCGGGCTATTCACTACGGGCAGCGGGGTCTGCGGCTGGCCCGGCAGCTGGCGCAGCCTGCCGCTGAGGTGCGGGCACTGAACCGGCTGGGGCGCTGCTACGTGGCGGTGGCCGATTACCTTACCGCCCGTCAGCTGTACGACCAGGCCCTCTACCTGGCGCGCGAAGCCAAAAACCCCGATGGCATAGCCTCCACCTACAGCCACCTGGGCGCCCTGCACTACTACCGCAACGACACGATAAGTGCGTGGCGCAACTTTCGGCGGGCCCTGCAGCTGCTGCCTGAGCCCGGCGTGCAGCCCAGAACCAGGGTGCAAGTGCTCAGTAATTCCAGCGACCTGCTATTTGAAACCCACCAGCCCGACCGCGCCCGGCAGTTGGGAGAGCAAGCCGTGCAGCTGGCCAAACCGCTGCACGATATGGAACCCGCCATCAAGTACCACCTGAACCTGGGGCTGCTGGCCGTGGAGCAGCAGCAGCCTGGCACGGCGTTGCAGGAGTTGTCGGCTTCCATTGCGTTGGCGCACCAATATCAGCGCCCTGGCCACGAGGCGGCGGGGTTGTTGGAACTTTCCAGCCTGCACTTTCAGCAGAGCAGCCTCCGGCAGGCGCTTACTGAAGCCCAACGGGCCCTGCGGCTGGCTCAGAGCCGGCACGACCGGGAACGGGTACTCAGCGCCTATGATTTACTGGCTGAAATCTACGCCGCCCAGGGTCAGTACGCTACCGCCTATCAGTGGAGGATGCTTTACCAGGATTTGAATGACAGCCTCAATGAGCGCCGCCAGCTGACTACCCTGGCCGCTTGGGAAAGCCGCTACACCCTGCGCGACAACGAGCAGCAGATCCAGCAGCTAACCCAGCACACCCGGCATCAAACTACCCGCAACCAACTGCTGCTACTGTTTCTGGGGGTGTTGACGCTGGCGCTGCTGGGGGCGGGCCTGCTGTACTGGCAGCTGCGCCGCAGCCGTCAGGCCCTGGTGCGCAACCACCTGGCTCTACGTGAGGCCAACCTGCAGGTGGCCCGGCTGGCCGCCGCCAAAGACCGCCTCTATACCATCGTGGCCCACGACCTGCGCGGCCCTGTTACGGCCTTTGCGGGAGTGGCCGAGCTGATTGAGTTTTATCACCGCGAAAACAACCAGGAGGGTCTGCGCAGCCTGCCCGCGCTGGTGCGCCAGTCGGCCGGCGGCCTCAATCATTTGCTGGACAACCTGCTGCACTGGGCCGTGATGCAGAGTGGGGAGTTGCAGCCCCAGCTGGAACCGTTGGAAGCTGGGGAGCTGCTGCAGGAGTGTGCGGCTATTTATGCCACCCTGGCCCACGCCCGCCACCTCACGCTGACTGTGGAGCCCCTGCCGGCCCACCTTTACACGCATGCCGACCGCAACATGCTGCGCACCATACTACGCAACCTCACGGGCAACGCGCTGAAGTTTACCCCGGCCGGAGGAAGCGTCACGCTCAGCGCCCGGCCCGAAGCCGACCGGGTAATATTTCAGGTGCACGACACCGGCACGGGCATGACGGCCACGCAGGTAGAGCAGATTCTGACGCCTTCGAGCCTGCCGCAGCCCCCGGCCGCCGACCGCACCGGCACGGGCCTGGGCCTTGCGTTGTGCCGGGCATTTATCACCCGCCTGCGGGGCACGCTGCGCTTGGTGAGCGTGCCCGGTACGGGCACTACGGTGCAGGTGCGGCTGCCGGCGGCGTAACTTCGGCGCTGAGGCTGCATCTTTGCGGGTACTATGATCTTGCCCCTCCACTACCGCGAACTGGGCGCCGGGCGCCCCCTGGTGATTCTGCACGGCCTGTTTGGCACCCTCGACAACTGGCAAACGCTGGCCCGCCGCTGGGCCGAGCAGTTTCGCGTCATCGTGGTGGATTTGCGCAACCACGGCCGCTCCCCGCACGCGCCCGAGCACTCTTACTCGCTCATGAGCCAGGATGTGCTGGCCTTGTTCGACCAACTAAGCCTGCCGGCCGATACCACTCTGATGGGCCACAGCATGGGCGGCAAGGTAGCTATGCGCTTTGCCCTGGATTACCCCGAGCGACTGGGCCGGCTGATTGTGGTGGACATTGCCCCGCGCCTTTCCGATATGCGCCACCAGGATGATATTCTGGCCGGCCTGAATGCCGTTGACCTGTCTGCCATCCAGAGCCGTCAGCAGGCCGACGATGCCCTGGCCCTCCACATTCCGCAGCCGGGGGTGCGGCAGTTTCTGCTCAAAAACCTCTACCGCCGCGAAGACAACTCCTTTGCCTGGCGTCAGAACCTACAGGCCCTCACCGCCCAAATGGCGGCCATCGGCGAAGAAATAACTGACCCCGACCCTTTCCTGAAACCCGCCCTTTTCATCCGCGGGGGTAAGTCGGACTACATTTCCACCGAGGACAAGCTCTACGCTATTCCGGCCCTGTTTCCCAACTCGCAGGTGGAAACGGTGGTGGATGCCGGCCACTGGGTGCACGCCGAAAAGCCCGAGGAGGTCTTTGCCCTGGTGCAGGCCTTTGCTGCGCAGTAAGCCGGCAGTCCTATTATTTTTCTTGCCTAGCTGACTTCCTATGCCCGCCGGAACGCTCTACCTCATTCCCACCACCCTGGCCGACGATACGATGGGGCAGGTACTGCCCGCCCAGGTGCCGGCCCAGCTGGCGCAGCTGCGGTATTTTCTGGTGGAAAATGCCCGCACGGCCCGGCGCTTTATCAAGCAGGCGGCCCCCGAGCAGGTGATTGAGGAGTTGCGCATCACCGTCATCGACAAAGACAGCCCGCCCAGCCAGATCCAGGCGAGCCTGAAGCTGGTACTGGCCGGCCAGGACGCGGGCGTGATTTCGGAAGCGGGCTGCCCCGGCATTGCCGACCCCGGCGCGGAGCTGGCCAAAGCCGCACACCAGCTGGGCATTCGGGTGGTGCCGCTGGTGGGGCCGTCGTCGCTGCTACTGGCGCTGATGGCCTCGGGCATGAACGGACAGAGCTTTACTTTCCACGGCTACCTGCCCATTGAGCGGGGCCGGCGCGGCGCGGCCATCAAGCAGCTGGAAAAAACGGCACAGGCTCAGCACCAGACGCAGCTGTTCATTGAAACCCCCTACCGCAACATGCAGCTGCTGGAGGATCTGCTCAGCCTGCTCCACGGCAGCACCCGCCTGTGTGTAGCCGCCAACCTTACCGCACCCAACGAGTACATCCGCACAGATACGGTCACCAATTGGAAAAAAGCCGGCCCGCCCGATCTGCACAAGCAGCCGGCAGTGTTTCTGGTGGGGATTTGATGGTGAGGTGGCGGCAGCGGCCGCCAAGAAGTAGGGCGCGGAGCTTGTCCCTGCCCGTCGTTGAATAGAATCGTTGAGACGGCGCAAACGTGCGGGCGGGGGCAAGCCCCGCCCCTACCAATCCCCACTCTACTTCAGCAACTGGTACACCAGCAGGGCTGAAAAATAGGCCAGCCCGGTCATGTACACCATCTGGAGCATGGGCCATTTCCAGCCTTTAGTTTCGCGGTAGGTGGTGGCCAGGGTGCTCATGCACTGCATGGCAAACACGTAGAATACCAGCAGGGAAGCCGAGCGGGCCGTGGTGAAAAATGGCTGACCGTCTACGTCCTTGGCCAAAGCCAGCTTCTGCTGCACAGTACGCATGTCGGCGTCCTGGCCCACGCTGTAGATGGTGGAAATGGTGCCCACAAAGACCTCCCGGGCCGCAAACGAAGTCAGCAGCGCAATACCGATTTTCCAGTCGAAGCCCAGGGGCCGGATGGCGGGCTCCAGCGCCCGGCCGAACACGCCGGCGTAGGAGTTTTCGAGGCGGATGGCGGCCACCTGCATGTCGGTTTCGGCGGCGGGGCGGCCCTGGGCGGCGGCCTGCTGCCGCACCTGCGCTTCGGCCTTTTCCAGGGTTTGGCCCGGCCCGAAGGAAGCCAGCACCCACAGCATCACCGAAATGGCCACAATCACCTTCCCGGCCTGAAACATGAAGGTTTTGACTTTCTCTACGATGGTGATACCCACGTTTTTCCAGCGCGGCCACCGGTACACCGGAAACTCCATGATGAAGTAGCTCCGCTCCTTGGTTTTAAGCAGCAGCTTCATGGCCAGTGCCGAGAAAATAGCCGCGAAGAAGCCCAGCAGGTACAGCCCCATCAAGGCAATGCCGCGCAGGTTGAAGATACCCAGCACCGGCTCATCGGGCACCACCAGGCCAATCAGCACGGTGTAGATGGGGATGCGCGCCGAGCACGACATGAGCGGCGTGACGAAGATGGTGATGATTCGGTCCTTCCAGTTTTCGATGGTGCGGGCACTCATGATGGCCGGCACGGCGCAGGCCACCCCCGAAATCAGCGGCACCACGCTCTTGCCGTTCAGCCCGAACTTGCGCATGATCTTGTCCATCATGAACGTGACGCGGGCCATGTAGCCCGTTTCCTCGAGCACGGCAATAAAGGCAAACAGCAGGGCAATCTGGGGCACAAACATGAGTACCCCGCCCAGCCCGGCCAGCACGCCCTCCGTGAGCAGGTTGATGAGCGGGCCGTCGAAGTTGGTTTGAATGAGGCTGTTGATGAAGGCAATGCCCCGGTCAATCAGATCCATAGGGTAGCTGGCCCAGGCAAACACGGCCTGAAACATGAGAAACAGCACCCCAAAGAAAATAAGGTAGCCCCACACCCGGTGCGTGAGTACCCGGTCGAGGCGGTTGCTGTAGGGCTCCTTGCGCTCCGTGCGCGTCACCGACACGGTATCGAGCAGGATGTCGTTGATGCGGGCGTACCGGTCGATAGTTTCCTGGGCCTGCCGCGGCGTGGCCTCAAACCCGTACTGCTGCACCAGCTCCCCGATGTACGCTTTATCATCGGCCGACAAAAAGCTGATTTGCCGGTACTGGTGCGCGTAGTGCAGGGCCAGGTAGTCGTTGTGCAGGTTGAAGTAGTAGCGGATCTGCCGGATCATGGGCAACAGGGCTTCGTCGGGCTCATAGAACCACACGGCGGGCGCATCTAGCTGCTGCGCCATCACAATCTTGAGGGCCGCAATGCCAATGCCTTTGCGGGCATTCATGGGTATCACGGGCACGCCCAGCTCCTGCTGAAGGGCCTGAATGTCAATCTTTACCCCGTGCTGCTCGGCTACGTCCATCATGTTCAAAGCCAGCACGGCGGGCAGGCCCAGGTCGGCCAGCTGCGTGAACAGCAGCAGGTTGCGCCGCAGGTTGCTGGCGTCGGCCGTGATGATGACGAAGTCGGGGTACTGCTGGGAGGTTTTGTCGTAGAGCAGGTCGGTTATTACCTTCTCGTCCAAGCTCTTGGGATAGAGCGAATAGGTGCCGGGCAGGTCGATGATTTCGGCGCGCAAGCCGGGCGTAAGCTGGGCTATGCCGGTTTTGCGGTCCACCGTCACGCCGGGAAAGTTGCCTACCTTCTGGTTTAGCCCCGTCAGCTGGTTGAACAACGACGATTTGCCGGAGTTGGGGTTGCCGATCAGCGCAATGCGCGTGAGGGCACCCGGCTGCCGATCCGCCACGGCCTCCAGCCTGGCGGCCGAAGTGGCGGCTCCGGCCCGGCCGGTAATCGTATCTGCACTGGCCATACGCAATGGCTACTCCTTCAGCATTATGGTGGCCGCCTCGTTTACCCGCAACGACAGCGTGTAGTCTTCGCCGTCGCCCACCATCACGGTGATGGGGCAGCCCAGCGGAGCCCGGCTGTTGAGGCGAATGCGCGTGCCCGGAATGCACCCCATCTCCAGCAGCTTCAACGCCATTTCCGGGTCGTTGAGGCAGCAGATCGTCCCGGCTTCGCCCATGCCAAGGTCTTTGACGCTGCGGGAAGTAGGCGGGGCGGGGGTGGAACGGGTAGACACAGGCGGTTTATCTATTTAGACTTACTTTAAACAAAGGTACGCCCCATTTGGGTTTCGGCCAAGCCGATAATATCTTTACCTCCTTCCCCGGTAGAGCACGCAAGCTATGGTGGTACTTTTCCGAAATGGAATTGTTGTTTATAAACAATCATAGATAATGGCTTTACACTTAGGGGTTTTGTTGTATTTTTGACATACAATCGACCACATATGCAACAACGTCTACTTTCCGTATTAGCCTTTTTCCTGTTCTTGCCCCTGCTGGCCTCGGCCCAGGGCACAGAGAACCGCATCACCGGCCGCATCGTGGACTCCAAAACCAAGGAGCCGATTCCATTTTCATCCATTGGGATGAAGGAAGAGCAGACCGGGGTACTCACCAACGAGTATGGCTTCTTCCAGATTGCTATGCCCGAGAAAAACGAGTCGGACTCGCTCGTGGTTATTGCGCTGGGCTACTTCCGCAAGACGGTGCCCGTTAAGCGCGGCACCAAGATGGAGGACATCTCCATCGAGGTGGTAAAGCGCGTGATTCAATTGGGCGAAGTAAAAATTGAAGGTGGCAAGGTCAAAGAACTAGGCCTCGGCTCCCGCTCCAGCGACCCAGGCGACGGGATGATCCAAGGGCAGCCGGGCAGCCAGTACGCTTTCTTCGTGAAAAACGACAAAGGCAAGAAGCTGGGCAATATTCGCTCGGTGTCGTTCTACATTGGGGAGCACGGCTTCCCGCGGGAGCCGTTCCGCGTGCGCCTATACAAGGCCGACGGCGACTATAACTCGCCCAACACCGACCTGCTGACGGAAAACGTAGTGGTATCGGCTCCCGGCGGCGGCCAGTGGTATACCATCGATTTGATCAACTACAACATACCGGCCCCCGAGGAAGGCTTCTTCGTGGCTATGGAGTGGGTTGTGAGCGGCGACAAGTTCTACACCACCAATTTTGCCGACAACTACACACCTTACGGCCAGATCATGCGCCCCACGTTCGAGTTCAAGGAAAGCCGCACCTGGAACTATAGCATCGGCAAGGGCTGGAGCCTGATTACGCTTGTGAACAACGGCAAGTACTACAACGCCATGATCAAGGCGGAGGTAGACATGATCAAATAAATGCCGGGCTTGCTTACCTGCTAAAGCCGCCGCCTTCCCAGCTTTTTCTGGTAAGGTGGCGGCTTTGGCTTTCCGGCTGGGCCAGTTGCCCGGCCAATGCTGGCCTGTCAAAATTGCCACCACTCGTCCGCAACGCTTAGAAGTTGGAGGAACTCATTGTATTTTTGGGCAGTAAACCCTGAACCATGCCGCAACGCGTACTTTTTCTATTTGCACTGTTTCTTCTGCTTCCGGCCCTGAGCTTTGCGCAGGCCAACCGCATTTCGGGCCGGGTGGTAGACCAGAAAACCAAGGAGCCCATTTCCTTTGCCTCCATTGGCCTGAAAGAAGAGCAGGCCGGCGCCCTCACCAACGAGTACGGCTTTTTCCAGCTGCCCATGCCGGACAAAAACGCCACCGACTCCCTCATCATTATGGCCCTGGGCTACAAGCGCACGGCTTTGCTGGTGCGCAAAGGCAGCAAAATGGATGAGCTCATCATTGAGGTTCCTAAGCTGCCCATTCTGCTGGGCAACGTCAACATCTCGGCCAGCAAAGTGAAGGAGCTGGAAATGGGTGCCCGCAACAATACGCCCGGCGACGGGATGATTCAGGGCATGCCCGGCAGCCAGTATGCCTTCTGGGTGAAGAACGACAAAAGCAAAAAGCTGGGCATGATTCGCTCGGTCTCGTTTTTCC
Organism: Hymenobacter sp. J193; assembly: GCF_024700075.1. Classification (NCBI taxonomy): domain Bacteria; kingdom Pseudomonadati; phylum Bacteroidota; class Cytophagia; order Cytophagales; family Hymenobacteraceae; genus Hymenobacter; species Hymenobacter sp. J193. The sequence goes on from NZ_JAJONE010000001.1 coordinate 1,895,920, forward strand.
TGAGTGAAAGTGGCTTCCCCCGGGAGCCTTTCCGCGTGCGCATCTACCGGGCCGATGGCAACTACAGCTCGCCCAACACCGACCTGCTGACGGAAAACGTGGTGGTGTCGGCGCCCGGCGGCGGCCAGTGGTTTACGATTGACCTGGGTGCTTACAACATCGTGGCACCCGAGGATGGCTTCTACGTAGCTATGGAGTGGATTGTGAGCGGCGACAAGTTCTACACCACCAACTTCATGGACTCCTACACGCCCTACGGCCAGATTCTGCGCCCCACATTCGAGTTCAAGGAAAGCCGTACCTGGAATTACACCATCGGCCGGGGCTGGACGCTCATCACCCTTGCCAACAACGGCCAGCGCTACAACGCCATGATCAAGGCCTCGGTGGATATGTATAAGGACTGAGAGCTTAGAGCTTAGAGCTTAGAGCTTAGAGCTTAGAGCTTAGAGCTTAGAGCTTAGAGCTTAGAGCTTAGAGCTTAGAGTGTATGATAAGGCCCCGCAATGGTTGTTGCGGGGCCTTTCTTTTTCTCTTTTCTTATATTTTGCCTGCTGACGCATTACTTAAGCACAAGGCACGAGGCACTAAACTCACTCCGCCACAAACACGCGCTTTACCCGGGCGCTGACGTTGGTGAGCAACTCGTAGGGAATGGTGCCGATGCGCGCGGCCAGCTCCGAAAGCGTGATGCCGGGGCCGAACACCTCGGCTACGTCGCCGGCTTGCACGCCCGCAATTCCCGTAACGTCGGCCATGCACATATCCATGCACACGTTGCCCACGATGGGCGCACGCTGTCCGCGAATAACCACTTCGCCTCCCCCGTTGCCGAAGCGCCGGTCGTAGCCGTCGGCGTAGCCAATGGCCAGGGTAGCAATGCGCCGCTCGTACTCCGTAGCCTGACCACGTCGGCCGTAGCCCACGGTCTGGCCCGGGGCCAGGGTTTTCACCTGCGACACGGTGGTGCGCAGCGTACTAACCGGGTGCAGGGCATCTTGCTGCTGGCCGGTAGCCTCCACCCCATACAGCCCAATACCCAGCCGCACCATGTCGAAATGACTATCGGGGAAGCGGATGATGCCGGCAGAGTTGAGCGCGTGCTTCAGTACCGGGTAGCCCAGTGCCGCCTCCAGGCGCGGGGCCATGCGGCCAAAGGCGGCCAGTTGCTGGCGCGAAAAGCTGTTGTGCTGGGCTTCATCGGCGCCGGCTAGGTGCGTGAGCAGGCTGGCCACGCGCACATTGCCAACCTGGGCCTGCAGCACGGCACACAGCTCGTCCATATCTTCTTCGGCGAAGCCCAGGCGGCGCATGCCGGTGTCGAGCTTGAGGTGAATGGGCGGCAGCGGGTGCTCCCGGGCGGCCCGCACGTACTCCCGCAGCATTTCGAAGGAGAATATTTCGGGTTCCAGGTGGCACTGGCGCAACTTCTGCAACGAGTCGGGCGAGGGGTTCATCACCATCAAAGGCAGGCTGATGCCCTGCTGGCGCAGCTCCACGCCTTCGTCGGCGTAGGCCACGGCCAGGTAATCGGCGCGGTGAAACTGCAGCAGGTTGGCTACTTCATAGGAACCGCTGCCGTAGGCAAATGCCTTCACCATCACCATGAGCTTGGTGCCCGGCTGCAGGCGGCTGCGGTAGAAGTTGAGATTGTGCACCAGCGCGTCCAAGTTCACCTCCAGCACCGTGCCGTGGATTTTCTGCTGAAATGCGGCCACAATCCGCTCGAACCCAAACCGCCGGGCGCCCTTCACCAGAATGGTTTCGTGCCGGAATGCGTCGGGCCGGAAGCTGGCCAGGAAAGCCTCCGTGTCGGCGTAAAACTCGGCAGCGAAACCGGCAAACAAACTCTGGTGGGCGCTGATATCGGGGCCGATGGCCAAGAGCCGCTCCACGCCGTGGGTGACCAGCTGGGCTGCTACCCGGGCGTACAGCTCCGCCCCCGCGAGGCCGGATTCCAGCACATCAGACAAAATAAGCGTGCGGCGACCACGCCGGGGCTGGCGCACCAGCGCATCGAGGGCGAGGCTGAGGCCAGCCAGGTCATTGTTGTAGGTATCGTCGAGGATGTAGCAGTCGTTGAGGGCCTGCTTCATTTCCAGCCGCATGGCCACCGGGTGCAGCCTATCGAGGCGGCGCTGAATTTCGGCGGGCGCCACCTGCCGCCACAATAGCACTGTGAGGCAATGCAGGGCATTTTCGAGGGAAGGCTCGTCGGCAAAAGGCACCGTGAACGTGTGCTCCTGCGGCAGCGGACGGCGCTGGGCCACGCGCACCACGGTGCGGTCGGCGCTGGCTTCCAGCACCGTTACGGCCACGTGGGCGTCGTGCGGGTGCTGCCGGCTCCAGCTGAAGGTGCGACTGGCTCCAAGCTGTTGCTGGGCCGCGGCGTGAATCAGGGCGTGGTCGCGGCAGTAGAACAGCGTATCCACCTCCCGGAACAGCTGCATCTTTTCGGCTACTTTCTCGGCGGGCGAGCTGAAACCGGCGTCGTGGGCGGTGCCCAGATTGGTGAATACCCCCAGCGTGGGCTGAATTACGGCCGCCAGCCGGACCATTTCGCCCTGCTCCGAAATACCGGCCTCGAAAATACCCAGTGTGTGCGTACGGTTCAGCTCCCACACGCTCAGGGGCACACCCACCTGCGAGTTGTAGGAGCGCGGACTTTTGCACAGCAGCTCATCCGGGCTCAGCAGCTGAGCCAGCCACTCTTTCACAATGGTTTTGCCGTTGGAGCCCGTGATGCCGAACACCGGCAGACGGAACTGGGCCCGGTGGTGGGCCGCCACCGCCTGCAAAGCCAGCAGACTGTCGGTTACCAGCACGAAGCCGGCCTCGGGGAAAGCGGCTACGCCGCCGGGAATTTCCCGGGCGCTATCCACCACAAACTGCCGCACGCCACGCTGGTAGAGCTCCGGCAGGTAGCGGTGGCCGTTGTGCTGCACCCCGCGAATAGCAAAAAACAACGACCCGGCCGCCACGCCCACCCGCCGACTGTCGAGCAGCAGGTACTGCACCGAAGCCGCCGGGGCGGCCGGAGCCTGAAGCAACGTGCCGTCCACCAGGGCCGGCAAATCAGAGAATAGCAGCATCCGGCAAAGGTACGACGAGGTGCGCGGTACAGTCGGCACCGGCGCATCGAAACCGTTGCGGTACCTTTGGCTTCTTTCCCGCTTCCACCCCACCCCTTCCCCGTTGTCTCGTCATCATTCCGCCGCACTGCTGGCGTTTCTTATCTGGGGCTTTTTCCCGATTCCGCTGAAAGCCCTGGCTTCTTACCCCAGCGGGCAGATTCTATTATTTCGGGTGCTGGTGTCGCTCGGGCTGCTACTGGTTGTGAACCTGCTTTTGCGGCGGGCCGCCGTGCGCGGGCTGGTAGCACAGTTACGGCAGGCTTCGCGCCCGGAGCGGCGGCGCGTGCTGGCCCTGGCTGTGGTCGGGGGCCTGCTGCTGGTGGGCAACTGGCTCTTGTTTATTTACACCATCAACCAGGTGAGCGTGCAGGCAGGCTCGTTTGCTTACCTCATCTGCCCTATTCTCACGGCACTGCTGGGGTTTGCGGTGCTGCACGAGCAACTGCACCGCGGGCAGTGGCTGGCCATCAGCCTGAGCGCGGGCAGCTGCACCCTGCTGGGTATGGGCGACTTCCGCTCCTTGGGCCTCAGTGTGGTAGTAGCCCTCACCTACGCCTTTTACCTGATTTCCCAGCGCCTGCTGCGCGACTACGACAAGCTGATTCTGCTGATGCTGCAGCTGGTGCTGGCAGCCATTATCCTGGTGCCATTGGCGGGCCTGCTGGGCGCCAGCCTCCCACAAGGCCTGCACGATGCTTACCTGCTGCGCATGACGGTGGTGCTGAGCGTGTGCTTCACCATCATTCCGCTGTTTCTCAATCTTTACGCCCTCAGCGCGCTGCCCTCGGGCACAGTAGGCATCCTTATGTATGTGAACCCGCTGGTGAGCTTTGTGCTGGCCTTCCTGTATTTCCACGAGGCCGCTACCCTCACCCAAGCCGTAGCCTACACCGTCATTCTGGCCTCGGTAGTGCTCTATAACCTGCCGCGGCGTTAGCTGTGTTGCTAACCGTTGTCCGTTGTTATAGCCGATTCACGAACGATGTAGCGGCTGTGTAGAGACGCATACTTGCGTCTACTTGTTGAACAGTATGCGGCGCAGACGACGAGACGCAAGTACGCGTCTCTACACCGTTCACGAAACCGCTATAGCACTAGACACCCATTCATACATCTGACAACTAACAACCAGAAACCCTTAAAACCCTGCCCCGACGCGGATGCCGGTGCTAAGCTGCTGGCCGGAACGCAGGCCGGTGTACACATCTACCCGGAATACCTTGAAGATGTGCTCGATACCGGCACCCAGCTCTACGTAGTGGCCCACGGCGGGCGTGCTGAGGTAGTTGAAAGAAGCTACTTCCTGCCACTTAAGGCGGCGCAGCAGCGGGATTTTATTGAGGAAAAACCCGTTGAAGTGGTGGTTGACGTGGGCTTCCAGGTAGCGCTGCCGGGTGCTGAAGCGGTAGTAGTCCAGCAGCTGAAACTGGTCGAAGTTGGCGGCAAATCCGGTGAGGTTGCCCGAAAAGTGGCGGTAGTCCATAAACGACAGGCGCGGGTTGCCCAAGAAGCCGCCCACGGTACCATCGAGGTGCATTTGGCCCAGGAGGCCCAGCTCCAGGTCCTTGCGCACGCCGGCCTCCAGGCGGGTGTAGCGCACGTCGGAGCCCAGCACGCCGCTTATGCCCTGCCGCCAGGCCGCACGCAGCCTGGGGTATTTCGAGCCCATGTTGAACTTGCCATCGGGCCGGGTCATGTACTCCTGGCCGGGCTGCCAAGTCAGCTCCGCGAAGGCGGTGAGCGACTGGTTGCGGCCAAATGAAGGATCGGGCAGCTCTTCGTTCACGGGCACGTTGGGCGTGAAGGCGCGGCCGGGCACGTCGATGACTACTTTGTTGCTGTGGTTTTGCAGCTCACGGCGGTCGGCGTAGCCCAGGGCGGTGCGCAGCATCAGGCCATTTACCAACTCGTGCCGGAAGTTGATTTCTCCCCCGTCGCGCTGGTAGTACTTGGCGTAGTTGCGGTTGCGCAGCAGCGTGTAGCTGGTGTTGATGAAGGGCGTGAGCTGGGTGGCGGGGTCGAAGTCCTCGATGGTGCGGCCCACCATAAAGCCCACCCGCGTGAATGACAGCGGCCGGAACGTGTAGCCCCCGGCCAGGCTGGGGCTGAACAGACGAGCCCCAAACCCATAGCGCAAAGCCGGCGTGAGCGAGTAGCTGCGCCGGTCTTCATAGCGCTGGGTATAGGTAGCCTCCAGGTTCAGCGTCACGCCTTCCACCGTGTTGTAAAGCAGCCCGTTGAAGATGGAAGAAACGTAGATGGTGCGGCGGCGGAACGAGTTGGAGTAGTTGTACCCTGTGAGCAGCACCTGCGCCGGACTTAGTTGGTTGCGCTTGCGGTCCAGGGAGTCCTGGTAGGGCCGGGAACGTTTGATGACCTCGGCGCTGTCCTTCACGTGGTAGTCCTTGCGCTCCTCAGCCGTAAGCGGAATAGGCCGCACCTCGTTCCAGAATGTGGAGTCCCGCTCATTTGCTCCCTTCTCGATGCGCAGGACTTCGCCTTTGCCCAGGGGCTCCACCCCGGCCACGGCTTCGGGCTGAGCCTCCACCGCTTTCACTTGCTCCCGCACCCGGCGCTTGAGATTGGGCAGGCTGGGCCGCTGCTTTTTCACCTCGGCCACGGTTTCGCGGGTTATCGGGGCATCGGGTTTGGCGGCGGCCACGGCTTCTGCCTTCTCGGTGGGCCGGGCTGGGTAGATGGCCTGCACGCGGTAGTTGCTGAACACGGCATTGAAGGAGCCGCTGCCTTTAAAGCCCATGCCCTGCCCGGTCATACTCAGCTTCTGCGACTGCAGCACCCACACGTCAGGGCGGCTGGGGGCAGGCATAAACTGCTGCTCAATGCGGATGGACTCCACGTACTCGATACCGGCGTTCTGGCCCAGACTCAGATCAAGGCTGTGCAGGTGCCAGTCGCCGTCGTTGAGGTAGATGTAGCCCGAAAAGGCCGGGTCGTTGCGGTGGCGCGGGCTCACTTTGATTTTATGGATCTGGCGGCCGTTCTGCTCGGTGGTGCCCACCAGCTCGTAGCGGTAGAACAGCATGGCGTTCTGGGCAATGGGCGACACAAAGCCCCGCTCCGAAAACCCCGACTGCAGCAGATTGTCGTAGAAATTGAAGCTGCGGCCCGAGGCCCGGTTGAAGCTGAAACCCCGGCTGTTGCCGCTCACCCGGGAGGCAATCATTCGCTCCCGCACCACGTTGGGTTGCCGGAACGTCAGCTCTGATACCGATTCCGACAAGTAAATAACGCCCGGCTTCAGGCTGGGGTCAGTTTTGATGATGCCCAGGATCTTGGCCGGCACATCGAGCAGGCGCACCAGTCCTTTGAGGTAGGTGCGGGCGCTGAAGCCGGCTACCTCGGCGCGGTGGTAGCGGCGCCACTCAATGGCGTGCTGTACCAGGGCGTAGGCCGGGTCGCGGTCCTTGGCGCGCACCAGCACTTCCTTGAGCTGGTAGCTTTCGGGCAGCAGCGTCACGTCGAGGGTGGTGGCCGTGTCGCCGCCGGCTACGCGCACGGTGGTAAACTGCGGCCGGAAGCCCACATATTGGAACACCAGTTCGTAGGAGCCCGCCTCCAGGCGAAACTGGTACTGGCCCTGCTCGTTGGTGGCGGTGCTTTGGGTGGTGCCGCGCACGGCCACATTGGCAAAGGCCAGCGGCGCTTTATCGGGGCCGCTTACCCGCCCGCGCACCACGCCGGCATGCGCCGCAAAAGTCATCCACACCAATAGTAATTGCAGTAATCCAGCACGCCACATCACAAAGTCGGGTTCAGTCGTAGTTTCGGTGAAGATAGATACAAAGACTGGCCCGCGGGTTGCCAGCCGCTACCGAACCACTTGCCGCGCCCAGCCGTTACCTTGGCACTGGGCTGCACCTGCGGCGCTTTTACCTAGCTATGCAACAACGCCCTACCAAAACCTACACGCCTGCCGAAGCCCTGCAGAAAATAGCTTCTTTCTGCACCTATCAGGAACGCAACCAGCGGGAAGTGGCCGAAAAGCTGCGCAGCTACGGGCTCGATGAGGACGAAGCCGGTGAAATCATCATCCGCCTCAGCCGGGAAAAGCTGCTGGACGAGGAGCGCTACGCCAAGAGCTTTGTGCGGGGCAAATACCGGCAGAAGAAGTGGGGCCGCCGCCGCATTCAGCAGGAGCTGAAGCAGAAAGGTATATCCGACTACTGCATCAAAGCCGGTATGAAGGAAATCGACGGCGACGAGTACTACCAGAACCTGACCACCCTCCTGGAAAAGAAGGACGCTCAGGAAAAGGAGCGTCACCCGGCCAAGCGCCGCCAGAAGCTTACCCAGTTCCTCACCCTGAAAGGCTACGAGCAGGACCTCATCCGCATGGCCCTGGAAGACCTGGGCAAGCCATCCGAAGACGAGGAAGAAGATTAAGCTTACCGCACTTGCACTTATTGCGAGGAAAAACAAGCCTTATTATGCGCCGAAATAGGCCTTGTTTTTCCGCTTAACAAGCACAAATGTTGCCTACGATAAAGCAAAACGCTGCTTACTGCCTGTGCCAGCCCGATTACTTGCCGTTGTAACCTCTAGGTAGTAAGGTTCAGGGCTTGCCCTGCCCATCATTACCCTAGTATTTCCGAACGGCGCGAGTGACGGGCGGGGGCAAGCCCCACGCCCTACTGTTTCGTGACAAGTATGAATACACGAACGGTACTTACTTTACCCCGGCAAGCTAGTCTGGTACTTGGAGCGAAGCAGGCCGAAGAGTTGGGCATCCTGCCATTCATTGTAAAGAAAATACCGCTCGCGCTGGAGGCCTTCTTCCCGGAAGCCCTGCTTTTCGAGGCATCGGCGGGAAGCCGTGTTGCGCGGGTCCACGTCGGCTTCGAGGCGGTGCAGACTGAGCTCTGTAAAGGCAAATTCCAGCAGGGCGGCCAGGGCTTCGGAAGCATAACCCTGCCCCCAGTGCGCTGAGCCCAAGGCATAGCCCACGCCCGCGTGCCGGTGTTGGGTGTGAAGGCCATACAGGGTGGCGGTGCCAATCACCTCGTCGTCGGTGAGGCGGGTGAGGCCCCACTGGAACAGGCTCCGCTCCCGAAACAAGGTTTCGATCTGGGTTTGCAGCTCAGCGGCTTCGGTGGGGCTCGTAAACGCCTCCCGGCTCCAGTAGCGCATCACGGCAGGGTCAGAGAAAATGGTAAACAAGGCCGGCACATCGGCCGGGGTGAGCCAGCACAGCCGCAGCCGGCGGGTGGTGAGCGTGGGCAGCTGGGTGAGGCCAGGCAGGAACGTAGGAGCAGCAGTCATGCCGCAAGCATACAACCAGCCGGGCGCTATTGCAACCGGGGCCGGACCGGAGCCGCCAGCTGGCGCGTAAGTACTACGCGGCGGCCGGTCATGGTTTCGAGCATGGGCCGTAGAATCAGCTCGGCGTTCTGGTTGGTCTGGGCCAGGATACCTGACTGCAGGGCGGCGCGGCGTACGTTCTGCTCGGCGTACTTATAGCCGGCATCCACCAGCGCGGCATCCTGAAAAAAACCGTTCTCGACGCTGTAAACCTTGCTGTTCTTGTGGTCAATCTGCCAGGTGCAGAGCTCGGCCGGGGGCAGGGCCACGCGCACCACCGAGTCGCCTTCGAAAACTACATCCTGAGGGCGCACCTTGCGCAGGTCGAGGCAGCCGACAGCGTCGCCGGCCACGATGAGGGCCACTTTGGCATCGGGCAAGAAGCGGTACGTGCTTTTCTTGTACTCCACCACATCTTTGAAGTGGTAGCGCACCAACTCCAGCCGCCCCAGGCTCTCCACTTTCTGCAGCACCGTGTTGTGCGTCACAGTCACGCGGGGCTCGGAGCGGAGCGGGTCGAAATCAGCCAGCATAGGCTGTACTTTTTTCCAGAGAAACCAGCCCAGTGCCACCAGAAAAGCCAGGGGCAACAGGCGGCGCAGAAGACGGGCAAGGGGCATACAGAGCAGAATAGGTTGCTGAACCTACGCAAGCTGCGCGGTTTTGGCTGAGAAGGTGGCCGGGGTTTACGTATTTTGCCGGAGTCTATGCCCCTGCCCGCTCTCCCCTTTCCTGGCTTGTTGCGCGTGTCGGCCGGCCAGCGGCGCTGGCTGGCGCGCTACCACGGCTGGCTGCTGGGGGCCCTGTGGCTGCTGGTGCAGCTACTGCTGCTATGGAAGCACGGGGGCCCCCGCACCGTGACCGACAGCCGGCGCTACCTGCTCTACGCCCAGCAGATTGCGGAGCAGTGGTATTTCGAGCACGACCACAACCTGCGTTACGTGGGTTATCCAGTGTATTGCAGTCTGTGGCTGAAGGCAGGCGCGGGCTTATGGGGCATGGTGCTGGGCCAGATGGTGGTAGCGGGCCTGGCTGCCCGGGCGTTTCATCGGGCGCTGCTTCAGCTCACGGGCCGACGCCCGGTGGCCGCCGGCGCTACGGCCCTGCTGCTCTGGCCTGATGCGCAGAACCTGAACGCCTATATACTCACGGAGTCCCTGTTCACGAGTGGCATTCTGCTTTGCTTCTGGGCCCTCACGTTTGCCTCAGGCCGTTGGGGAATAATCCGTTTGCTGGTGCTGGCCCTGGCTACGGCTCTGTTGCGGCCCAATGGCTTTCTGGTACCGCTGGCGCTGGCCGGGGCAGCAGGCTGGCAGCTGTGGCCCCGGCTCGGCCCCCGGCAGCGCGGGGTGGTCGTGGTGGCGGTAGTAGCAGCTATGCCCCTGCTCTGGGTGGTGCTCAACAAGCTCCTGCTTACGTTCACGCTGATAGAAACCTACCTGCGCGGCGAAATCATCTACCTCTACCCCGGCTGGACGGTGCAGCCCCGGCAGCCGCTGCAGCTGCCCCCCGCCGATCTGGGTCCGGTTCTGCGGCTGGCATATTTCATCCTGCACAATCCGGCTTACTTCGCTCAGCTGGCTTTGCTGAAGGCCTTTGCCTTGTTCAGCGGCCTCAAGCCTTACTACTCCCGCGTTCATATTGTGGCGGCGGTGGCCGTGCTTTACCCCTGCTACTGGCTGGCGTGGCGCGGCAGTCGGGCTGCCGGGTTTCCGGGTATCGTGCGCTTTTTTCTTGTGGCTCTCATTGGCTTGCAGGCTTTGGTGGTAATGCTCACGATTGAGGACTGGGACGTCCGCTTTCTGGTGCCTATGCTACCCGCCATCTTCGCGCTGGCGGCTCTGGGTGTGGCCGAGCGGTTACCCGGCTGCCTCGGTGGGCCACCACGCGCTGCGGTTCCCGAAACGCTGTCGGAAACCCGCCCAGCCCTGTAAGCCTCCTGTATGTACGACTGCTACGGTGCTGCCCGGCCGGAAATAGTCCTGTTCCAGCAGTTGCAACACGCCCCACAGCAGCTTGCCGGTATAGATGGGGTCAAGCAGCACCCCATGCCGCGCCTGAAACTGCCGGATGAAGTCGAGCAGCTCGGCCGAAAAGCGGGCGTAGCCGCCGTGGTGAAACCCGGAGTGCAGGGCCCAGTTTGACGAGGTTGATTCAGTTCCAAGCAACCGCTGCACCTCTGCCCGCAGCAGCTCCCCTTCACGCAGAGCGGCTATGCCCACAGCTGTTTCGGGCGGCAGCAGCCCGGTTATCAGCCCGGCCAGCGTACCACCCGTGCCGCAGGCCACGGCCACGTAGTCGAAGGACGTGTGCGTGCGCAGCTCGGTGAGCAGCTCGGCGCAGCCCGGCAAGGCCAGCGCATTGGAGCCCCCCTCGGGCAATACGTAGGCCGGGCCGAAGTCATGCTGCAACTCAGTTATCCAAGCCGGCTCATGGCGACGCTGGTAGGCTTCCCGGCTCACGAAGCGCAGCTGCATTCCATCGGCCTGGGCACGAGCCAAAGTTGTATTAAGCGGCCGGTGCGCCAGCTCTTCTCCCCGGATGATGCCGATGGTTTGCAGGCCGGTAAGGCGCCCGGCGGCGGCCACGGCCGCAATATGGTTGGAGTACGCGCCCCCGAAGGTCAGGAGGGTATTGTGCCCCTGCTCCCGGGCAGCCTGCAGGTTGTACTTGAGCTTGCGCCACTTGTTGCCGGGCAGCTCCGGGTGCGTCAGGTCGTCGCGGAGCAGCAGCAGGCGGATGCCGCGAGCGGCCGCCGCCGGTTCGTCCAGGGGCTGGAGCAGCAAGGGCGCAGCAGGAGGCATCAGCATAACAAGGGAGAAACACTACGGCCCCTTATCGGCCGCTATGGTGCAAGCAGACAAGGGGCCGATGGGTTCAGCTCGGGGAAGGTGGCATCAGCCTGGGCCAACGCCACCAGCCGGTAGCGCTAAGCTACCAGCTGTTCCTGCCCTACCACTGTTTCCGGCCGGCGGCGCAACGCGTACACCACCGTGCCAAGCAGGGCCAGAATCAGCAGAATGGAGGCTACGAGCGAAACCGTATTGCCGACGGAGTACGACGTTGGCTCGAAGCGGAACTCAATGGTGTGCTGGCCGGCCGGCACCGGCATGGCGCGCAGCACATAGTTGGCCCGCACGTAGGGTGCGGGCTTGCCATCGATAAAGGCATTCCAGCCGTCCTTATAATAGATTTCCGAGAAGACCACAAAGCCGTCCTGCACGGCGTTGGCTTTGTACACGAGCTTATCGGGCGAGTATTCCGCCAGAGAAATGGTGGAGCCGACGGTGATATAATTGGTTTTGCTGAGCGGAAACTTCGCGGCATCCACTACCGCCGCTGTGGCCGGGTTCAGGCCCGTCAGCGCCTTGATTTCCTCGTCGGGCGTCTGCACTTTCTGGATTTCGCTTATAAACCAGGCATTACCCAGCGCGCCGGGGTTGCGCTGTACCTGCACGCCGCCCTGGGCCTGCTGGCTGGGCACAATCACGTAGCGGGTGTTCAGCATGTTCAGCACGCCGGGGTTGCCCTGGGCCAGCTGGCGCTCAATCAAATCCTGGTAGCGGCGCAGCTTGGCGCCGTGGTAGCCGCCAATGCTCTTGTGGAAGTAGGAGGTATTGGCTTCGTTGAAGGGGTTGGCCGTGTTGTACACCCGGTAGCTTAGGCCCTTGTCCTGAAGAATCTGTTGGTCGGCGGCCGTGGGCACAAACTGCTGGGCCACGGTTTCGCGCTGGAAGTTGTCGTCGTTGAGGTAGCGCTTATCCACGCCCCACAGGTCTACCAGCGTAAGCACACCCACCAGCGCCGCCGCCAGCGTAGCCGTGAGCTTGCGCTGCAAGTAAAACCACAGCACGGCCCCCGTCAGCAGAATAAATAGCAAGGAACGGAACACGTCCTTGTGCATGAGGGAGGCGCGGTCCTGCCGGATGGCATCGAGCGGGAAGCCCTGCTGCTGCAGTGCGCTGTCGATGGGCGAAGCAAAGTCGGCGCCCAGGCCTACCAGGTAGGCCAGCAAGCACAGCCCGGCGGTAATGCCCACGGCGTAGAGCAGGTTGCGCTTGAGGATGGCAGTTTCAGGCGCAGCTACGGGCACGGCGGCCAGCGCCGGATGTGTATTCGGTGCGGCCGCTACCACCGTTTGCGGGCGCAGCACGCGGGCCAAAGCCAAAATGGCCAGCAGCGGCACCGCCAGCTGCGCAATCACCAGGGCCATGCTCACCGAGCGAAACTTGTTGTAGCCGGGGAAGTAGTCGAAAATGAGGTTGTTGAACGTCTCGAAGTTCTTGCCCCAGGCCAGCACGATGGACAGCAGGGTAGCCGTCAGCAGCCACCAGCGGGTGCGCCGGTCGGCCACAAACAAGCCCAGCACAAACAGCAGCAGCACGCCCGCGCCCAGGTACACCGGACCGCTGGTAATGGGCTGGTCGCCCCAGTAAAGGGGCAGCTGCCGCAGTACGTCCTGCAGCTGGGCGGGCGGTACGCCCAGCTGGGCCAGTGCCTGCCCGGTGGCCGAATTCTCGCTCAGGGCGCCCTGGGAGGCACCGCCGTAGTAGTTGGGAACAAGCAGCGTAATGGTTTCGCCCACGCCGTAGCTCCACTGGAAGGCGTAGTCCCGGTCGAGGCCGGAACCCACGTTTTCCTCAGTAGCCGCGGCCGGCTGACCCGGCGCGGTGGGGGCGGGCGTCGTCAGCTCCGAGCGGCCCCGGATACTGTACTTGCCGTATTCTAGCGTGGTGTAGAGGCGGCCGAAGCTCACGCCCACGGCCAGCCCGGCCGCCAGGGCCAGCACGGCTACCCGACTCAACAGGGCCGGCAGACGGTTTTCGCGCACGGCAGCCACCAGCTCTATCACCCCAAAGATCAGCACCATCAGCAGCAGATAGTAAGTAATCTGCAAGTGGTTGGAGCGCAGATTCATGGTCAGGCCCAGCGCAAACAGGGCCGCGCCCAGCCACATATTGCGGCGCAGCGCCACCAGCAGCCCGGCCAGAACCAGCGGGGCGTAAGCCAGCGCCAGAGACTTGGTGTTGTGCCCGGCCGAGAGAATGATGAGGTTGTAGCTGGTGAAGCCCAGCGCTACCGCGCCTACCACGGCCAGTAGCGGCCGCACGCCCAACGCTACGAAAAGCAGGTAGCCGCAAAGCAGGGCCAAAAACAGGTTGGCCACCACGGCCGGCAGGTTCAGCGTGAAAATCTTGTGCAGGTAGCCCGATAAGTCCCCTGGAAAGTGGGTGCTGATCAGGTAGGTAGGCATGCCCGAGAACATGGAGTTTGTCCAGAGGGCTTCTTTCCCCATTACCTCCCGGTACTGAGCGGCCTCGTGAGCCCCACCGTTGAACTGCACAATGTCGTGCTGGGCCAGGGTTTTCCCGTCGAAGAGGATGGGGGAGAAATACACGGCGGCCAGCACCAGGAAAAACAGGACGGCCAGCAGGTGCGGCAGCACCCGCTGCCACAGGGGCGCGGGACCGGAGGAAACGGTTGTCATTCGGCGTGAAAAGAAGCTGATATAGTACAGACCCGGCGGGCGCTACGCCCGCCAAAGCAGCCCGAAGGTAGCCCGATTATTTCATTTCCCGGAACCCGGTCGTGCGGTTTTGGGTGCTATGTCGGAGCCAGCTGGCCCACAAAAAACCCTCCCACCTACCAATAGGTGAAAGGGCTTAATCAGGTTTGAAGGCCTTTAAGAACCTCGCAAAGCTTTTATTTCAACTCCTCAAACTCCACGTATTCGCCGCCCTTGAAGTTGCGCGGCTGGCGCTTGGGCTTGGGCGGCACGTAGTCGACGTGCACGTTGCCGGAGGTGGGCCGGGGCGGCGTGGGGGGCTGCTCGAAAGGGGCGGCACCGCCAAACTGCTGGCCAAAGTTCTTCATCTGTTTTTTGACGACGCGGCCCAGCACCCACCGCAGTACTACCGGTAGCACGAACCGCACAAGGAGGGCAATAATGAAGAGAGCAAGCAGGAATTTTGGCATCAGGCAAATACGCTAACCAACAAAGCTGGCGGGTTGAAAGTAAAAGTCGGCCGTGGCGGCGCTGTCGAGTTGCTCGGGCAGGCACGGCTCCAACTCCCAACGCGCCGACAGCACAAATGGTTTATAGCCCAGCCCGGCCAGCAAGGCTACCACCTGGCGGCGGTTTTCGAGGCCGTTCAGTTCGGTTTGAATAACGGGCTGGTGACGCCGCAGCATATGCTGCATGTGCCGGAAAACTTCGTACTCAAAACCTTCCACGTCGCACTTCACGAAGTCGAGGCGGGGCAGATCGGCCAGCAGTTCGTCGGGCACACGCATGGGCACTTCATAGGTGCGCACGTAGCGTTCCTGGGGGTTGCTGGCGGCTATTTTGGTCATGCCGTGGTGCAGCAGGCCGTCCCGCTCGGGCGTGCCCATCTGCACGGTGGTGTTTTCGCCGCCCAGCGCGTAGGGCAGCAGGGTGAGGTTGGCGTGTCCGCTCAGCCGCACGTTGTCGCGCCAGATTTCCTGAAAGGCGGGAATGGGCTCTACTGCCAGCACCCGGCCCGTAGGCCCGGTCAGCTTCGAGAGCATCACAGAGTAGTAGCCCAGATTGGCCCCGATGTCCAGGCACACGTCGCCGGGCTTTACCAGCTGCCGCAGAAAAAACAGCTCCGGGTATTTGGTCTTTCCCCAGCCCGCGCCTACCAGCCGCAAATACACGCGACTCACCAGCCGGATGTACCGCTCAAAGCCCAGGGTATTGACCAATAGTTTGCGCAATGCCTTCATGGGCAGCAAAGGTACACTACGGCATTGACCCAGCCCGAATGCGTTGCTCTCCCCACAGCATCAGTATTCCTATTCCTCCACTTAGCAGGCTTTGCCCGACTATGGTCGGCAGCGCGCTGGTTAGCCACTTTAGGGCAATGTTGCCGGATTCTGGATAAGCAGAAATCTGTAGCCACATCGATAACAGAGAATAGGCTAGTACTACTCCTGTATATACTGCGGCCCCGAAGAATATCTGAGGCCACCCAGCCCATACTAAGGGCTCATACTTTTGCACCTGCTTCAGCACAATCCACCAACCTACCAAGAGCAGAACAGTGCGCAGTATCCAGCCTAGTACGGCATAGATGCCCATACCAGCAGCGCCTACCATTCCTGCTCCCATCATCCCTAAGCTCAGGGTTTGACCCAATATCATGCTTAGGCCTAATACTCCCACTGCTATGCCTAACGCCCGGGGCCAGTCAGCATAAGCCCGTCGGGCGTACCAGACGGCATTCAGCCACAAAGCCAGCGGCAGACAAAATCCCAGAAAAGGATTAACAATAAGAAACGATATGGCGGCAGAGGAGTGGCCAAATACACGTTGCCACCACAGCCCCAGCAGCACGGCTACGCCGGTTAGTACCCAACTTACCCAGCGCAACCAGGTGTATTGGCTCCATCGGTATGCCAACACAATTACCACTATAGCCAAGCCAGCTAACCCATATAGCCCCGCCATGATTTCCAGCATGAGCATAGCTCCATCTAAGGCATCAGCGTGCGCCATGCCCGGCAATAATAGGAGCAAAGCGAACAGAAAACAGAGCCGACGGGTTTTCATAGGCTAAGCGGGTAGTACATGAGTAAGATCAGAAATTGTTATCCGCTACCGCTCGTGCCGGGGCTGCAGGGCTTTGGCCGTAGCGGCGGCTACCAGGCCACCTATGAGGTACCAGGCCACCGTCATAGCCTTGGTTTGAGGGGTTCGGTTGCTGGGTCCGTTGCCCAGGCCAAGCGGCCCGGGAAGCTTCACGCCACCTACCCCGGCCGCCAGGCCCAACGCGGCTCCACGCCACCAGGCCCCACGGCCACTGCCCACCAGGCTGTAGTATAGCCCATTGCTGAGGATGTCGCCGGCCAGGGTAAGGCCGTAGGCTGCTTTGGCATCAGGCTGTGGCGCCCCCGCCGACCGCAGCATTTTCCGAAGCCCCCGTTCTCCCAGAATGTCCATCCGTGGTGCGTCTTCGGGGCGCACCCGGCGCACCGTTTCATGAATCAGATTGAGTACAACGGCGCCGGTGAGGCCGCTGCCCAAAGCCCGCAGTACGGGCGACAATGATGAAGACTTTTGCATACGCGTAAAAATGAAGAGTTGAAAACGCTTGTTGCTCCCCGTCTCAGAACCGGAAAAAAATACGTGGCTGCTTGCGTGGTTTCGATGGGGGTGTTTATCTTTGCTGCCCCACAAAGCCAATCGGGCTTTGGGAAATGCCTGTTTAGCTCAGTTGGTAGAGCAGCTCATTCGTAATGAGCAGGTCGTTGGTTCGAGTCCAATAACAGGCTCACAAAAAAGCCCCCGCATCAACTTACTGATGCGGGGGCTTTTCAATTTATGCGGGTTGTCCCAGCATGTTTCTGGCTTAGCTGTCGAGGTTTACGTGGCCGATAGGACCCCGGTCCTGCCGACGTGAATCCTGATCCTGGTTATAGGAAGTTGACGAAGCGGAAGGCGACGAAGTCGTGCGCTTATCCCATTCTGAGGAGCGGTACGAGCTTTCTGCGCGCGGGATATTGCCCGAGCGGTAGTCGTTGCGACGAGCCTTGGCGCTGCTCCAGTCCGAGTCTTTTGATTTTGGCGTGGAGCGCGAAGCGAGGTAGCCCAGGCCGCCCAGCAGCAGAGCGCCACCTACCATTTTTTGCGTGGTCGTCAGCTTGTTGAACTGGTCAACGGCTTTCGTGCCCAGGTCTTTCACCGACTGGGGCAGTTGGTTTACGGTTTCACGCCAGTCGGTTTCGCTGATCCAGGACTGCACTCCCGACTTGCCTTGGGTGAAACGGTCTTCCACCGTGTCGCGCAGGGTGCTGATGCTGTCCGTCAGTGACGATTTGTTTTCCGAAGAAGAAGTATCCATGGCTGACGAGGGCGAATCACTGCTCAGCGTACGGCCGCTGGGCTGCTGCGACGTCGTGTTCTTAGCTGATACGGCCGACTGTGACGCTTGCTTATCTTTCTGAGGCTGGCTGGCAGCACCGGAAACCGACTCAGCATTCTGCTGCGAGAAGGAAGAATCAGAAGCAGACTGCGAAGCTTTATTAGAAACCGAATTACCCGACGAAGGCTGATTTTGCTTATTTTCCATGACTAGGGAGGGTGGTTAGATGGGAGAAAGAATATGCTGCTAGTGAGGCAGCTTCTGAGGTACTATTCGTAAAGCAGCCGCGCTAGGTTTCAAAAATATCCGGGTTTTATACACTCATACTCTGCTACTAAGGCCGCAAAGCTCCGGTAGCCGGTGCTGCTAGCAAGGAAATCCCCGGCTGCCCAATACCAGTTGCGCATAATGAAAATCCGGCTTCAATCCCCATCACCTCAGCCTCAGCCTCGCTTTCATGCAAAAAGCTGAAGCAACGCTGTGGCGGAAGCAAGCCCCGCGTCCACTAGGCCGGGCCGGCACCGCGGTGCATCGTAGCGGGGTCAGGAAGCGGCAGGCCGTTGGCGTAGAGGTGGGCTTCGTCGCGGCCAGCCTGGCGGGCTTCGGCCTCAAAGCAGTTGGCATAGTACCCCACGCGCATCGACTCCAGCAGGTACTTACGTAGGAAGCCGAAGTAGCCGTGTTCCCGATACTGTCGGATATGGCACATTTCGTGGGCCACCCAATACGGGTCACGCAGAAACTCGGCCCGCTTCACCCCGCTCAGATGGATGCTGTTACCCAGAACCATGGCTACGCTCGACGACTTGAGCACCATGCGGGCAATGCGGGCGAGGGGCGAGTTCTCGACGATGCGGGGCGGGTTCATAAGCAGCGGAAAAGCGGCCGGAATATACGGGTCGTACTCCTAGGCGGTTGCAAGGCCGGCCATGAATATTTACCTTTTTACCTGCACTTAATAAAGTATTTAAGGTGAATGCGGGCCGAAAATTTGGATGCCGACTTTTTTTGAGGTTAGCTTTACTCAACGGGCCAGGTAAAGTCTTCACCGATTTTCGCTGGTTTCGGATGTCTTCATCTTCTTTTCTGCGGCTGCCGCTCTGAGTATCGAGTAACACGAAGTACGCTAAGGTCCCTGGTTGGGGCCGACCCTTTAATTGATTCTGCCACCCTACGACGGACAATGAAAAACAGAATTCTGTATTGCCTCGCCGCTGCCTCTCTGGCTCTATCTTTCTTCTTCGAGCAAGCTCCTGCTCCTTTGGTTTCCGGTGCTCCCATAGCCGCCGAAGCCTCCCTCCTCCCCGATTTCCTTTCGAGTGACCCCGAAGGCAGCGCCAACGACCGCGCCTCCTACCGCGACTCGCTTCAGTACAGCCAGTATGCTCATGCGCTGGGCGTGAAGCTGGAATACACCGAAGACAAAGACCTGCTCCGCACCGTCACCGACTGGCTTGGTACTCCCTACCGCTTCGGCAGCAACACCAAGCGCGGCACCGACTGCTCGGGCTTCGTTACCCGCGTATTCAAAGAGGTGTACGGCATCACGCTGCAGCGCAGTTCCCGCTCCATGTTCGAGAAGGTGCAGCGCGTAGCCAAGGACGAAATGCAGACCGGCGACCTGGTATTCTTTCGTCGTGGTCCGGGCCAGCCCATTTACCACGTAGGTATTTACCTCACCAGCGGCAAGTTTGCCCACTCAGCCACCAACGGCGGCGTGATGGTAAGCTCCCTGAACCAGGCCTACTACCACCGCAATTTTTACGCGGCCGGCCGCGTGGCCCGCAACTAAGTACCGCAGTCTTTTTAGCAGAACAGCCCCGGTCGTTTTCACGGCCGGGGCTGTTGCGTTTCAGGCAGCCAACTATTTTCGCGCTCCGTAGTATAGTAGCTCGGGCCACCCTACGCCCCGTACTTTGTCTCCCCTTACTTTCCTCCTAACTATGGCAAATCAAGCTCCCAGCGGCGACCAGATCAGTTCCTCGCCCTTTTTCAAGCGCGCCCTGCACTCAGCCGAAGAGTACGTGCGCAAGCCTCTGCGTATAAAGCAGCTGCTGAATGATGCTTACCAGAAAGCCAGCGAAAAGAAAGACGTGGGCACCATGGCCCACGAGGCCTGGGAAAGTATGCAGCGGCTGTTCCGCCTGATTAAGGCATCGGTGTCGGGCGAGTACACGGGCCTGCCCACTCCTACTATTGTAGCGGCGGTAGCAGTGGTGCTGTACTTCCTGAGCCCCATCGACCTGATTCCGGACTTTATACCGGTGCTGGGTTTGCTTGATGACGTAGCGCTGGTAGCCTGGTTCTCCTCTACCCTGGCCGATGAGATGGACAAGTTTGAGGCCTGGGAAAGCAGCCGCGCTGTAGTAGTCGATAGCCAGCTCAGCGCCACCGGGCACACGGCCAAGCAGCAGGCTGAATCTACGGCCGCTACATTTGAGCCCGCCGAGGAGTCGGCCAAAAAAGCCGGCATTACCGATCTGCCTTCTTCGCCCCCGGTGCCCAGCGCCGAGTCGTCCACGCTCCACCCCGACGTAGCCGCCAACACCACCGACGGAACGCGCGTACCCAGTCACGACTCGCAGACGCCCTCGGGCGATACGGGCGGCAACATCCGCTAATTCAGACACGTCATGTCAAGCAAAAAGGCCCGAACCAAATTGGTTCGGGCCTTTTTGTTTGGGCTTGCTTAGGCAGCTACCTGCGCCTGGGGCGTGTGCGAAGCCACGTAGTCCACAAAGTCGCCCACGGTGCTCAGGGGCACCTCATCGGGGATGGTAATGTGGAAGCTACGCTCCAGCTCCAGAATGATGTCTACTACATCCACGGTATCGAAGCCCAGCTCGCGGCTCAGATTACTGGAAATACGCAGACGCGACTGGCGAATGTGCTTGCGCTTGCTGATGATACGCAACACTTGCTGCGTGATGGCCGGTTGGGCCAGAGTCGTCGAGGCAATCATGGGGGAAACGACGTTCAGGTAAGGAGAAAAGATCAGTATTCAGCAAAAACGGGCGGGTTGGCCGCCTGCACTTCCTCGGCACCGACCGCCGAAGCCGCCGGGCCGTCTGTGGGATGACCGGATATTTTTCCTTTCAGCGTTTCGCTGAGCAGATACATAACCGGGACTACAACTAGGGTAATCAAGGTTGCAAACACCAGCCCGAAAATAATGGTCCAGGCCAGGGGACCCCAGAACGTTACCGACTCACCACCGATAAAGAAGTTGGGCTCGAAAGCGGCGAACATCTCATAGAAGTCCACGTTCAGGCCAATGGCCAGGGGAATAAGGCCCAGCGTGGCGGCTGTAGCCGTCAGGATTACCGGGTTCAGGCGGGTACGGCCGGCCAGCACAATGGCCTCCCGCAGGGGCATACCCTGGGAGCGGAGGATATCGGTGAATTCGACCAGCAGGATGCCGTTCTTCACCACGATACCGGCCAGGGCAATGATACCCACGCCCGTCATCACGATGCTGATATTCATGCCCGTAATGGCCAGACCCCAGAACACGCCAGCCACGGAAAACAGCACTTCGGAGAGAATGATGACCGGCTTGCTGAACGAGTTGAACTGCACCACCAGAATCAGGAAGATGAGGGCCAGGGCACCGATACCAGCCAGGGGCAGGAAGTCGGAGGTTTCCTTCTGGTCTTCCTGCGCACCACCCATCTTAATGGTGTAGCCAGCAGGCGTCGGGTAAGCTTTCAGGGCCGTTTCGATGTTGCGCACCACGTCGGGGCCAGTGAAGCCACTCAGCACGTTCGAGGAAATGGTGATGACGCGCTTCACGTCCTTGCGCTTGATGCCGCCGTAGGTCGTGCTGTATTTCACGTCAGCCACGGAACTGATGGGCACCTGGCGCATCTGGCCGGTGGCGTCCCGGAAAGTCAGCGGCGAGTTCAGAATGGCATTTACGTCTTCGCGGTAGGGCTTGGCGTAGCGCACCTGAATGGGGTACTCGTCGTCGGAGGTCTTGAATTTGCTGGCCTCGTAGCCGTAGATGGCCGTGCGCACCTCCATACCAATCTGCGCCGTGCTGATGCCCTCGCGGTTGGCGCGGGTGCGGTCGATGTTCACGGCAATTTCCGGGTTGCGGTCCTCCAGGTTGGAGCGCAGCTGCTCGATACCGCCGATGTTCTTGGAGTTGACGTAGCGGATGATGTCCTTCGACAGCGCAGCCAGTTTCGGGTAGTCGTCGCCGGCTACCTCAATGGCAATTTCCTTGCCCGTGGGCGGGCCGCTCGACTCCTGGTCCACTGAGATTTCAGTGCCGGGAATTCCCTTCACTGCCTCGCGGATCTTGTCCATGTAGGTGCGGGTTTCGGGGCCGGTCCGCTCGCTCATTTCCTTGAAGGCCACGGCCACCTTAGCCAGGTGCGACTGCGACACGCCCGAAGCCGTAGCCTCGCCCGGGTCGCCGGCCCCAATGGCCACGTTGGTGATGACCGATTCCACGTCCGGGTTTTTCTGGCCGATGACGCTGTAGATGCGGCGCTCCAAGATGCGGGCCACCGAGTCGGTAACCTCTACGCGGGTGCCTACGGGCATCTTCAGGTAGGTGTACACGAACTTCGGGTCGCCTTTCGGGAAGAAGTCCACCTTGGGGCTGCGCATGCCCACCGCTACAAACGAAGCGAAGAACACGAGTACTACCCCAACCATAACGATAACCGGGTGGCCGATGGCCCAGCGCACCAGGCTGGCGTAGCCATCCATAAAGCGCGGCAGCGCCTTGGTCTGGAACCAGGCAATGCCCTTGTTGAACACGAACATGTTCAGCCAGATCAGAGCCGCCACAGTCAGCAGCAGGTTGCCGATGAAGTGACCGTGCTCCTTGAAGAAGCCGGGCGTTTCGGTGCCGGCTGCCAGGGCCGCGGCGCCTTCGGCCGCGCTGGTGTGGCCACCAATGCCCACCAGATTAAACAACACACCAAGTCCAACCAGGGCGGCCGTCCATATCAGCAGGTTGCGCGTCACGCGGGGCTTGCTGTGCTCGGCATGGTGGTCTTCGCGCTCCATGAACGACACGGCAAACACCGGGTTCATGATGAAGGCCACGACGAGCGAGGACATCAGCGTGAGAATCAGCGTGACGGGCAGGTAGAACATAAAGCTACCCACAATGCCGGGCCAGAACATCAGCGGCACGAAGGGTGCTACCGTGGTCAGCGTACCGGCCAGTACCGGCACGAATACCTCACCAGCAGCATACTTGGCGGCCTGGGCCGTCGTCAGCTTGGGGTGCTCGTGCAGTAGGCGGTGGGTGTTTTCAATCACTACGATGGCGTCGTCTACCACAATACCCAGCGCCAGCAGGAAGGCGAAGAGCACAATCATGTTCAGCGCAAAGCCAAACATGGGCAGCATCACGAAAGCCAGGAACATCGAAATCGGCACCGAAAGACCCACGAACAGCGCATTGGTGGTGCCCATGAAGAACATCAGAATCACCGTTACCAGGATAAAGCCGATGACGATGGTGTTGATCAGGTCGTGGAGCGTTACGCGGGTGTCGTTCGAGGTGTCGCCGGTGATGGTAATGCGCAGGTCGCTCGACAGGCTCTTCTTCGAGTCGTCCACCAGGGTCTTGATCTTGTCGGAGGCGTCGATGAGGTTTTCCCCCTGACGCTTAATCACGTTCAGCGTAATCGAGGGCTTGCCATCGAGGCGGGCGTACGATTCGCGGTCCTTGAAGGCGTCCTCCACGGTAGCAATGTCGCCGAGGCGCACAGCTGAGCCGCTTAGGTTTTTGATCTGGATGTTGGCAATGTCGGCAGCGTTGACGTACTGACCGGCCACGCGCACGGCGCGCTTCTGGTCGCCCACATCCACCGAGCCGCCCGAGATGGTAATGTTCTCCCGGGCAATGGCCCCTTCTATGTCGGTGAAGCCCAGACGGGCAGCGCGGAGCTTGTAGAGGTCTACGTCCACGTTCACCTGCTGCTCCAGCGCCCCGATGATGTCGACGCGGGTAATTTCGGGCAGGGCTTCAATCTTGTCCTGGAAGTCGTCGGCCAGCTTCTTGAGCTGGGCCGCCGGCAGGTTGCCGGCCAGGTTGATCTGCATGATGGGCAGCTCCGAGAGGTTTACTTCCTGCACGGTGGGCGGAGTGGGCAGGTCGTTGGGCAGCTCGTTGCTAGCCTTGTCCACGGCGTCCTTGATGAGCTGCTTGGCGTACTGCACGTCCACGCCGGAGTTGAACTCCACGTCCACGATGCAATAGTCCTGATTGGAGGTGGAGTTGATTTTCTTCACCCCGTTCACCGACTTGATTTCTTTCTCAAGCTGGCGCGTTACCAGGTTCTCGATGTCGGTGGGCGAGGTGCCGGGGTACACCGTGGCCACGATGATGCGCGGAATCACGATGTCCGGGAATTTCTCCTTGCCCAGCTTGATGTAAGCGAATATACCCATCACGCACAGAATCAGCGTGATGATATAAATACTGGTCTTGTTGTTGATGGACCAACTGGTGGGTCCAAACTCTTTTTCGATATCCTGCATGGCTGTGAGAAGCTAGGATGTGAGAAGAATCAGGCAGCGCCAGCTGAGGCCGCAGCGGCTTCAGCTGGCGCTGGTCCCGGCTTATCCGGCCGAGCCGGCAGGAGCCACCGGCTGACCTTCATTAAGATTTTGATAACCAGCGGAAATCACCTGGTCATTGGCACTCAGGCCGCCGGTAATTTCCGTACGGCCGTTGTAGGTGGCGCCGGTTTGCACCACACGCTTGGCGGCCACTTTCTTGCCGCCTTTATCGGCTACCACAAACACGTAGCTGTTCTCCTCGTCGCGCTGCACCAGATCAACCGGCAACACCGTGGTGCTGTTCTTATTGTAGTTCTGGATGCGCACGGTGGCTACCATGTTGGGCCGCAGCTGCTGGGCTACCGGGCCATTCACCCGCAGCTCAATAGTGAAGGTGCGGCTGGCCGGGTTGATGATGCGGCTCACGGTGCGCACGGTAGACGGAATATCCGTAGCTCCCAGGTCAGAAAGGGTCACCAGGGCTTTGTCGCCGGCTTTGATCTTGTTGGCGTAGTTTTCCGATACGTCGGCAATAAGCTTGCCGCCGCCGCCGCTGAGCAGGCGCACCACCGGCACGCCGGGGTTGCCCATCTCCCCTACTTTGGCCGGAACTTCATCCACGGTGCCGCCGAATGGGGCTACCACGTTGTACATAGCCCGCTGCTGCTGCTGCGTGGCTAAGCTACGACGCAGAGCGTCGTAGTTGTTTTTGGCCTGCAGGTACTGTATTTCGGTGCCGATCTGCTGTTTCCAGAGGCGGTCCTGCTTTTCAAACACCGTTTTGGCCAGTTCCAGGCGGGTGCGCAGCTCGGCAATGCCCGATTCGAGCACGGCCGCGTCCTGGGTGGCAATAACCTGACCCTTGCTTACCCGGTCGCCGCGCTGCACGCGGATGCTGGTGAGCACGCCCGGCACGCGGGGCGACACGTTGGCGTTTTCGTCGAAGTCGGCGCGGCCCTGCACTTCCACGTAGCTGGTGAAGCTTTCGGGCTGCACGCTAATCACCGACACGGGCGTGGCGGCCAGGGTAGCGCCTTCTGCCGGACCGGCTTTGGCTTCCAGCTCGGCAATTTTGGCGGCGTTGGCGGCCTGTTCTTTTTGAGCTTTTCCAGCTCGGCTTTGGGGTCCTTTTCCCCGCCGCAGCTGGTCAGCTGCAAGCTACCTACAGCCAGCAGGCCGAAAGTGAAGAGACGAAGGGACGTGGAAGGAGTATACATGACGACAGTCGGGAGTTGCGAAAGAAAGAGTTGGAAAGAGGCGCCTTAGTTGCGGGTGCGGCTGTACAGCTCGCCGGTAGCTTTGTCGCGGTCCACTTTGGCTACCAGCACATCGTAAATGGCGGCGTAGTAGTTGGTCTGGGCCTCACGCAGCGAGGTTTCAGCCGTCACCACTTCCAGGTTCGAGCCTACGCCTTCCTGAAACTTGATGCGCGAGACGCGGGCCACGTCGGCAGCCAGGTCCAGGTTGGCGCGCTGGTTGTCCAGCACGTCCAGGGCATTGATGAGGGTGGTGCGGCTCTGCGCGTCCTGCAGGTCTATGCTCTGGCGCAGGGTTTCAAAGCCTTTCTCAATGCTCTGCTGCTGAATGCGGGCCTGCTGCACCTGGTACTTGCGGCGGAAGCCATCAAACACGGGAACCTGCAAGCTCAGCCCCACATTGCCGAAGCCAAACCAGTTCTGGTTGGGGAAGCCATTGGCAGACCGGGAATCGGGTCCACGGAAAGCAAACAGGTCGCCGGGGTTCTTGGCCGAGCCCGAAAAACCGTAGGCGGCCGTAGCCAGCAAGCGCGGGTAAGCGCCGGCGCGGCGGTTGGCCAGGTCCAGTCCAGCCAGAGCCTGCTGGGTTTCCAGGGTGCTGAACTCAATCCGGTTGTTATAGTTAAAGGCGGCGGCCAGTTGGCCGGTGCGGGCCCCGCTGAGGGCCGTTTGCTGGTCCTGCTGCCGCTGGGCATCGGTGGTGCCGGTTGGCGCCGTGCCGGTGGGCACGCCGCCCAGGCCCGTTACCCCGCCACCCGTGGCCGTATTGGCCACCCCGAGGCGCTGCCGCAATTCACCGGCGTCCACCACGGCGGCGCCCAGCGAGTCGGTGAGCTGCACACCCTGGTTTTGGGGTAGTCCCATCTGAAACTTCAGCAGCGCCACGCTCAGCTCGGTGAGGCGCTGGGCTTTCTGCTGCTCTACCAGCAGGTTGTTGCGCTGCACCTGCAGGCGCTGCACGTCCAGCTTCTCGGCAAAACCGGCTTTAAAGGTTTCATTGGTCTGGTACAGCACCGTATCGAGGCGCTGCACGTTGCGGGCCAGCAGGCCAAGCCGCGCGCGGGCTACCAACGTGCTGTAGTAGGCCTTGCTGACCTGCTCTACCACGTCGATTTCTGCTTGCTGGGTTTGCTTTTGGGCCAGCTGCTCGTATACTTTGGCGGCTTTCAGACCAATCAGGTAAGAGCCGTCGAACAGCAGCTGCGACACCGAAGCGCTGGTGTTACCGGCCCATTGCAAGCCAAAGGCAAACGCCTGCGGCGGAACTGGCTCCGAAGGCAGCGCCACGGTGCCCAGGTTTACCGTCTGGCCGTTTTCTGCGGCCGCAATATCCTTGGCCGTGAGCGTAGTAGCGCTGCCGCCACCCCCCCAGTGCCCCAAAGTCAACCAGGCTTTTCTGCAGCTTGAAGTTGTCGGCCACGTTGGCAGCCACGTTCACCTGCGGCAAACCGGCCGACTTGATTTCGCCTACCTTGGCCCGGGCAGTCTGCTCGTTTAGGCGCGTGGCCAGCAACGAGGATTTGTTTTTGATGGCGTAGTCGATGGCCTGCTGTAGGCTCAGGTCCAGCGGCCTGTCGGAAACGGCGGTGGGGGCTTGCGCCAGCAGCTTGTGCAGACTCAGAAAGCCCAGTACCGCAAGTAGCAGCGCGGCACGCAAAGCGTTTTTCATAGTGTGATTGGTAAGAAAAGAGCGCGGAAAACGTTATTCAGTTTCCGTCACCTGACGGTATTCATTGATGACTTTGTGGCCTTTGAGCGTGGAAATACCCGTGAGAAAGTGCTCTACTATCACGGAGTTCACGCGCTGGATGTCGAATTGCCGGGTTGGAAACACGGCGTTGTTGAACATCAGCTCGATTTCGGCCAGGTGCAGGCGCGACAGCACTTCCACGTCCAGATCGGGGCGGTACAGGCCCTCTTCCATGCCGCGGCGAATGTTGGCGGCTACTTTGGCCAGGATGAAGGTGTTTTTGTGCTCATCGAACAGGGCCCAGGCCTGGGGGTAGTATTTCTGCAGATCATGAAAAATGCTGGGGTGAATGTTGGTGAGCATGTCCCGGTGCCACTGGATCAGGCTGAACATGGCTTCCAGCGCGTTCGAGCCCTGGGCAAAAGCCGTTTCGCAGTCATCCTCCTCGCGGTTGAGGCGCTGCTGCATCACGGCCAGCACAATCTGGTCCTTGTTTTCAAACCACTTGTAGAGGGTTTTCTTCGACATGCCCAGGGTAGTAGCTATGTCGTCCATCGACACGCTGCGGATGCCTTTCCGCATAAACAGCTCCACCGCCCCGACGATAATCCGGTCCTTGATTTCCATTGCGGCTCAAAGGTACTGCGGAAACTTCAAATGAATCCAAAGTTTCCATAACATTTTTTCTATTTTATTTTCTCCGGCCGGTGTCTGATCCGGGAAAGTGGTAGTTCGTTGGGGCCCGGACCGGCTGAGTTTTTTCAGCTGCGAAAGCTGCCCTGGTACTACAGACGGACAGGCCGTAGGTTTACTTTACCGGCCCTATATATTTTTTTACGGGGCCGTTCCGGGCGGCCAGCCTGGTCGCCCGGCCGCGAAAAAGCGCCAGCCGTTGTACCTTGGCAGCCTACATTCTTGCCTTGCTTTCTATGAAAATCCGCACCGGCTTCGGCTACGACGTGCATCAGCTGCGCGAAGGCCTGCCCTTCTGGCTCGGCGGCATCCAGGTACCGCACACCCACGGCGCCCTCGGCCACTCCGATGCCGACGTGCTCATCCACGTTATCTGCGACGCGCTGCTGGGCGCGGCCAACCTGCGCGACATCGGCTTCCACTTCCCTGATACCGACCCACAGTACAAGGGCATCGACTCCAAGCGGCTGCTGGCCGAAGTGATGCGCCTGCTGCGCGAGCGGGGCTACACCATCAGCAACATCGACTCCACCATCTGCCTGGAAGCGCCCAAGGTCAACCCGCACATTCCCGAAATGCAACGCGTGCTGGCCGAGGTTATGGGCATCGAAGCCGATGACATCAGCATCAAAGCCACGACCACTGAAAAGCTGGGCTTCGTAGGCCGCCGCGAAGGCGTAGCCGCCTACGCCTCGGTGCTCATTGTGCAGGGTTGAATGGTTGAACGGCTAAATGACTGAGTTTGTCATGGCGAGCATTTAGCGCCTCAAACCATCCAGCCAGAAAACCATCCGGCCCTTCACTCGTGCAACCATTCAACGAAAAACCCATCTAACAAAAAACGCCTCACCCCCTCTCACATGAAACTACCCTTCCTAGGCGCGCTGCTGCTGGCCGGGGCCTGCACCACGGCTGCCGTGGGCCAGCAGCCGGAAAACAAGCGCAAAATCAAGGTAAAGCGCAAAGTCAAAACCGAACAGCCGGCCGCCACTACCGAGCCGGTCGCAGCTCCCGCTGCCGCTGCTCCTGCCGACTGGGCCCGCCAGTACGGCCAGACCATCACCCAGGCCGACCTGCGCCAGCACCTCACCGTGCTGGCCTCCGATGCCTACGAGGGCCGCGAAACCGGCGAGAAAGGCCAGAAAATGGCTGCCGACTACATCAGCAACCGCTTCAAGGAGCTGGGCCTGACGGGGGCCGTGCAGGGCTCCGACAACCCCTACCTGCAGCAGTTCACCATGCTGCGCTCCAGCTGGAAAGACGGCGCTACCCTGAAAGTGGGCAGCCAGAGCTTTGCCTGGCTGCAGGATTTCTACGGCTACGGCTCCTCGCCCTTCCAGCAGGCCACGGTGGTACAGCCGGTGTTTGCGGGCTACGGCATCGAGCAGGAGGGCTACTCCGACTACGCCGCCCTGGGCGACGTGAAAGGCAAGGACCTCATCATTATGACCGGGGAGCCGATGAAAGACGGCAAGCCGCTGCTGGGCAAGGACGGCCAGCCCAGCAAATGGGGCATGGACTACCGCGGCAAAGCTACCGTGGCCACCCAGAAAGGCGCTCGGAGCGTGTTCTTCGTGAGCTTCAACCCCAACGACAACTTTCAGAAAACGGCCGCCCGCTTCGGTCCTTACCTGAAAAAGCCCACCATCACCTTCGCCGATAAGCCCTCGGACCGCGTGGCCACGTTCTTCGTGTCGCCGGCGGTGGGCTACAAGCTGCTGGGCACCACGGCCGCTGGCGTAACCAAGTACACCGATGCTACCGCCGCCGGGGGCAAGCCGCTGAAATCAACCTTCAAGCCGGCGAAGTTCACCATCATGGCGCCCAAAGACCAGCAGCCCTTCACCACCGAAAACGTGCTGGGCTTCCTGGAAGGCTCGGATAAAAAAGACGAAATCCTGGTGGTTTCGGCCCACTACGACCACATTGGCATCATCGATGGCGAGGTACACAACGGGGCCGACGATGACGGCTCGGGCACGGTGTCGGTGCTGGAGCTGGCCGAGGCCTTTACTAAAGCCAAAGCCGAAGGCCACGGTCCGCGCCGCAGCATCTTGTTCCTGACGGTGACGGGTGAGGAAAAGGGCCTGTTGGGCTCGGAGTACTACACCGACCACCCTATCTTCCCGCTGGCTCAGACGGTGACGGACCTCAACATTGACATGGTGGGTCGCACCGACAAGGGCCACGAGGGCAAGGGCGACTACGTGTACGTTATCGGTTCCGACAAGCTTTCCTCGGAGCTGCACGCGGCCCTAGAAAACGCCAACAAGCAGTACGTGCAGATGGACCTGGACTTTCAGTTCAACGACCCGCAGGACCCGAACCGCTTCTACTACCGCTCCGACCACTACAACTTCGCCAAGCACAAAATCCCGGTAGCTTTCTTCTTCAACGGGGTGCACGACGACTACCACGGACCCAAGGATGAGGTAGACAAAATCGAGTTTGCCAAGATGGAAAAGCGCGCCCAGCTGGTGTACTATCTGGCCTGGGATATTGCTAACCGCGAAAACCGCCCCGTCGTCGATTCCAACAAACCGTAACTTCCGTGCTTCGTGCGTAGTGCCTGGTGCTTCGTATGGCAAGAGTAACCAAACGGCGGCCCGCTCCTGCGGCCGCCGTTTGCGTGCGCAGCCGAACGAGGTAGAGACTCATACTTGCGTAGCTGCTTTCTAAGCACGAGGCACTACGCACAAAGCACTAAGAACTTCTCTATGAAAAACCTGTACCGTTACGCGCTGGTGCTGGCCCTGGCTGGCCCGGCGGCGCTGCCGGCCGCTGGCCAAGGCAAAATCAAAGTGAAAGTGAAGTCCAAAGGCGAGCAGCCGGCGGCATCTGACGCCCCGCCCACCGACTGGGCCGTGCAGTACGCCCAAGCCATTGACGCAGCCGATCTGCGCCGCCACCTTACTGTGCTGGCCTCCGACGCCTACGAGGGCCGCGAAACCGGTGAGAAAGGGCAGAAAATGGCCGCCGACTACCTCAGCAACCGCTTCAAAGAGCTGGGCCTCACGGGGCCGATGCAGGGCTTTGCCAATACCTACCTGCAGCACTTTACCCTGGAGCGCACCCGCTGGAATGGCACGCCTACGCTCCTGGTAGGCAAGCAGCCCTTCGTTTGGAAGCGCGACTTCTACTCCACCAGCTTCGTCGCCGTTCCTGCAGGAAACCACCGTGCAGCCAGTGTTTGCGGGCTACGGCATCGAGCAGGAGGGCTACTCTGACTACGCCGCTTTGGGCGACGTGAAAGGCAAGGACCTTATCATCCTGACCGGGGAGCCGATGAAGGATGGCAAATCGGGGCTGCCGGCCGTGGCGGCGGGCGGCAAGGCCTTTGTGCCCAGTACCCGCAGCAAGGTGGCGCTGGCCACCCAGAAAGGTGCCCGCAGCATTTTTTTCGTGAACCTCGATACGGCCGACTACCGCAAGAACCGGAACTTCGTGCTGCCTTACGTGGAGCAAGCCCGCATGAATATGCTGAGCCAGGAGGCTCCTGCGCCCCGTACCAGCTACTTCTTTGTGTCGCCGGCGCTGGGGCAGGCGCTGCTGCACACCTCCGCCGAAAAGCTGGCTTCTTACCGCGACGCCACGGCCGCTGCCCGCCAGCCGTCAGCCTCCCCCTTCAAGCCTGCAGCTTTCACCATTAAAGCGGCCCGCAAGCAGGAAACCTTTGCCACTGAAAACGTGCTGGGCTTTCTGGAAGGCTCCGACAAGAAAGAGGAAGTGCTGGTGATATCCTCGCACTACGACCACCTGGGCATCAAGAACGGCGTGGTGTACAACGGTGCCGACGATGACGGCTCGGGCACGGTAGGCGTGCTGGAGTTGGCCGAGGCCTTCACTAAAGCCAAAGCCGAGGGCCACGGCCCACGCCGCAGCATTTTGTTTTTGACGGTGACGGGTGAGGAACAAGGCCTGTTTGGCTCCGAATACTACACCGACCATCCGGTGTACCCGCTGGCGCAAACCATTGCCGACCTGAACATGGACATGATTGGCCGCACCGACAAGCAGCATGAGGGCAAGCCCGACTACGTTGACCTGGTGGGCTCCGACAAGCTTTCCTCCGAGCTGCACGCCATCAGCGAAGCCACTAATGCCAAGTACACCAAGCTGGAGCTCGACTACCACTACAACGACCCCAAAGACCCCGAGCGGGTGTACTACCGCTCCGACCACTACAACTTCGCCAAGCACAAAATCCCGGTCATCTTCTACACCACCGGCGACCACGCCGACTACCACCAGCCCACCGACGACGTGGAGAAGATTGAGTTCGAGAAGCTGCAGAAGCGGGCCCAGCTGGTATTCTATACCGCCTGGGAGCTGGTCAACCGCGACCAGCGCATCGTCGTCGATTCCAACAAGCCGTAGCGCAATCGGTTACTGGCTCAGGGCCAGCAGCGCGGCTTCCGACAACTCCCAGCCGCGCTGCTGGCAAAACTGCAGGAAGGCCCGCCTGATGGCCGCCGAAGATGGGATAAAGCTGTAGCTGGCTTGGTTGGCTGAGTTGAAGTAGATGGCCACGCGCTCCTGCCGCAGCCAGCCGGCGGGCCGGTAATCAACCCGTTTGATGGCCGTATATTCGTACGTGCTGGCCGTTACTACCTTTATTTCCAGCCGATCGGGGTAGAGCACCAAACGCGGGTTTATGTCGTTACGCGAATTACCCGGCAGGAAACCCCAGGTCAGAAAGCTTCCCTGAATTTCATCGACGGGCAGCGGAAAGCCTTCGGGCGGCAAGGGGTCGGGAATGTGGGAGAAGGCCACAGGCGTAAAATGAGGTGGCGGAAACGCGCCCGTAATCTGAGAAAATGCTTACCAAACCTAGTCAATTTCAGCGCGACAGCGAAGCCAAGGCCTTTGACCTGGAGCACCGGCGCAAGATTCGCTTCAACATTGGCAAGTACAACGCGGCCGTGCAGACGGGCCTGGGCTGGTACCAGGACCACGAGCTGGCGCGGGAGCGGGCCTCCTACCTCAAGGCCAAAGTCATCAACCACCTCGATGAGTACCTGCTCGAGTTTGAGCGCAACTTCACCGAGCGGGGCGGGCGCGTGATTTGGGCGCAGAATGCGGAAGATGCCCTCCACGAAATCGGGAAGATCATGGCCCGCAAGCACGCCCGCACGGTAGTGAAGGCCAAGAGCATGACTACGGAGGAAATCCACCTGAATTCTTTCCTGGAAAAGAACGGCATCG
This sequence comes from Hymenobacter sp. J193, assembly GCF_024700075.1. NCBI lineage: Bacteria > Pseudomonadati > Bacteroidota > Cytophagia > Cytophagales > Hymenobacteraceae > Hymenobacter > Hymenobacter sp. J193. The sequence continues at coordinate 1,928,630 of NZ_JAJONE010000001.1, forward strand.
AGTCCATCGAAACCGACCTGGGCGAGTACATCGTGCAGCTGAACGGGGAGCGGCCCTACCACATCGTGACGCCGGCCATGCACCTGAGCAAGCAGGACATTGCCGCTATCTTCGTGAAGCACCTCGGCATCAAGCCCACCGACGACGCCCAGGAGCTGGTGCTCACGGCCCGCCGCCTGCTGCGCCAGAAGTACACCACGGCCGAGGTGGGCATTACCGGGGGCAACTTCCTCATTGCCGACGTGGGTGGCGTGGCCGTAACGGAAAACGAAGGCAATGCCCGCCTGTCGGCTACTTTTCCCAAAACGCACATTGCCATTGTGGGCATCGAAAAGCTGATTCCCAAGCTGGCGGACCTGGATTTGTTCTGGCCCCTGCTCAGCACCAGCGGCACCGGCCAGCAGCTCACGGTGTACAACACGGTCTACACCGGCCCGCGCCAGCCCCTGGAAAAAGACGGCCCCGACGAAATGTACGTGATACTGCTCGACAACGGCCGCACCACCCTGCTGGCCCAGCCCAACAAGCGCGAGGCACTGCACTGCATCCGCTGCGGGGCCTGCCTGAATGTGTGCCCGGTGTACAAGAACATCGGCGGGCACACCTACGAAACCACTTACTCAGGGCCCATTGGCTCGGTGATTTCGCCCCACCTGGCGGGCATGGAGGAAAACAAGCACCTGAGCTTTGCCAGCAGCTTGTGCGGGGCCTGCACCTCGGTGTGCCCCGTAAAAATCAACCTGCACAACCTGCTGCTGCGCAACCGCCAGCAGGCCGTGCAGGCCGGCTTCACCGATAAGGAAGAGCGCCGGGCCGTGGGCTTCTGGCTGTATGGCATGAAACACCGCTGGGCCTGGGACGCCGCCCCGGCCGCCGGCAAAAACTGGGTACTCAGCCGCCTGCTGGGCGAAGTAGGCTGGAGCAAGCGCCGCGACGCCCTGCAGATAGCGCCCAAATCATTCCGCCAGCTCTGGAAAGCCCGGCCTAAGAAGTAAGCGGTGCTTACCGCTGGTGCATGAGCAGGGCCGTAACGGCGGCTACCACCGGGCCTTTGGTTTCGGGCTGCAGCGTGGGGTTCAGCCACACCCGGCCGCGCCCCAGCAGCTCCACGGCGGCCACCACCGAGCCATTGGCCCGCACAAACTCGTAGCCGATGGGAGTGCCGGTGGGAAAGCGCATGGGCTGGCCGTCGCGGCGCATGAGGTGGGCAATGGGCCGCACCGTGAATACTGAGTCGCCGTTGGTAAATGAGCCGGCGGGCAGCTGAAGCCCACGACCCAGTCCCAGGTGGTTTTCAACCACCAGTTGCCACACCGGCTGGTTGAGGGCGACAATGCTGCTGCGGAACACCTCGTCGCTTTTCAGCGTGACGCTGGTGCGGGAGTTGGGGCCGGTAGAGATGCCCAGGTCGTTGTCGCTCATGAAGTAGGCCGACTGCGCCTGCCAGGTGGTTCCCTGTACGGGCTGCATCACAAACGACGACTTCTGCCGGACGCGGGTGGCATCAACTCCTACCGATTTGCCCAAGGAATGATTGATCGTGCTACGCCAGCCTTTGTGCACGGAGGCTGTGCTGAACTCGCCGAACTGATAACTATAGCGAAACCCCTGCTTGCCCGTAACCGGTAGCGGCGTGGTGGCCTGCAGGGCATCGGGAACCTGCATGGCCACGCGGCTGGCCGAGCAGCTCGCAAGAAATAATAGCACGGCGGTAACAGCACCAGAGAAAGGCGTAGAGAATTTCATACAGCAAAGCAGTTGGTTACTCTTAGGTCTGCGCGAAAATCAGACCAGAAGCTTCAGCTCAACTGTAAAAGCTTTGAGCCGTACAACCGCCCCGTATACTGGCCTTACCTGCTTAGCTGATGCCCTGGGACTTATTGCTACATGTGTTGGCCTTCGGGGCCGGGGCAGTGCTGGTGCTTATGACGTTGCTGGGTGCTATCCGCTCCTTTGTGCTGCCCCGCAACGAGTCGGTGCTGATTACGAACTGGCTTTTTCGCAGCATCCGCTACGTGTTCAGCGGGCTGGCGCGGCTGCGCACCACCTACGGCGCCCGCGACCGGGTGATGTCGCTCTACGCACCGGTAGCTTTGGTGGCGCTACCGGGGTTGTGGCTGGTGCTGGTGGGCATGGGCTACACGGCCATCTTCTGGGCCTTGGGCGAAGGCGACCTGGACCGCTGCTTCCGCATCAGCAACAGCTCCTTGTTTACGCTGGGCTCGGAAGAACCCAGCGACCATTTCCTGGCCAACGCCATGTCGTACTCAGAGGCCGGGCTGGGGCTGCTGCTGGTTACGCTGCTGATTTCGTACCTACCCACCATGTACCAGGCGTTTTCGCGGCGGGAGCTGGTGGTGGCGCGGCTGGAGCTGCGGGCGGGTGCACCGGCCTCGCCCGTCACGCTGCTGGAGTGGCTGCACCGCACCGGTTCCCTGGCCGACGACGGCGTGCAGTGGGACCAATGGGAAGCCTGGTTTATGGAGCTGGAGGAAACGCACACCTCCATTGGCATCCTGGCATTTTTCCGCTCACCCCAGCCCGGCCGCTCCTGGGTAATGGCCGCCGATATTGTGCTGGACGCCGCGGCGCTGCTGCTCAGCGCTGTCGATGTACCCCGGAACCCGCACGGGGAGTTGTGCTTTAAAGCCGGCTGCATCAGCGTCAACCGCATCTTCCGCTACTTTGAGGGTGCCAACGCCAACCCAGCCGTAGTTCCTGAGTCTACTATCGAAGAACCTACCAGCCAGGATTTCCGCGACGCCTGCCAGCAGCTGCGAAAGGCCGGTATTCCGCTGCACGCCAACGAAGCCGCCAGTTGGCACACCTACCAGGAACTGCGCAGCCGCTACCGCCACGCCATCCGCTATCTGGGCCAGCTCACAATGACGCCGGAGATAAAAGCGCTGTAACTGCCGGGCAGAGGTTAGGCGCTTTCCTCGTCGGGCAGAATGTTCACGTCCTGTACCAGCACCATCTTCTCGATTTCGCGCCCCCGGGTAGTATTAGCCAAGCCGCCCAGAGCTGTTTCCTTGTAGCGGGTTTCCATGCTCTGTCCTACTTCGCCCAGCGCGGCCACGCACTGATCCACGGGAATTACCGGGTCAACGCCGGCAATGGCAATCTGAGCGGAGCTGAAGGCAATGGCCGCCGCGGAGGCGTTGCGCACCACGCAGGGAACTTCTACCAAGCCCGCCACTGGGTCGCACACCAGCCCTAGCATACACTGGATAGTAATGGCCACGGCGGCAAACACATGCTCCACCGATCCGCCCAGGCAGTACACAATGGCGCCCGCGCCCATAGCCGCCGCCGAGCCCGTTTCGGCCTGACAGCCGCCTACGGCCCCGGCCAGAGAGGCATTCTGCTCGATGATGAGGGCAATGCCCGCCGCCACCAGCAGGCCCTCCAGAATCTTGCGGTCGTCCAGCTTATGTAGATCCTGCAGCGTAACGAGCACGCCCGGCAAAATACCCGAGGCCCCGGCCGTGGGCGCTGCCACTACCCGACCCATGCACGAATTCACTTCCTTGGCTCCCAGTGCCCGTACAATGAGGTTTTTGAACTCGGGGGAAAGCACCGTAACGGGCGAAGCCGCAATCTTCTTCGCGCCGTTGTTGATCATGCCGGAGCGGGACGTCATGTCGCCGGTGAGGCCGGTGTGTACGGCCTCGCGCATCACGTCGTAGGCCCGCTGCAGGCCCGGCCAGATCTGGTCTTCGGTACGACCTTTCTGCTCTATTTCGTAAGCCAGCACGGGCTGGTAAAGCAGCTCCCCGGTGCTGGCGCAGTGCGCCTGCCAGGAGGCAAAATCAGTGAAAAGAAGTGACATGGGTGGGGGTGGGATTATCAGTTGCCTGGTTTTAGTTTCTCAGTCGCCAGCTGTTGGTTGGCTACTGGTTACTGAAACGGATAACTGCTACAGGTGGGTGGGGTGCGAAAGTCGGCAGAAATTCCGGTCTGCTCCCAGTCAGCAAAAAGCCGCCCCCGGCCTGAGGCCAGCGGCGGCTTTACTTAATACGCCATAGGCTACTGCGCAGCTGCCGTTTGCGGTTCACTCACCAGCTTGACGCTGGCTGAATTGATGCACAGGCGTAGGCCGGAGGGCGGCGGGCCGTCGGGGAATACGTGTCCCTGGTGGGCATCGCAGGCGTTGCAGAGCACTTCCACCCGCGTCATGCCGTAGCTGGTGTCTTTCTTGTATCGCAGGGCATTGTCCTTGACGGGCTGGGTGAAGCTGGGCCATCCGGTGCCCGACTCGAACTTGGTGCGCGAGTCGTAGAGCGGGGTGCCACAGCACGCGCAGGCGTAGAGGCCGGCTTCGTGGGCTTCGCAGTACTCGCCGGTGAAAGCCCGCTCGGTGCCGTGCTCCCGCGTGACGTGGTACTGCTGGGGCGTGAGCAGCTGGCGCCACTCTTCGTTGGTTTTTTCTACGCGCTTATCGGGAGCCGGGCTGCCGTGGTTGGCCAGCCGGATAACGTCGTTCCAGGTTTGCATATCAAAAGGAAATGTTCGGTTGAAAGTCTTCTGAAAAACGCGAAACGGGCAGGCAAGTTTACGCTATGGCTGAAGTTGGAGCGTAAAGTCGTCCCGTACGCGCCAATAGCGCCATTCTTGCCGGGCAAACTTCAAAAAGGAAGTGGGTGCCGATGCAAAGTCTTTTTCTGTTTCGTACCGGCCAGCATACAGTTCGTACCCGTTAGGAGCGGCTAAATCCCGCGGATTAATGCTATCTAGACAGCAAGGGTTGTCGGGGGCGCGCTGGCCAACCGGAATGGAATCATACTGCACGACAGTTTGGCCGCGTAGCGCATATTTGCGTGGCCCTTCCCGCATAATCAGCTTCAGCGCGGATGGACTGACGTCGCTGCGGCAGCTTATCATATACACCACGGTGGTTTCTGTCAGTCCGTCCTTGTCAAGGTCGGTGATGGAAGTTGAGTTGGGCAAGGTGCCTATCCACCTATCCCAAGAGCATTTATCCATAACATCCTGCATGCGCCAGACTTCCTGCCAGGATTCGCCCACGCGGCGGTACTGCCGGATATGCAGCCACGCCGTAGCAGCATACAGGCGAATGTCGCCGTCTTCCAGAATGTCGCCCTCAAGGCTCCGGTCACCCGGTTTATAATCGTCTTTGGGCGGGGTGCGGGTCACAATCAGCAGCTGCTGGCCGGTAGCGTCGCGCCACCGCTTCATTTCCAGCACCTGCCCCGGCTGACGGATACCCACTGGCAGCACCGTATCGGGCAGTGAAGCTACCCCGGGCCACGCGGCTTGCCGGGCCGCCCGGGAGGGCTCCATCGGTAGGGGCTCTTCCACGTTTTCCGCCGTATCAGCCTTGGGAGCCGATGGCAGCGGAGCCGGCTGCCACACTTCGGTGGCTGGCTTTGAAGGGGTTGATGGTGAAGAGCTGGCAGCTTGTTTCGGTGCCTGCTCGCAGGCCGCTACCAGCAACAGTAGCACTAGACTTCCAAATCGTATTGGTTTAGGTATCATAGCTCCAAGAACCAACTATTTCCATAAAGACATACGGCCCATTACCATGAAAATCCTTTCCGCTGCCCAAACCCGCGCCCTCGACCAGGCAACCATCCAGGCCGAGGGCATTACGTCTGTGGACTTGATGGAACGGGCCGCCGCTGCTTTCACCGAGTGGCTGCTGAACCGGTTGAGCGTCGGGCGGGAAGTAAACATCTTCTGCGGACCCGGCAACAACGGCGGCGACGGACTAGCGGCGGCGCGCTTGCTGCACCAGGCCGGCCAGCCGGTGCGCGTGTGGCTGCTGCCGCCCGCCCGCCACTCTGCCGACTTCACCGCTAACCGCCACCGCCTGCCCCCGGAAGTTCCATGCGCGGAGCTGAACACCCGCAGCCTGCCGGATCTGCCGGCTTCGGCGGTGGTGGTAGACGCCCTGTTCGGGACGGGCCTGAGCCGGCCGCTGAGTGATGATGCTGCCGCAGTAGTGCAACACCTCAACAGCTCCGCTGCCTCCATCGTGGCCGTGGATATGCCCTCGGGCCTGCTGACCGACGCGCCCCAGCCCGCCGACAGCGTGGTGGTGCGGGCGCGGTACACCGTCAGCTTTGAGCTGCCCAAGCTTGCTTTCTTTTTGCCGCAGAACGCGGAGTTTGTGGGCATCTGGGAAGTGCTGCCGATTGGCCTGGATGCCGGGGTTATCCACAATACCCCTGTGGATAACCACACTATCGACTTAAAACTGTTGACAAACCGCCTGCCGGTGCGGCAAAAGTTCGGACACAAGGGCACCTATGGGCACGCGCTGCTGCTGGCGGGCAGCTACGGTAAGGTGGGTGCGGCGGTGCTGGCCGCCCGGGCCTGCCTGCACGGTGGCGTGGGGTTGCTCAGTTTAGGCGTGCCTACAATCGGCTACGATATCGTGCAAACAGCGGTGCCGGAGGCTATGGCCCTCCCGCACATCGGGCAAGAGCACGTGGCCTCTTTGCCCGAACTGGCGCCGTACTCTGCCGTAGGCATCGGTCCAGGTTTGGGGCAGCATGACGACACCCGCGCCACGCTGGAAAAGCTGCTGCGCGAGGCCACCGTGCCGCTGGTGCTGGATGCCGATGCGCTGAACCTGCTGGGAGCCCACCGCCCGCTGCTGGATCTGCTGCCGCCTGATGCTATCCTCACGCCCCACCCCAAGGAGTTTGAGCGCCTCACCCAGCCTGCCCACCACGACTACCACTGCCTGGAGCTGCTGCGCGCGTTTTGCCACCGGCATCAGTGCTACGTGGTGCTGAAGGGCGCCCACACCTGCGTAGGCACTCCTACTGGTAACTTGTACTTCAACACCACCGGCAACGCAGGCATGGCCACCGGTGGCAGCGGCGACGTGCTGACGGGCCTGCTCACGGCGCTACGGGCCCAGAAACTATCGGCGCTGGATGCCTGCCTGCTGGGCGTGTATGCCCACGGCCGCGCCGGCGACCTAGCCGCGCAGCAGTTGGGCGAAATGGGCCTGGCCGCCGGCGACATCGTGACGCACCTGGGGCCGGCCTTGCAGGAGCTGGTAACGCCCAGCGGTTTCTGAAGTCTGTCTCACCCCAGCAGCCAGCAGGCAGTCAGCCACGGCCCCAGCATCACGGCGTCGGCCAGCAGGGCGTAGTAATAGTCGGAGCGGGTTTCGCGGGCAAAAATGACGACCAGCGCGGCCAGCACCAGCGGCAGCGTGAATACGCCGAGCGGCGCGCCGGCCAGGCCCGGGGGAACCAGCAACGCCGCTCCCAGCAAGGTCAGCAAGGCCAGTCCCTGCGCCGCCCGGATGCCAAATACGCCGGGAAAAGTGCGTGTGCCGCTCAGGTGGTCCTTGGTGTAGTCGCGGATATCGAATACGAAGGTGAGGGCCAGGATGAACAGGAAGCACCGCCCAAACAACACCAGCACCACCGGATCGGCCAGCAGCTTGCCCAGGTGCAGGGCCGGCAGCCACACGCTCACCGCGGCCCACACGTAGGCAATCAGAAAGCCTTTGAGCAAGGGCACCTCCCGCAGGCTGTGCCACCGCTGCCGCCAGTGCACTATCGGCAAAGAATAGAACACCGACACGGCCGCCAGATGCCCCAGAAACGCGAGCAGATGCCAACTCAGCTCGACCACAAACAACCAACCGGCGCAGGCCAGGCTCAACAAAGCCAAAGCCAGTAAAACCCGTCGGTGGGCCAGCATCCAGCGTTTGCGCGCCGAGAGCAGCGTTGGCTGGGCATACTTGTAGGGCAGGATGCTGTCGAGATTATACAGGAACAGCGTGGCCGCGAAAACAAACAGCCCCAGGCGCGGCGGCAATGGCCGCTGCCAGAACAGATAGGTAGACGCGGTAAGGCTGGCCGCCGCTGCCGCCACCAGCACGCTGCTGTAAAGCAGTGCATCTACGGCGGGCCTGATGGCCGCAGGCAGCCAGGCCGGCGCGGAAGCCGCAGGCGGAAAAGAAGTGTCGGCTGAATCCATACCCACCGGGGGCGCAGCTAAGAAGGCCCGTCAGGAGGCGAAGATACGCAGGCGGCCGGCTCACTGACCGGTTTCGGTATGGCTGGTATCTACGGGCTTGGACTGGGGCGAGCCTTTCTGCCGCAGGAAGATGGACAGGCCCACAATGGAAACGATGGACAGGAACTCGCTCTGCCAGTTCTGAAACGACTCAAACCAGAACCGGCTGGTGCCCAGATACTGCCAGATCGTGATAATGGGCTTCCCTTCGTGCTGCTGCTCGATGTTGTAGACCTCCGTGCCACCCTTGGCGTGCAGCCATACGGAGGCAAAGAAAAGCAGCAGAAAGGCCAGCGTGAGGGAATGCTTATACAAGGCCAGCTGCCAGCCCCCGCGCTTCACCGGGCCGGGCGCATCTTCCTGATACGGGTTAGGCTCCCGGTCCACTTCTTGCTCTTCATAGAGCTTTTTCGACTCCGAGGAACCCTTCTGCCGCAGCCAGATGGTGAGCAGCACGTAGAGACCCATCTGCAGGAACTCGCTTTCCCAGTTCTCAAATGTAGCTTCCAGGAAGTGCCCTGAGCCCAGATACTGCCCGAGGGAAAGGGCCGGCAGCTGCAGCTGCGCCAGCTCGTCGTTGTATTCGTGCCAGCCAGTAAGCGCCTGCCCTACCAGCGTGGCCAGGACCAGCACGGTGCCTACCAGCAGCAGGCTGTTCTCATACAGAAACCGCAGAACGGAACTTTTGGGTGGTTTCGAGGGCATATCAGCCCGTACGTAGCCCATCGGTAAAGGGTACGGCGGAGCTTCCTTCTGCCAACGCAAAACGTCCCCGCCCGGCACCAGGCCAGACGGGGACGCTTTGCATTGGCAGCGACCTACAGCTCCACGCCGGCCGACTGTGCGGCATCCTGCGTGGTGTGCCCAAAGGTTTCGTTGTAGAGCGCAATGCTTTTTTCCACAATCCGGTAGGCTTCCTCACGTCCCATAAAGCGCTCCACCGTTACTTGTTTGTGCTCCAAGGCTTTATAATCCTCAAAGAAGCGCTGCATTTCGCGCAGGGTGTGCGGGGGCAGGTCGTCGAGGTCGTTGTAGTGGTTCACGGAAATGTCGTGGGCAGCTACGGCAATGATTTTGTCGTCTTCCTCGTCGCCGTCAATCATCTGCATCACCCCAATCACCTTGGCTTCTACCAGGCACATGGGCACGATGTCCACGGAGCACAGCACCAGGATATCGAGCGGGTCGTTGTCGTCGCAGTAAGTGCGCGGAATAAAGCCGTAGGCGGCGGGGTAATGCACAGCCGAGAACAGCACGCGGTCCAGCTTGAGCAGGCCGCTTTCCTTGTCGAGCTCATACTTGCCTTTCGAGCCTTTCGGAATTTCAATGATGCCATTTACTACGTGGGGGGCGTCTTCGCCGCGCGCTACGTCGTGCCAGGGGTTAAAGTGGGCCATTCTGATGATTCGGGGTTAGGTATTGATTTTTCGTTGTTTGTTGGTTGCCTGGTTCGTTGTTCGCTGCCGAATTTCATCAGAAAGACGCATCGTCTGCCTCCGAAAAACCGAAAACGACTTCCGAGAAAAAGCCGGCTACCAACCCAGTACTTCGGGCAGAGGCTGGCCGGTACAGCCGTTGGGTTCCTGGATGTGCAGCCACCGGGCTAGGGTAGGCGCAATATCGGTAATCTGGGCCGCGCGGCTGGACTCGCCGTGCTTTACGTGCCAGCCCCAGAAAAGTAGCGGCACGTGCGTATCGTAGTTGCCGGAGGAGCCGTGCGTGGTACCGCGGTTCACCGGATAGGTGTAGGATTCGAGCCAGCCCGGGGCCAGCACCACCAGCACGTCGCCGCTGCGCTTGGGGAAGAAGCCGTTTTCCAGGTACATGAGCATCCCGCTTTCCCAGTGCGACTTTTCCAGGTCTTCGGCCGTGATGGCGCGCGTGACGCCCGCAAACTGCAGCATTACATTGGCTACCTCCCGCTGAAAGGCGGTTACGTCCAGCTTCTTCTGGGCCAGCAGCGGCCGGTTCAGGTACACCTGCTGGTTTTCGAAGCTGAGCACCCACTGGCCCGCGCCGTGGCGGCGCACCAGCTCGTGCTGCAGAGAGTCGCGCATGAGACGGGAGCCCACATTGCCGGCGGGCACCCCATGCTCCACCAGGAAGTCGGGAGCGTGAGCCGCACCGTGGTCGGCTGAGAGGAACACCAGTGATTTTCCCTTGCCCACGTTGGCATCGAGGTAGTTGAGCAGGCGCTCCAGATCCTGGTCGAGGCGCAGGTACATGTCCTCCGCCTCGATGGAGTTGGGGCCGAAGTAGTGCCCCACGTAGTCGGTGGAGGAAAAGCTGAGGGCCAGGAAGTCGGTCGGGCCGCGCTGCCCGAGCTGCTCGGCCTGGATGGCCGCCTGGGCAAAGTCCAGGGTGAGAGTATTGCCGAAGGGCGTGTAGCGAATCAGCTCAGGGTTTTTGGCTTTCAGCGCGGGCAGATTATGCGGAAACACGGGCTTGTCTTCGCCTTTCAGCGGCGTTTCCCAGGCCATGTCGTCGGCGGTGCTTTCCGTGTACTGGCCTATGGGCAGCAGCGTTTCCCAGGGCTTGGACAGATACTGGTCCGTGAGCTGGCGGTTGTTGAACTGAACCACCCAGCCCGGCAGCGTATTCTGGTAGAAGGTACTGGTGATGAAAGAGCCATTGGCATTGTCGTACCAGTAGGCGGCGTTGGCCGCGTGCCCGGCCGGCAGGATGGAGCCCCGGTCTTTGATGCAGACCCCAATCACCTTGCTCTGGAAATTAGTAGCCAGGCGCAGCTCGTCGGTGATGGTGGTGGCAAGCATGTTTTTGGGCGACATCTGCCCGGCCGCCGCTGATCCGCCTACGGCTTTCACGCTCTTATCTTCCGTCACGTAGGTGTTCCTGCCTTCTTCGCGCACCCACCAGTTATTGCCCACAATACCGTGGACCGAGGGAGTGGTGCCCGTGTAGATGCTGGCGTGGCCCGGCCCGGTGTAGGTGGGCACGTAGTTGTAGTGGGTATTCTCGTAGCTGAAGCCCTGGCTGAGCAGGCGCTTAAAGCCCCCGTTGCCATACTTTTCCCAGTAGCGGTACAGGTAGTCGTAGCGCATCTGATCTACCACGATGCCAACCACGAGCCGGGGCCGGTCGAGCGGAGCCGTCTTTTTCTGCGCTAGCCCGGGCAACGCCAGCGCCGCCAGCAGCAGCAAACACAAATGCTTTTTCAAATCAGCAGACAACAGGGTGAACAGCCCGGCCGCCAGGCAAACAGCGGCGGCTACGGGCAGGGGCAAAGATACTGGCCCGGGGCCGGAGTTGCACCCCGGGCAGCCAAATTGGCGGACCGCGCGTACAGCCCGCGGGGCGTGGCCCGCTGCGGCAGGCCTGGCAGCCCCGGTAAGTGGCATCCCTCTCCCCTCCTGCTCATGGCCGACTCTGCTCCCTACGCCCTCATTTTCGACATGGATGGCGTGCTCATCGACAACACCCGCTACCAGGCCCGCGCTTTTCAGCTGCTGTTCCGCGAGCATGGCCTCACTACCAACGCCCGTCGCCTGCTGGCCCGCCTCAACGGCATGCCGGCCACCAACATCCTGCAAACCGTATTCCGCCATCCCGTGCCCAAAAAGCAGCTGGAGGAGTACGCCTCCCAGCGGGAGTTTCTCTACCGCACCCTCTACTGGCGCCACCGCCATGAGCTGCCCGGCCTCACGGCCTTCCTGCAGGCTGCCCGCGCTGCCGGCTTCCGCATAGCCCTGGGTACTGGCTCCGCCCCCGAAACCATCGGCTACATCCTCGACCATCTGCACCTGCGTTCCTATTTCGATGTGATTGTGGGCAAAGCCGATGTGCCCAACGGCAAGCCCCACGCCGACACCTTTGCCGTAGCGGCCCGCAAGCTGGGGGTGCCACCCGAGCAGTGCGTGGTCTTCGAGGATGCCCTCCTGGGCGAGCAGGCCGCTTACCGGGCCCGTATGCGCTGCATCGGTGTGAGTACTACGCTCAAGCCCGGCCAGTTCCAGGCCCCCCTCACCGTCATTAAGGACTTCACGGAACTCACACCCGAGCAGGTACTGGAGCTGCTGGAGGCCAATCCCACCACTCCCCACCCCGATAAGGTGCTGGCCCAGCGCCAGTACATGCAGCTGTAGCGGCCTACTACCATTTCGCCCACCCACCACAAAAAAGCCGCCGCCCTTACTGGGCCGGCGGCTTTTTTGTTCAAGACAGGTACTTTGGCCGGTACATGCGGCGGTGCTTTACTCCCGCACCAGCTTGACCGTGCGGGCACCGCTGCGCACCACGTACACGCCCGCCGGCAGTCCGGCCGGCAAGGCCAGCACCGCCCTACCCGCCCCATCGGCCGTAGCCGAAAGCACCGGTCGGCCCAGCGCGTCCAGCACCGTCACGGCCGTGCCGGGCGCTGCCCCCGTCAGTGTGGCCGAGCCCTGGGTGGGATTGGGGAACACACTGAGGGAAGGAGTGAAAGCGGGAGTGAGTGAATGGGGGAACGTCACTGTGCGCACGGGCGAGTAGGCAAACGTACCGTCCGTGTCCACTTGCTTCAGGCGGTAATAGAGCCGGGCTGCGTCGCTGGGAAGCACCGCATCGAGTAGCTCGTAGCTGCGCGGGCTGGTGCTGGTGCCGGCGGCAGGCACTGTGCCAATGCGCGTGAACGTGCGGCCATCCGCGCTGCGCTCTACCTCGAAGTTCTGGCTGTTTTGCTCCGTGGCCGTGGCCCAGGCCAGGCGCACGAGGGCCGGACCGGCCACCGTGGCCGTAAACTCCGTCAGCTCCACCGGCAGCGGCACATCCTGGTTCAGGCGCACGCTCACGTTGTTGCTGCCAGAGTTGGCGGTGAGCAGGTCCAGGTCGCCGTCACCATCCACGTCGCGCAGGACCAGGCCGGAGGGGCCGGGGCCGAACTCAGCGGTGGCGGTGCCCACGCTGGGTTCGGGGGTGGTGGCGGGGGCGCTGAAGCTGCCCGTGCCGTTGTTGAGGCGCACACTCACCGTGCCGTATCTGAGGGCGTTAGTATAGGTACTGCCGGCCTTGTTGGAGACCACCAGGTCCAGGTCACCGTCGCCGTCCACGTCGCCCAGGGCCACGGTATAGGGACTATCGCCCACGGCTACTTCGGGGTTCGTGGCGGGGGGCGTGAAGTTGCCCGTGCCGTCGTTCAGGCGCACGCTCACGTTGTCGTCGCTGACGTTGGTGACCACCAGATCCAGGTCGCCGTCGCCGTCCACGTCGCCCAGGGCCACGCTGCCGGCGCCGCTGCCCACGGCTACTTCGGGGTTGGTGGCGGGTGGCGTGAAATTGCCCGCACCGTCGTTCAGGCGCACGCTCACCGTGTTGTCCACGAAGTTGGCCGTGAGCAGGTCGAGGTCACCGTCGCCGTCCACGTCGCCCACCGTCACGGTACTAGGGCCGCGGCCCACGGCGGGGTTGAGGGTCAGGGCGGTGAAGGTGCCCGTGCCGTCGTTCAGGCGCACGCTTACGGTGCCGCTGCCAATGCTGCCGTTGGAATAGTTGGCCGTGAGCACATCCAGGTCGCCGTCGCCGTCCACGTCGCCCACCGTTAGGTCCTGGGGGTTATTGCCTACATAAAAATCAGAGCCGCCCGCGAAGCTGCCACTGCCGTTGTTGAGGTTCACGCTCACCCGCCCGCCGCCGAAGCTGTTGGCCACGAGCATATCCAGGTCGCCGTCGCCGTCCACATCGCCCACTGCCACGACGGGATTGTTGCCCCCCACGGCTACTTCGGGGTTGGTGGCCGGGGCGGCGTAGCTGCCGCTGCCGTCGTTGAGGCGTATGCTCACGGTGTTGTCGATGTTGTTAGCCACGAGCATATCCAGGTCGCCGTCGCCATCCACGTCGCCTACCGCCAGGCTGTAGGGCAGCTGGCCCACGGCTACTTCGGGGTTAGTGGCCGGGGCCGCGAACTTGCCGCGCCCCGCCCCGCCCGTGGCCGCCGTAAACTGGTACACCTGCTTGGGTAGCTGCAGGCCACTCGCTGTTTGCACGACGGCCGGCACGGTCACGCTCACCGTCTCGCCGGGCTGGAAGTTGGCCCGGCCGCCGCTCAAGGTGCTGACGTAGCTTACAGTAGCACCACTAAGGCTGAGCGTACCCGCCTTGCGCCCGCCCACCTGGGCCGAGAACACGCGGATGGCCGTCGTGGCCGAGGGCGTGATGCTGGCCGCCGTCACCGGCTCGGTGAAGGTGATGGCCAGAGCCGAATTGGCCGTGGGCGCGCTGATGGCATTGACGGCCGGGCTGGTGCTGACCACTTGCAGCTGCACCTCAAACCGGGTGTACGCCGGGCTGGTGCCGGCCGGCGTGGTCACGGTCACGGTTTGGGCGGTCGAGGCCCCGGCCGGCACCGTGAAGCTAACGTGGCCGTCGTCGATAACCGTGACGGCGGTGGCGGCCACGCCATTCACGGTCACGGCCGTGGTGCCCGTCAGGTTCGTGCCCGTCAGGACCACTGTGGTGCCGGCTCCGGCCGTGGCGGGCGCAATGTCGAGGATGAAGAGCGGCGGGGCCCGCTGCTCGTAGCGCTGCACGTTGCCTTGAGAGTTACCCACCAGGATGTCGAGCAGGCCGTCGCCGTCCACGTCCGTCACGACCGGAGCGGCGAAGCCAGCCTGCACGTATTCTTCGAATTCTTCGCCTTCGTCGACGACGACGTTGCCGGTTGTCAAGAAGTCCTGCGGCGGGGGCGGCGGGGCAAATACGGTGCCTTGGGCCACCGTTTGCTCGTAGGCTCGCAGCCTGCCGGAGTTGCCCACCAGCAGGTCGAGCAGGCCGTCGCCGTCTATGTCCGTCACCGCTGGTGCGGCGCTATTGCCCGTGACGATTGCCGTCGTGCCGTTAGTGGTCAGGTCGTCCAGCGAGGTGAATACGCTGCTGTTGATTGCCGTTTGCTCGAAGCGCCGCACGTTGCCGTCTATGTCGCCCGTGACCAGGTCTAGCAGGCCGTCGCCGTCCACGTCCGTCACCGCCAGCCTTGCCAGGGCAGACAAGCTAATGGTGCTCAGGCTCTGCGGGGCGAATACGCTGCCGTTGACCATCGTTTGCTCGAAGCGTACCACGTCGCCATAGCCGTTGCCCACCAGCATATCGAGCAGGCCGTCGCCGTCCAGGTCCGTCACCGCCGGGGCCGCAAGAATATCCACGTTCAGCCTGGTAGTGCCGTCGGTCGTCAGGTAGCCCTGCCGGGCAAAGATGTCGCCGTTAAGCGTGGTCTGCTCGAAGCGCGTCACGTTACCATCGTCATCCCCCCCAGTATATCGAGCAGGCCG
The DNA here is from genome assembly GCF_024700075.1 of Hymenobacter sp. J193. Classification (NCBI taxonomy): domain Bacteria; kingdom Pseudomonadati; phylum Bacteroidota; class Cytophagia; order Cytophagales; family Hymenobacteraceae; genus Hymenobacter; species Hymenobacter sp. J193. The sequence continues at coordinate 1,943,896 of NZ_JAJONE010000001.1, forward strand.
TCGTTGTCCAGGTCCGTCACTGCCGGGGCCGCATTGTTCCCAAATTGCGGGGTGGGCGTTCTTCCAATTATCAGCGGGGTGGTGCCATTGGTGGTGAGAGCGGCACCGCCCGGAAATTCGTAGCTGGTGCTGGGCCGCGCCACCTGGAAGGCCAGGCTGCTCAGCGCCGTGCCCTGGTTGAGGGCCAGCCCGCTCGTGCGGCTGATGCGCACTTTCTGGCTGGTGGCCTGGCGCGGCACGATAACCGTGGCGCTGGTGCTGCTGGTCACCGTGAACCGGGCCGGCACCTCGCCCACCAGCACGCTGGTCAGGCCGGTCAGGTTCCGGCCCGTGAGGGTGATGGTGGTGCCCAGCGGCCCGCTCAGCGGCGCGAAGCTGGTGAGCACGGGCGGGTCTGCCACGTCGGTGATGCTGATAGCGAAGACCTGCTCAAACGCAAGGCCGGTGGCATCGGTGGTGCGGACCCGGATGCTGTAGCTGCTCCGGGTTTCAAAGTCAAACACGGCGGCCGTGAGCAGCTGGCCCGCGTTGGCTCCCGTGCCGATGGCAAAGGTGGCGTTGTCGTCGCTGCCAGTCCCCGTTACCAGGGTGTAAGTAAAGATGTCACCAGGCGTGGCATCGGTAGTACTAAAGGTGCCCACCACGGTACCGCTGGCGGCATTCTCGGCCACGGCCTGGGGCGAGAGGGCCAGAGCCGTGGGCGGGTCGCTTTGCTCGTAGCGCAGTACCGTGCCGCTCAGGCTGCCCAGCAGCAGGTCGAGCAGGCCGTCACCGTCGATGTCCGTCACGGCGGGCTTGGTATAGTCACCCGCGTCAATGACAGTGGTGCCGTTGGTGGTCAGGTCGTTCAGGGAGGTGAAACTGTTGGCAGCCGGGGCCGTCTGCTCGTAGCGGGTCACCCGGCCGGAGGTGCGCCCCACCAGCATATCGAGCAGGCCGTCGCTGTCCAGGTCAGTCACACTCAGGCCGATGTTGCCCAGGGCCAGAGGCGTACCGCCGGCATCGGTCAGGGCCGCGACGGCCCCGAAGCTGCTGCTATTGGCCGCCGCCTGCTCGTAGCGCTGAATGTTGCCGGCGTTGTTGCTCACCAGCAGGTCAATCAGGCCGTCTCCGTCCGCGTCCGTCACGGCCAGGTTTGCGTAGTTGCCCACGTTCAGGGGAGTGGTGCCGTTGGTAGTCAGGCTGCCCTGACCGGCGAAGTTACCGCCGTTGGTCGCGGTTTGCTCGTAGCGCAGCACGTCGCCAAAGGCATTGCTCACCAGCAGGTCAAGCAGTCCGTCGCCGTCCACGTCCGTCACGGCCACGATGGCGTAGCCGGCGACGTTCAGCGGGCTGGTGCCGTCAGTCAGCGCACCTGCTGAGGCAAACTGGTCGCCGTTGGCCGTGGTTTGCTCGTAGCGCCACACGCTGCCATTTTGGTTGCCCACCAGCAGGTCGAGCAAGCCATCCTGGTCCACGTCCGTCACGGCCGGGGCCGAGAAGGCGTTCGGCTGCACCAGGGTGGTACCGTTGGTGGTGAGGGCCGCCCCGCCGGGAAACACGCCGCTGGCGCTGGGCCGCGTCACGGTGAAGGCCGTGGCGCTTAAGGCGGTGCCGGCGGCGTTGCTCACTCGCACCCGCTGGCTGGTGGCCTGGCGCGGCACGGTGGCCGTGGCGCTGGTATTGCTGGTCACTGTGAACAAGGCCGGCACCTCGCCCACCAGCACGCTGGTCAGCCCGGTCAGGTTGGTGCCCGTGATGGTAATGGTGGTGCCCAGCGGCCCGCTGCCCGGCTCAACACCGGTCAGAGTCGGAGCCTCTACCGCATCCGTAATGATGATAGTGAAGAATTGCTCCGTAAAAAGCCCCGTGGCGTCGGTGCTGCGTACCCGCACGGAGTAGCTGCTCCTGGTTTCAAAGTCAAACCCGGCGTTGGTCACCAGCTTGCCTGCATTGGCCCCCGTGCCGATGGTGAAGCGGGCGTTGTCGGCGCTGCCGTCGCCGCTCACCAGCGTATACGTGAAGGTGTCGCCGCTGGTATTGTCGGTGGTGCTGAAGGTACCGACCACCGTGCCGCTGGCCCCATTCTCGGCCACGGCCCGAGGCGTGAGGGCCAGGGCAATGGGCGGGTCGGCCTGCTCGAAGCGCCGCACGGTGCCGCGGTTGTTGCCCGTCAGCAGGTCGAGCAGGCCGTCGCCGTCCACGTCGGTCACCACCGGGGTGGTGTAGTCGTTTCCATTGAGTGGGCTGCTGCCGGCCGTTACCAGCACACTGGCGGCGGCAAACAGCAGGCCGTTCACCGCCGTCTGCTCAAAGGACTTTATCTCACCGTAATCGTTGCCGATAAGCAGGTCGAGCTGCCCGTTGCCGTCCACGTCCGTCACGGTGACGGACACATTGCTGCCGGCATTCAGGGCGGTGCTGCCATTGGTAGTCAGGGCCGCTCCGCCGGCAAAGACGAGGCCCTCGGCCGCGGTTTGCTCGTAGCGGAACACGTTGCCGTTGCCGTTGCCCACCAGCAGGTCGAGCAAGCCGTTGCCATCTACGTCGGTTACCGTCGGCGCGGCTTTCCCCCCACTCACCCCCAAGGCAGTGGTGCCATTGGTGGTCAGGGCCGCCCCGCCGGCAAAGATGGGTCCCCCGGCCGCGGTTTGCTCGTAGCGCAACACGTTGCCGCTGAAGTTGCCCACCAGCAGGTCGAGCAAGCCGTCACCATCCACGTCGGTCACAGTGGGCCGGGGAAAGGTGCCCGCGCTCAAGGCGGTACTGCCGTTGGTGGTGAGGGGCAGGCCCCCGGAAAAGACGAGCCCGCCGGCCGTGGTTTGCTCGTAGCGCAACACGTAGCCACTGTCGTATTCGCCCACCAGCAGGTCGAGCAGCCCGTCGCCGTCCACGTCCGTCACGGCCGGGGCCGACATAAAGCCCACGTCCAGCGCCGTGCTGCCGTCGGTGGTCAGGTTGGCCCCGCCGAAGAACGTGCGGCTGGTGCTGGGCCGGGCCACCATGAAGGTGGCGCTGTTGTATATCGCAAAGGCCCCATTGTTGGCCGGCACCACCGTGCCCAGGGCCACGCCATCCACCAGCACCCTTACGCCCTGGTTGGCCAGGGCGATGTTGCGCTGGGCCACCCGCAGCCGCACCCGGTACAGGCCCGGCACCAGGTTGGGCACGGTCTGGCGGAAGGCGCCGGCTACCCCGTCCGCAGTTTGCACATAGCCCACGTAGCTGCCGCTGGCGGTGGGCGGCGGGGTCAGGTCGCCGCCCACGCGGCCAATGCCGCTGCGGTTGTCAAACGTCCAGCTCGCGCCGGCGGGGTTGGGGCCGTAGTTGGTGAACTGGAGCGGAGCCGTGAAAGTCTCGAAGCTGGCGTTGGGCACGGCGCTGGCCATCACGACCCCAGAGCTGGCGTTCACGATTTCGACCTGGTCCACGAAGGCCATCACGTTCGTGCCGGCCGAGCCGGGCTCCGTAGCCTGGAAGGTGAGCACCGGCGTACCGGCGTGGACCAGCAGGGGCAGCAGGGCCAGCAGCAGCACGGTCAGCGTGGGGCCGTACCCACGGCGAAGGCAAGAGGTGAGGCGGAGAAATTGCTTCATACAAGACGGAGAGGATTGGGGCAGCGCTGCGCGACGGCACCGGGCTTGGGATAGGCCGCTACTCCGGCAGAGGAGCAGCGACGGCGGGGAGCGGGGGCGGAAACAGCCTCCGGCGGGCTGAGCCGCTTCAGTGGGAAACTCCAGTATGCTCCACCGCGCAAAACGGTCAGCACCACCAATCATCAAAACTAGACACCCAGTTCCCGCAGCAAGGGCACTGGCCTGCCAATCGTCTGCTTCTGGCCTTTGTCAGTGCATTTTGGCAGGCCAGTGCCCTTTTCGGCTCTGTTCTGCTGCCCCTGCTACCCGGCCTGCGGCTACTTACGGGGCGCGCGGTAGTCGCTGGGGCGCCGGCCAAACCGCTCGGCGTACAGGTTGCTGAAGTACTTGGCCGAGGCAAAGCCCACCGCCTCGGCCACCGCCGCCACCGTGCCGAAGTCGCCGGCTTCGAGCAGCTGACGGGCTTGGTGCAGGCGCTGCTCGCGCAGCCAGGCCGCCGGCGTAAGGCCGGCCCACTCGCCCAGCCGGCGGTAGAGCGTCCGCTCGCTCACGTTCAGCAAGAGGGCCAGCTCAGGCGGGCCAAACTGCTCCGCCGACAAGTGCCCCACCACCTGCGCCTGCCACTGCGCCAGCTGCTCGCCCGCGCCAGCCGGCGGGGCCGGAGCTTCGGTGGCAGCGGCCCCGGTTGATGCGCCTGTTGCGGCGGGCAGCGCTGCGGGAGTATCGGCAGCGGGGGGAATGGCAATCTCATCCGGCCCCTCCTGGGGCAAGGCGGCAAACTGGCGGCGCACAGCGTGGCGGAGCAGCAGCGTCTGCACGCGGGCCAGCAGTTCGGCCGGAGCGAAGGGCTTGGTCAGGTAGTC